>JBKBSI010000009.1:0-31464 GCA_046291745.1 Pseudomonas sp. | reverse complement strand
TGCCTTTGCCTTGTCCGGCGAAGCTTAAAAAGGCGGGCTGCTGCAGCAGGGTGTCGATATCCAGGTCAGGGCGTTCGCTGACCAGGACCAGCTCGAAGCGATAGGGCTTGCTGATGCGCTCTACGCCTTCAAAGGACAGGACCTTGAAGTCGTGGCTGATGCCGGGGATATCGAGAGTAAAGTCGGCCTGGTTGGCTGGGGCGAACATCCTATGTTCCTTGTCATCCGATGAGGCGCTGATTATTACAGAACAGGTTGCCGGGTGATGTGAGCCAGTAGACAAAACAGAAAATTGGCCAGGCCATTCGTCGTGCAAATTAAAGTTGTTTGGATTCAACGGGCTAAGTGCGCAAGAAGTTGCGCAAACAAGCGGCTCGAAGTCTTTGCGGGCGGTTGACGGGGCCGCCTGTGAGGGCAAACCGAACCTCGAAAAAAGAATACAAAAAGGGCAGGCCTAAGCCTGCCCCTGACTACCAGCCCCTACCCTTGGTTTCAGGGCATCAATACAGTATCAATCACGTGAATCACGCCATTGCTGGCCTTGATGTCAGTAGTAACGACTGTGGCATCGTCCACCATGACGCCATCGGTGGTGCTGATGGTCAGTGAGCTGCCCTGTACGGTTTCAGCACTGGTCATGCCTGCCACGTCTGCTGCCATTACCTTGCCGACTACAACATGGTAGGTGAGCACTGCGGTCAGCTTGTCCTTGTCGGCCAGCAGGGCCTCGAGGTCAGCCTGGGGGATCTTGGCGAAGGCTTCATCTGTGGGAGCAAATACGGTGAAGGGGCCTTCACCCTTGAGGGTGTCTACCAGGTCAGCGGCCTGCACGGCCGTTACCAGAGTGCTGAAGCTGCCAGCAGCGATGGCGGTATCAACGATGTCGGGCTTGTCGGCCTTGGCTTTGTCGCCACCGTGGCTGCCCGCGTATGCAGGGGCGGCAACCAGTACGCTGGCGCTGAACAGGGCCAGCAGGGTGTAGCGTACGCGCTGAGTCAAACCTTGGGTTAATGCAAACATAGAATCCTCCAGAGGACGGGTTATGTGAGTTGCATTACCTTTGTACAGGGTTTGTACAATTAGTTCTAACTTGTACAACTTATGTTACACCTGCTCCCATACGCCTCGTCTGGCCAACTGCGTTTCCAGTTGCTCTGCAGGTAGCGGCCTGCTGTACAAATAGCCCTGGCCGATGTCGCAGTTCATCTCCTTGAGCAGTTCCTGCTGGGCGGGTGTTTCTATCCCTTCGGCGACGATGCTCAGTTGCAGGCTTTGCCCCATGGCGATGATGGCGCGAGCAATGGCGCTGTCGTTGCTGTCGCCGGGCAGGTCGCTGATAAAGCCCCGATCTATCTTCAGGCTGTTGACCGGCAGGCGCTTGAGGCGCAACAGGGAGGAATAACCGGTGCCAAAGTCATCGATCGACAGACGCACGCCCATTGCGCGCAGGGCGTCGAGCTTATCTTCACAGCTGTCGCCGTGGCGCATGATTTCGCTCTCGGTGACCTCCAGTTCGAGATGCTCGGCGGGCAGGTTGGCGTTACTCAGTGCTTGCTTGACGCTGGTGAGCACATCGCTCCGGTCCAGCGATGAGCCGGACAGGTTGACGGCCACTACTTCCAGTTCATAACCCGCATCCAGCCACTGGCGCATTTGTCGGCAGGCCTGATTTAGTACGTATTCGTCTATACGGACCAAAAGCCCGACATGCTGGGCTACGGGCAGAAACTCGTCTGGCGGGATCAGTCCGCGTTCCGGGTGCTGCCAGCGAACCAGTGCTTCCAGGGCACAGATATGACCGGTGCGCAGGTTGATCTGCGGCTGGTAGTAAACACGTAGCTGCTGCAGCTTGATGGCCTGGTGCAGGTCGGCCTCCAGGGCCATCTGCTGCCGCGCCCGCAGGGTCAGGGCTTCGGTGTAGTAGGCATAAGTATTGCGCCCGTTTTCCTTGGCCTGGGACACGGCGGCGTCGGCATTTCTCAGCAGCTCGGAGCTGTCCTGCCCATCTTCTGGGTAGACACTCATGCCCATGCTGGCGCTGAGGTAGATGCGCTGGTCGTCGATATTAAAAAACCGGCTGAAGCCACGCTGCAGGCGCCGGGCAATGGGGATCATGTCCTGGGGGGTGCCTATGTTCTCCACCAGCATGACGAATTCGTCGCCGCCTAGGCGTGCCAGAGTGTCTTCTTCCCGGCACAGGCGCAGCATGCGCTCGGCGGAGACCCGCAACAGTTCGTCGCCAGCGCTGTGGCCGAGGCTGTCGTTGACGTTCTTGAAACGGTCCAGATCAATGAAGATGACGCCCAGACGCCTTTCATTGCGCTTGGCGCGGATCAGCGCGCTACCCAGGCGGTCGAGCAGTAACAGCCTGTTGGGCAGGCGAGTCAGCGGGTCATGATGGGCAAGAAAATCGATTTCCTTGCGCGATTGCTTGAGCTGGGAAATGTCGGTAAACACTGCCACGTAGTGCGTCAGCTTGCCTTCCGGGTCGTGCACGGCGTTGATGGTTTGCCACTGGGGGTAGATTTCTCCGTTCTTGCGTCTGTTCCAGATTTCACCCTGCCAGTTACCCTTGCTCTCGAGTGACTGCCAGAGGCTTTTGTAGAAGTGCTCGTCGTGCCAGCCGGATTTGAGCAGGTTGGGCCGGTGACCGACGATCTCTTCCCGCGAGTAGCCGGTGATACGGCAGAAGGCGTTATTGACGGTGAGAATATAGTTGCGCGCGTCGCTGACCACCACGCCTTCATTGGTGCTGTCGAACACCACTGCAGCCTGTTGCAGGCGCTCATTGTCAAGCCGCTGCCGGGTTACGTCCCGCACTATGCCAACCATACGCGTGGCCCGACCATCGGCGTTGCGCACCGCCTGCCCGTTGGCCTGTACCCATACGTAGCACCCATCCCGGTGCCGTATGCGATGGGTGTGGGACAGGCGATCCAGATTGCCACGCAGGTGCTCTTGCAAGCTGTGGATCAGTGACTGACGGTCTTCCGGGTGCAGGTGTTTGAGCCAGGTTTCCCGCATATCCATGCAGAATTCCGGCGGATAGCCGATGATGGCCTTGCAACGGTCGGAGAAGTACAACTGGTCACTTTCTATATCCCAGTCCCAGACGCCATCATTGGAACCCAATATGGCCAGATCAAACCGCTGTTCGCTGCGGCGCAGGGCGCGCTCATGAAGGTGGCGGCTACGCAGATGGCTACGTGAGGAAAAGAACAGCAGCCCGCCGGTGACCAGCACAAAGACCAGCCCCTTGAGGGTCTGCCAGCGCTGCTGGGTCGCCTCGTCCATGCCCAGGACACCCAGCATCTGATCGCTGAAGAGTATCCATAGCGTCGCGACCGTCATGTATAGCAAGGCAATATGCCAGGCGCTTCGGGTTGGGGTCATGTGACCACTCGATTGTTGGTAGATTATCGCTATCAATATAGCAGGCTGGATAGATTGGCGGTCGTGTCATTTCTCGGCACTCTGGTCCATAATCAAAGAACCGGGATTTTTCCGGAGCACTTGAGCGAGGTAGTTACTATCTATGTGGTATGAAGGTTTACTCCAACTCGGCGGCTGGCAAATCCTGGCCATTACTCTGGTCCTGACGCACATTACCATCGTCAGTGTGACCGTGTACCTGCACCGTTACTCGGCCCACCGTGCACTTGAGCTGCACCCGGCCCTGCAACACTTTTTCCGGTTCTGGCTGTGGCTTACTACCAGCATGAACACCCGCGAGTGGACAGCTATCCACCGCAAACATCACGCCAAATGCGAAACCCCCGAAGACCCCCACAGCCCGGTCCATAAAGGCCTGAGCACAGTACTGCGCAAGGGTGCAGAGCTGTATATGGAGGAGTCCAAAAACGAGGAAACGCTGCGTATCTATGGCAAGAACTGCCCGGATGACTGGATCGAGCGCAACCTGTACAGCCGTTTTCCGATTGCCGGTGTAACCCTGATGGCGCTGATCAACCTGGCGTTGTTCGGGGTACTGGGCATGACCGTTTGGGCGGTGCAGATGATGTGGATCCCGGTGTTTGCTGCAGGCGTGGTAAACGGCCTGGGGCACGCTGTGGGCTACCGCAACTTCGAGTGCAAGGATGCGGCCACCAACCTGATGCCCTGGGGCATTCTGATTGGCGGTGAAGAGCTGCACAACAACCACCATACCTACCCCAACTCCGCCAAGCTGTCGGTGAAGAAGTGGGAGTTCGACATGGGCTGGGCCTGGATACGCCTGTTCAGCATGCTCGGCCTGGCCAAGGTACGCCGCACCGCGCCCATCGCCCACCGCGTACCGGGCAAGCAGTCGCTGGATATGGATACCGCCATGGCGATCCTCAACAACCGCTTTCAGATCATGGCGCAGTACCGCAAGCTGGTTATCAAGCCGCTGGTGCAGCAGGAGATGCAGCGGGTCGATGAGTCGGTAAGGCATCTGTTCCGCCGTGCCAAGGGCTTGCTCAGCCGTGAGACCAGTCTGCTCGACAGCCAGAATGAGGAGCGCCTGCAGCGGGTGTTGGCCCAGAGCCAGCCGCTCAAGGTGATTTACGAGAAGCGCCTGGCGCTGCAGCAGATCTGGGGCCGTACCAGCGCCAACGGCCATGACATGTTGCAGGCTCTGCGTGACTGGTGCCAGCAGGCCGAGGCTAGCGGCATCAAGTCGTTGCAGGACTTTGCCCAGACCCTGCGGACTTATTCGCTGCAGCCTGTCCCGGCAAGCCACTGAACGCAGTAATGGTTTGCGGGTCGCAATGACCCGCAAACTTGGTTAATATTTGACCTCTTATTACTTTATATCCATTTTTAAACCAACAAGAACAGTTGAGGTTGCAAAGGATGCGGACCCTCTTTACCGTCCTGGCCCTGCTTCTCGCAAGCCCGGCACTGGCTTCCACCATCTATAAGTACGTAGACGACAACGGCATCGTCACCTACACCGACCGCAAGGTTAAGGGCGCGCAGGTGTTCGTGTTTCGTGACGATATGGTGGAAACCTTCGACAAGGAGGTGTTTGTCACCACGCAGAAGCATGACGGCGGTGAAACGCTGATTGTGCACAATGAACTGTTCGCCCCGGTCGAGGTGGAGCTGAGTATCGAGTCAGCCAAACACCTGATCGGCGTGCCAGACAAACCCATTCGCTGGGTATTGCAACCCAAGCAGCAGATCCGCCTGCTGACCCTGGCCCCCACCGGTACCGGAGCCCCCAGCTATAGCTACAAGCTGCGCCATGCCGTGGGTGATCCGCGATCTCATCACTCGCTGGTGGATTATCCACTGCCCTGGAAAGGTGGCCCCTTTCGCGTTACTCAGGGCCCTGGCGGGCGCTACAGCCACACCGGGCCCAAGGGCCGCTATGCCATTGATATTGCCATGCCCGAGGGTACGCCCATTGTTGCGGCACGCCCTGGCGTGGTGATTCGTACGGAGAACAACCAGAGCGGACGCGGCACTCACCCCTCAGGCAACTTTGTGCGGCTGCTGCATGACGACGGCACCATGAGCGTCTACCTGCACCTCAAGCACCGCTCTGTAGTGGTACGCGAAGGTCAGCGCGTAAGCGCCGGCACCCTGCTGGCCAAGTCCGGCAATACCGGCAACAGCACCGGCCCGCACCTGCACTTTGTGGTGCAGAAGAACGTAGGACTGGACACCATCTCCATCCCCTTCGCCTTCAACCAGCCGGTTGATCGGCTGCCCAACTTTGCGGTGGGTGGCGAGCAGTAACCCGGCTCGAATCCGAGGCATAAAAAAACCCGCCGAAGCGGGTTTTTTTATGCGGTTGGCAGACCTTATTTGATCTTGCCTTCCTTGTACATCACGTGCTTGCGTACAACCGGATCGAACTTCTTGATTTCGATCTTATCGGGAGTAGTACGCTTGTTCTTGTCGGTAGTGTAGAAGTGACCAGTACCGGCAGAGGAGATCAAACGAATCAATTCACGCATGGGACTGCTCCTTAAACTTTTTCGCCACGGGCGCGCATTTCCGATAGGACGACATCAATGCCGCGCTTGTCGATAATACGCATACCCTTGGTGGACGTGCGCAGACGCACAAAACGCTTCTCTGACTCTACCCAAAAACGATGGTGCTGCAGGTTAGGCAGAAAACGACGCTTGGTTCTGTTGTTAGCGTGGGAAACGTTGTTCCCAGTCACTGGACCTTTACCGGTCACCTGACATACTCGAGACATGGTTAACCCTCTCCAACCACTTGCCCAACCCGAACTGGTTGGAAGCCATAAAAAATGTGTTTTCCAGCCGGGGCAAGCCTTTTTGCCGACCTGCATGTACATCTGTGCAGGCGCAGCCCCGAGAAGAGCGGAGCTTTATACCAAAAGCAGGCAGCGCAAGCAATGACTTTCGCTTATTTGTTGCCTCAGAGCAGGCCCCGTTCCGCGAAGGAAACCGGCTCGCCATCCCCCACCACCAGATGGTCCAGCACGCGAATATCCACCAGTGCCAGCGCTTCCTTGAGCCGCCGGGTGAGTAGCTGGTCGGCCTGACTGGGCTCGGCTACACCCGACGGATGGTTATGCGTGAGTATCAAGGCCGCGGCATTAAGCGCGAGCGCACGCTTGAGCACTTCACGCGGGTAAACGCTGGCGCTGTCCAAGGTACCGCGGAATAGCTCCTCAAAAGCAATCACCCGGTGCTGGTTGTCCAGAAACAGGCAGGCAAAGACCTCGTGCGGCAGATGCGCCATGCGGCTTCTGAGATATTGCCGCACGGCACCGGGCGAGGTCAGTGCCGTGCCACGTTTGAGCTCCTCGAATAAATGCCTGCGGCCCATTTCCATCACCGCTTGCAGCTGGGCGTATTTAGCTGGGCCAAGCCCGGCGTGCTGGCAAAAGCCCTGCAGGTCTGCCTGCAGCAGTGCACGCAGGCTGCCAAAGTCCTGCAACAGGTCGCGGGCCAGGTCTACGGCGCTGCGTCCCGGCAGGCCGGTACGCAGGAAGATCGCCAGAAGTTCGGCGTCGGACAGGGCGGCAGCACCCGGATTGAGGAGTTTTTCGCGGGGGCGCTCGGCCACCGGCCAGTCGGTAATAGGCATGGGCTATCCTTGCGGGCAAGGCACGTACTTCCTGTTCGTGCGGTGTATTATGCGACAATTATAGAAGCTGCCCGCGCACTGGTCGACAGTGGCGGTCGCGGCACAGTAGCGGCCATGTGCTATCGTGGTCGGATTGCCGAACGTTACGGCCTCAGGAGTCAAGCATGCAGCGGTTGTTGAACAAGCGGGTTCTACTCGGCGTGAGTGGCGGCATTGCCGCCTACAAGAGCGCAGAACTGATACGCAGGCTGCGCGATGCCGGTGCCGAAGTGCGCGTGGTGATGACCCAGGCTGCCCGTGAATTCATTACCCCGCTGACCTTACAGGCGCTGTCCGGGCATCCGGTGCATGGCGATCTGCTTGACCCGGCTGCCGAGGCCGCCATGGGCCATATCGAGCTGGCGCGCTGGGCCGACATAGTCCTGATTGCTCCCGCTACTGCGGACCTGATGGCTCGCCTGGCCCAGGGCCGCGGCGACGACTTGCTGACCACCCTGGTATTGGCCAGCGATGCGCCCCTGGCCATCGCCCCGGCGATGAACCAGGCCATGTGGCGCGACCCCGCTACCCAAGCCAATCTGGATACCCTGCTGCAGCGGGGCGTCAAGGTCTTCGGGCCCGCTGCCGGTGAGCAGGCCTGTGGCGACATAGGCCCCGGCCGCATGCTTGAACCTACCGATATCGCCATGCAGGTTGCCGATTGCTTCGAGCGCGGCGCTCTGGCGGGTCTGCACATACTGATCAACGCCGGGCCCACGCGTGAGGCCATTGATCCGGTGCGCTATATCTCCAACCATAGCTCCGGCAAGATGGGCTTTGCCCTGGCTGAAGCGGCTGCCGAGGCCGGTGCCCGCGTCACACTGGTAGCCGGGCCGGTGCATCTGCCGACACCGAACCGGGTGCAACGCGTGGATGTGGTCAGCGCCCAGGACATGCTGGAGGCCTGCCTCGCCGCCCTGCCCGCGGATATTTTCATCGCCTCGGCGGCGGTTGCCGATTACCGTCCGGCCCAGGTCGCCAACGCGAAGATGAAGAAAGATCCGCAGAGTAACGATGGTATGCAACTGTTGCTTGAGCGCAACCCGGACATCCTCGCTACCCTGGCCCAGCATGAGCAGCGACCCTGGTGCGTCGGCTTTGCCGCGGAAACCCATGACCTGTTGGCTTACGCCCGGGACAAGCTAGAACGCAAGAATCTCGACCTGATCGTGGCCAATGATGTCAGCCAGGCCGGTATCGGCTTTAATGGCGACAACAACGCAGTAACCTTGATCGACCGCACCCTGCATGAGCTCAACCTGCCCAGCACCAGCAAGACCAAGCTGGCGCGGCAGATCGTCAGCCATCTGGCTGGCTTGTTCGCCAATGACCGTAACTAAGGAAGCACCATGCACCAGTTGCAAGCGAAGATAATTGACCCGCGCCTGGGCACCCAGTGGCCCTTGCCGGACTACGCTACCGAGGGCTCAGCCGGGCTGGACCTGCGCGCCCTGCTCGACCAGCCGCTGACCCTGAACCCGGGCCAGACCGAGCTGCTACCCACCGGGCTAGCCATTCATATCGCCGATCCGGGGCTGGCGGCCATGATCCTGCCGCGTTCGGGTCTGGGCCATAAACACGGTATCGTGTTGGGTAACCTGGTTGGTCTGATTGACTCGGATTACCAGGGGCAACTGATGGTATCCTGCTGGAACCGGGGTAATAAGGCTTTTACCATTGAGCCGGGTGAGCGAATCGCTCAGTTAGTCCTGGTACCGGTATTGCAGGCACAGTTGCAGATCGTCAGTGAATTTGATGACAGCCAGCGTGGTGGTGGCGGATTCGGCCATACTGGTAGTCATTGAGCTGTACTCATGTTCTTGGGCAGGGAGGCAGTACCCAGTGATAAAACTCGGCAAACAACAACAAACAACAAAGTCGGGCTCAGTGTTGCCCAGCACACTGATTCCACTGCTGATGGCACTGGTGGGCCTTGCGCTGGCCGCCGTACCTATCTGGATAGCCCTCTACGGCATGGGCAGCGAGCGCTATCGCAATGATATGACCCAGGCCTACGCTACCCAGCAGGTGGGTGCGCTGAATCAGGGCATTAAACAACTGGATGCTGACCTGACGCGGCTGGCAGCCAACCCGCAACTGCAGGTAGCGTTACAACAAGGCGGCAGCGCTACCATGCAACGCATGATGCGCTATAACCTGGCACACAGCCTGGCGATCTACACCAATGCCATCGGCCGCGCCGAAGTGACCGACGACCCCCAGGCGCCCCTGAGCTTCGCAGCGCTGGACATGATCCGCCGCGCCGAACGCAATATGCCGGTACACATGGAAGTTCACCCGGTCGGTGGCGAGTGGCGACTCTATGTGGTCAAGCCCCTGCGGGCCTCGGACAACGCACCGATCGGCGGCACCCTGGTGGCCATTTTTGATTTACAGCGCCTGATTGGCACCTTGCCCCCACTGCCAGACGACAGCGGTCAACTGACCCTGACCCAGACCTTTCCCGATGCGACCAGCCAAACCCTCTATCAAGTGGGTAGCGGCTCCGGGCAGGGCCATGTGGTGACCAGCAGCAACCCGGCCTGGGCCGTGGAGTTCCGCCCTGGCCCGGGCCTGAGTAGCGGCCTGATCAATCCGTTGCTGCTGCTGGCCGCCGCACTGCTCGCCCTGTTCGGCTTGCTGGCCGGGCTCTGGTGGCTACAGCGCAGTTGGGCATCGGCGCTGCGCAGCGACGCTGACGTGCTGGCGCAACTGACCCAGGGCCACAAGGCTGCGGGCTTGCAGTTGCCGCCATTGGAGCCAGTGGCCCAGCAAATTCTGCAGTTGGCCAAGGGTAGCAGTCGCACTCTGGGGCCCAGTCCTGAACGGGAAAAAACCACCCGCCGCACCAGCGAGGTCAAGCCGGACGAAACACTGGTTAATCCGCTGTTCCAGAGCAACGACATTCTGGATATCGATATCCTCGATGACGACGGCGGCGCTTTTGGTCAACCGGCCAACAAGATCCCGGAAATACCCGCCGAGATTTTCCGCGCCTATGATATTCGTGGCGTGGTCGGCAAGACGCTGACCGAAGAAACCGTTTACTGGCTGGGCCGCGCCATTGGCGCCGAGTCCATCGCCGCTGGCGAGAACAAGATTGCCGTGGCGCGTGATGGCCGCCTGTCCGGCCCGGTGCTTGGGGAGCAACTGATTCGCGGCCTGATCGAAAGCGGCTGTCACGTCAGTGACCTGGGCATGGTGCCGACACCAGTACTCTATTACGCCACCCATACCAGTGAAGCCACCTCCGGCGTGATGCTCACCGGTAGCCATAATCCGGCCGAGTACAACGGCCTGAAGATCGTCATAGCTGGCCAGACCCTGTCCGAGCAGCGTATTGCCGCCCTGCACCAGCGGATCCGCGAACAGGATCTGAGTCAAGGCGCGGGTAGCCGTCAGCAGCTTGATCTGCTCGACGCCTACCGTCGGCAGATTACCGAGGACGTGGTTCTGGTGCGCCCGCTGAAGGTGGTGATCGACTGTGGCAACGGTGTAGCCGGTGTCATCGCCGAGCAACTGCTCACCGGGCTGGGCTGTGAAGTGACGCCGCTGTTTTGCGAGGTGGACGGCAACTTCCCTAACCACCATCCGGACCCCGGCAACATCGACAACCTGCAGGAGCTGATTGCCCAGGTCAAACAACGCGGCGCCGATATCGGCATTGCCTTTGACGGCGATGCCGATCGCCTGGGCGTGGTCACCGCCACCGGCGAAATGATCTACCCGGATCGTTTGCTGATGTTGTTTGCCGAGGATATCGTTACCCGTCATCCTGGCGCCGATATTGTCTTCGATGTGAAGTGTTCGCGCCGCTTGCCAGCGCTGATCAGCCGCATGGGCGGGCGTCCCTTGATGTGGAAGTCGGGCCATTCGCTGATCAAGGCCAAGATGCAGGAAACCGGTGCTCTGCTTGGTGGTGAGATGAGCGGGCATATTTTCTTCAAGGAGCGCTGGTTCGGCTTTGACGACGGCCTCTATAGCGCTTGCCGCCTGCTGGAACTGATGTCCATCCTGACGCAGAACAAACAGGAAAGTGCTGAGATCTTCGACAAGTATCCGGCCGGTATCGTGACTCCGGAAATCAATGTGAACGTCGGCGAGGCACGCAAGTTCGAGCTGATCGACGCGCTGAAGAAGCAAGCCGACTGGGGCCAGGGCAAGGTCTCGACCCTCGACGGCATTCGCGTGGACTACCCCAATGGTTGGGGCCTGGTGCGCGCGTCCAATACCACCCCCATGCTGGTCCTGCGCTTTGAAGCGGACAAGCAGGAGGAGCTGGAGCGTATCCAGCAACTGTTCCGAGAACAGCTGGCAGCGGTTGCCAGCGATCTGCAACTGACATTCTGACTGATTCAGGAGAATTACTAACATCATGTTGAGCCGTGACGCTGCCACCCAGGTCTCCCGGGTATTGACCGAAGCGCTTCCCTACATTCAGCGCTTCACTGGCAAGACCATAGTGATCAAGTACGGCGGCAACGCCATGGAAAGCGAGGAGCTGAAAAACAGCTTTGCCCGCGATATCGTGCTGATGAAGACCGTGGGCATCAACCCTGTCGTGGTGCATGGCGGCGGTCCGCAGATCGGTGATCTGCTGGCGCGGTTGAACATCGAGAGCCGCTTTGTCGAGGGTATGCGCGTTACCGATACCCAGACCATGGATGTGGTGGAAATGGTCCTTGGCGGCCAGGTCAACAAGGACATCGTCAACTTGATCAACCAACACGGCGGCAGCGCCATTGGCTTGACCGGCAAGGATGCAGGCCTGATCAAAGCGCGGCAGCTCAAGGTCACACGCAACACCCCCGGCATGGACAAACCGGAGATCATCGACATCGGCCATGTTGGTGAAGTGGTCGAGATCAATACCCGACTGATCAACAGCCTGGTATCGGATGATTACATACCGGTGATTGCACCTATCGGTGTGGGCGCAGATGGCGCTTCATACAACATCAATGCCGATCTGGTAGCAGGCAAGGTCGCCGAAGCCCTGCAGGCCGAGAAGCTGATGCTGCTGACCAATATTGCCGGCCTGATGGACAAAAGCGGCAATGTTCTGACCGGCCTGAGCACCGCCCAGGTTGATGAGCTGATTGCCGATGGCACCATCTATGGCGGCATGCTGCCAAAGATCCGCTGTGCGCTGGACGCGGTCCAGGGCGGCGTCAGCAGCGCCATAATCGTCGACGGTCGCGTACCTAATGCGGTGTTACTGGAAATCTTCACTGACACTGGCGTAGGCACGCTGATCACCAACAAGCCGCAGGATATCTGAATGCAGACAAGCGATTTCCGATTCAGCCACCCGCTCAGGGTGCGCTGGGCCGAGGCAGACATGCAGGGGATTGTGTTCAACGGTCATTACCTGACCTTTGCCGATGTGGGCATTACCGAGTATTTCCGCGCCATGGGTCAGACCTATAGCGGCGAAACCGGTGCCAATGGCAGTGATTTCTTTGCCGTTAAAACCCTGCTCGAGTACCGCTCACCAGCGCGCTTTGACGATATGCTCGATGTGCATGTACGCATCAGCCGTCTGGGCAATTCGAGTATGCAGTTCCTGATCGGGATTTATCGCGATGGCGAGCTGCTGGTCAACGGCGAGATTGTCTATGTACACGCTGACCAGGCAAGCCGCCGACCCAGTCCCATACCGCAGGCGTTCCGCGATGCGGTATGCGGCTTCGAGACCCTGGCGCCCGAGGGCGCCGTTCAAAGCTGAGAAGCTTAGTTGCTGGCGCTGGTCTCGGCGTCAGCATCACCCTTGTCGCCGAGCAAGAAGCCCAAACGCGCGCGCTGAATGGCGAAGCTGGCACTGACCTCTTCTATCTCCAGAGTCTTGGCACTGATCAAGCGCTCCAGGCGCCGTGTTTCGGCGTCCACATCGGCCAATTCCTTGAGCACCTGCGGGTTGATTTCATTGCCAGCGCGCTCTTGCACCGCAGCGCGACGCTGCAGCTCCTCACGCTGAACCTGGAGTGAAGCAATACTGTTCTCGGTCGATTCGATCAGGTTCTCGATCTGCGCCAGCTGGCGCGCGTGGGCCCGATCCAGGTCTGCCTTGCTGCTGTACATGCGTAGCAAGGTAGTATCCACCTGCAGCTGCCGGGCCTGCTCGGCGCGGGCTTCGCGACTGGCCTGAATTTCTTCGGCGGTAGGTGCGGCGGGGATGACCTGGCGAACACGGCCCTGGCTGTCGAGGACTTCATAGCCGCGGCTGACAAACTCGGGTGGCACGCGGTTGTCGAGCACCGTTACGCCCTTGTCATCAACATAACGGTACAGCGGAGCCTGACCCAGCGCAGAGGCGCTGAAGGCCAGACCCGTAACAACTAAAATGAACGACCTCAACATCATGATAGGTACCACCCTGTCCTTGGAGCCTGGGCTCCGGCTGCATGGCCAGGCAGCCTGATGACAGGTCCGCCCTACCTAAATACCGTACTCTGCGCGATAAGCCTGTACTGCTGGCAGATACTGGCGCAATTCGGCGTCCTCCTCGAGAAAGGCCAGCACCTGGGTCAGAGACACAATGCTGACAACCGGAATGCCGAAATCACGCTCGACTTCCTGAATGGCCGATAGCTCTCCCTGACCTCGCTCTTCGCGATTCAGGGCAATCATGACCGCTGCAGGCTCGGCACCTTCGGCACGGATAATCTGCATGACCTCACGCACGGCGGTGCCTGCGGTGATCACATCATCGACTATCAACACCCGGCCCTTGAGCGGAGCACCTACCAGCGTGCCACCTTCGCCATGGTCCTTTGCTTCCTTTCTGTTGTAGCAGTATGGCACATCGCGATCAAAACTTTCAGCCAGAGAAACGGCCGTCACCGCAGCCAGGGGAATGCCCTTATAGGCCGGGCCAAAAATCACGTCAACGTCGTCCAGCCCGCTGTGTACAAAGGCTTGGGCATAGAAGCGGCCCAGGCGACCCAGCGATGAGCCAGTGTTGAACAGCCCAGCGTTGAAAAAATAGGGGCTCTTGCGCCCTGATTTCAGCGTGAACTCGCCAAACTTCAAGACCTGTCGGTCCAGTGCAAAACGTATGAATTCCCGCTGGTATTCCTGCATCCCCGTCCTCTTCTTAACAAAATGCCTTCAAGCTCGGTTATCATACACTCTCGATTTTGGGGGAGCCATGCATGCGAATCATCAGTCTGAATGTCAACGGTATCGAGACCGCCGCGTCCCGGGGCCTGTTTGACTGGCTGCGCGCACAAGATGCGGACGTAATCTGTCTGCAGGATATTCGTGTCACTGCCCCCGAACTGGAACAGGATCCCTACTGGATCGATGGCTACTGGCAGTATTGCTTCGAGGCCGAGGTGCCCAGCCAGGGCGGCGTGGCCATTTATACCAAGACCGCTCCCAAGGCCATCATCATGGGTCTGGATTTCGAATTGGCGGACCGCTATGGCCGTTACATTCAGGCTGACTTCGACAAGGTCAGTATCGGCTGTCTGCTACTGCCCTCCGGGCGTGGCGGCGATGCCGACCTGAACCAGAAATTCAAGTTCATGAACGATTTCACCGGGTACCTGAACAAGCAGCGCCGCAAGCGTCGTGAGTTCATCTACTGTGGCTCTCTGTTCAGCGCACATCTCAAGCTCGACGTGAAGAACTGGCGCGATTGCCAGAACGAGCCCGGCTTCATGGCCCCGGAACGGGCCTGGATGGATGAGATTTTCGGCAACCTGGGGTACGTAGATGCGCTGCGTGAAGTGACCCGTGAAGCTGAGCTGTACAGCTGGTGGCCTGATAGCGAACAGGCAGAGAGCCTGAACCTGGGCCTGCGCTTTGATTATCAGATCCTGACACCCGGCCTGCGCCGCTTCGTCAACAATGCCCAGATCCCCCGCGATGCACGCTTTTCACAGCATGCACCGGTGGTGATTGATTATGACTGGACCTTGAGTATCTGAGTGAGGCCCTTCGCGCCGGGGCCGGCGCTCCCACAAGAGCGAGCCCCGCTGTGGAGCCCACCCGGCAGGAGCCGCAGCCCCGCAGCGAAGCTTTTCCAGCTAGCCGCTACTTGATGATCCGCCAGCAGAACGGGTAACGGTAAGCCTGACCTTCGTTGGACTTGATCGCGGCAATAATCATCAGCACCACAGCACCAATGATAACCCCCCAGATCAACACAAAGCCGATCAGCACCACCATCAGCAGCACACAAAGCAATGCTGCCAGAGCCACGCTGATCTGGAAGTTCAGTGCTTCCTTGCCCTGATCATCGATAAAGGGGTCCTGGTCTTTCTTCAACTGCCAGACCAGCAAAGGGCCAATCAGGCTGCCAAAGGGCACCAGGCAACCGAGAAAGCCCGACAGGTGAGCGATCAACGCCCACTTGCGTGCCTCAGCATTTGGCGAAGTTGGGTCAACGGTCCGCTGTATGTCATCTGTCATGTTCTGCCTCTCCTTGCTTCAGATTGGATATCTCTTGCAGACCTGGCCAAACGCCTCAAGCCAGAGCTTCGGTTCAGTCTTCCAGCGCAGCCAATTGCAGGGCAAACAACTGATCAACGCCCTGCCTGGCCAAAGCCAGCATAGCATTGAGATCTTCCGGACTGAACGGGGCGGCCTCTGCGGTGCCCTGAATTTCGATAAAGCCACCCTTGTCGGTCACCACCACGTTCAGATCGGTGTCGGCCGCGGAGTCTTCGGGGTAATCCAGGTCCAGTACCGCTTCACCCTGGTAGATGCCGACCGAAATGGCTGCGATCATCTGTACCGTCGGGATTTTCTTGATTGCGCCGCGCTGCTTCATGGCGCGCAGGGCGTCTACCAGGGCCACACAGGCGCCAGTGATGGACGCAGTGCGGGTACCGCCGTCGGCCTGAATCACATCGCAATCGATATACAGGGTGTTTTCACCCAGGCTTTTCAGGTCTACCGCGGCGCGCAGGGAGCGGCCAATCAAACGCTGAATTTCCAGCGTGCGACCGCCCTGCTTGCCGCGGCTGGCTTCGCGCTGCATGCGCTCGCCAGTGGAGCGTGGCAGCATGCCGTACTCGGCGGTGATCCAGCCCTGCCCCGAACCACGCAGAAAACGCGGTACTCCGGATTCGACACTGACCGTGCATATCACCTTGGTGTCGCCAAACTCCACCAGAACCGAGCCCTCGGCATGCTTGGTGTAGTGGCGGGTCAGGGTAACCTGACGCATCTGATCGGCTGCGCGGCCGCTGGGTCGTTTCATGTTTTCAATACATAAGTACTGCGAGTAGTTGTGCGTTGATTATACGGCTCTGGGGACCGGGGCGACACCCGCGCGTCAGGAGGGTTACACTAGAGCCCTCTCACCTGCTTAACAGAGGCCCAGGATGGTATACAGCATGACCGCTTTCTCCCGTTGCGAGCTGAGTACCGATCAGGGCAACCTGGCTTGGGAAATTCGTTCGGTCAATCACCGCTACCTGGAACCCAGCCTGCGCCTGCCCGACGCCTTCCGCGACTTGGAAAGCCCCCTGCGTGAGCGCCTGCGCAAGAGCTTTGCGCGCGGCAAACTGGAATGCACACTGCGCTTCAACCCCGCCAGCCAGAATCAGGAGCAACTGACCCTCAACCAGCCGCTGCTGACGCAACTGCTCGCTGCCGCCGCCACAGTAGGCCAGCAACTAAATAACCCTGCCCCTATCGACCCGCTCAGGGTATTGGCCTGGCCGGGCGTTCTGGGTGGCAGCGAAACCGGTCTGGGTGATCTGCCCGAACGCGCTAGCGAGTTGTTCAATCAGGCCGTGGAAGCACTCAAGGTCCAGCGCGCCCGTGAGGGTGCGGAGCTGAAGAAGCTGCTTGAGGAACGCCTGGACGCCATCAGCGAACGGGTGCTTACCCTGCGTGCGATGATGCCCCAGCTACTGGCGGCGCACCGGCAGAAGCTGATTGATCGCTTCAACGAGGCGCGCCTGGAGCTGGACGGCACACGTATCGAGCAGGAACTGGTCATGCTGGCGCAGAAGATCGACGTGGCCGAGGAGCTGGATCGCCTTGAAACCCACGTCAACGAAACCCGTCATGTACTTAACGGCAAGCAGGCCATGGGCCGACGCCTGGACTTTCTGATGCAGGAGTTCAACCGCGAAGCCAACACCCTTGGCTCCAAGGCCATCGACAGCCGCAGCACCCAGGCCGCAGTAGACCTGAAGGTCTATATCGAACAGATGCGCGAGCAGGTGCAGAATATCGAGTAGTCTAGCTAGTCAATTTCCTGAGCCGTGCTCTGTCCTGCTCTAACGGCAGGGCCTGTTCGGCCAGCAATAGCGCTCTCTGCAATTGCTCTCGGGCGGGTTCAGCAGCCGCCTCGCTTTGTTCCGCCAGCGCCAGCAGTCCCTTGCCCAGGCGCATCTGCACTTCAATCAGGCCAGCACCGTCACGCGCGATGGGCGCAAACAGATCGGCGAACAGATCGGCCAGATCCAGACTGGGCACCATCACCCTTGGACAGCGGATCAATTGTTCTGCCTCATCGGTATCGCCACTGCTGTACTCACCTAGCAGCCGCACCCCGCGGCCGATCACATCAATCGCCGTGCCAGGATCATTGACTGCCGGTGACAGCGCCCGCGAGGCAATTTCCGCCAGTACCGACAAGCCGAACCGCGGGTCCTGGTCGAATGAGCGCTCTACACCCAGGGTAAAAGCTTTGGCCGCCTCCTGAGCATCAGTAGCCACCTGCCCCTCGAGCCAGGCCAGGGTCTGGCCTGGGGTAACAAAGCTACCCGGCAGGCAGGCGACCCAGATGCGCCATTCATGCTTCTGCGCGCAA
This sequence comes from Pseudomonas sp., assembly GCA_046291745.1. Classification (GTDB taxonomy): domain Bacteria; phylum Pseudomonadota; class Gammaproteobacteria; order Pseudomonadales; family Pseudomonadaceae; genus Halopseudomonas. The sequence continues at coordinate 13,592 of JBKBSI010000009.1, read as the reverse complement.
GCTGACAGCGCCTCCACATCCAGATGCTGAACGTATCCGGCCCAGTTCGCCTTGACCGGATGCGCCTCGTCGCTCATGTCCGGCAGCACGGGCGCCACCGGAGTGCCGCCCAGCCCGGGGTGGCGACGCCGCTCGGTCAACACCTGACTGACGCAAAGCTCCACCCGGCTGGTGGTATCTCCTACCCGGCCGAATACCGATAGATGCTCAATCCAGCGCAAGATAGTGATGACGATGATCAGCACAACCAGTACGGTAAAGCCGAACAGCACCACACGGCCACGCTCGCCATAGGCTTCGGTGCTCAGCACTATGATGCCCACCAGGCTAAACAGAAAAGATCCGATAAAGGTGCCCAGTACGTTCTGGGTGGTGGTGTCTTGCATCAACAACCGCGTGGCGCGCGGCGTGACGCTGCTGGTAGCCGCAGCGTACGCGGAGACCATGACCGTCAGAGAAAAGGTAGTAACCGCCAACATGCTGCTGGCCAGGATATTGAGGATGGTTTCCACCGAATCGGCGCCAATACTGATCGGCATACCTTCGGGCAATACCTGTTCTGCGGCCAACGCCAGCAGCGCCGCAGCCACCGCCAGCAAGGCAAAGAAGCTCGCTCGTACCCAGAGCATGCGCGTTAGCTGCGCCAGTAACCATTGCCACTTCGAGATCATGCCGATAGGTCCTTGTAACAGGCGCGCCACGCGCCATGAGACAAGCAGCATAACCGCAATTGGACTGCTGCGGCGTGCTGGTCATTCTGCGCGCCGGGCAGCAGGTACGCCATAGCTCCCTGTTCGGCGCCCTGCTGTTGGATTAGCCGCCTGGCTCGCCACGCGCAAGACCACTGAGGCGGTATTTGATGGTAGGCAAGGTTCCGGAGATCAATTGATATCCGGATAAAATGGGCGCAAATCGCCACCTACTTGACCGTAATAGCCAACCTCACTCCCTACCTGGCTGTACAACTCCAACGCCAGCGCATGCCTGGGTTGCATCGACAGGAAAGGCAGCAACCAGACCATCTTGTGGCTGGAAACCCTATCCTGGCTGCTGGTCAATTCGCTAACCGATCCCTCACGCAGTACACCTAATGCGGCGAGGTTGACTAACTCCCCAAGGCGCAACCACTCATCCCGCGTCAGTTTCCTGCCATTAGCCTCGGCGGTTTGCGCCATAAGCACCAGTGGCACCAGAGCATAGTGATGGTAATCGACCGCCAGGTTGTCACGGGCCATTTCCAGGGGCAGGTATCGATAGCCCCCCGCGCCAGGCTCCATCTGCTGGAGGGCAAGAACAAAGGTTCTTGCTGACCAATGCAGGTAGTCATTGCGGTCAAGCACCATGCCTGTGGCAGTGATAGCCCAGGCCGCCCAATAGTCATGATTGTTGAACCAGTCAAACTCGAGGGTTTGCCGCGGGCCGTAATCATACATAACCGCCTGACTGAGCTGCTGTAACCAGTTTCGCTGCACAGCCGTCACGCTATAACGCTTGTTGGTCAGGGCCTGGAGCTTGAGCACGCGGCTGCTGATGGCTGCCAGCGACCATTTGCGCACGGCACGCCCGGTGCCACTGATATTGGAACTCAACAGCGCACCGTCCCTAGCCCAGCTTTCCAGCCAGGTGTGAAGACAGCCCAAGGCAAGGTTGACCTCAGCAGGGCTATTGGCCCGCTCAAAACGGCTAATGCCTTCATTCAGACCATGATGATAGGCATCGACTTGATCACGTATGCGCTGGGTGTCGCGCGACAGGTCGGTCAGTGTGGTTTTGCTCGCATCGGACTGATCGTACTTGCTGTCCAGTTGCAGATGGCCGGTGTAGGGTTCTGGTGGTGCTTGCGGACAACTGACCGCGCGGTAGTCGCCAATCATTGCTGATTGACTGGTTTCACGGGCAGGCCAGATAGTATTGGCGGCTGCGGCAGGCAATGTCATTCCAAGGCATAGCAACAGGGTGACACCTGTTGTCAGGGGGTGCTTCGTCGGCATAATCTTACCTCTATGGGTAGGTTGGGTTAAAAGCGCTTCGCAGGGCTTCTTGCATACCGACCGCATCTTGGTAGTGCGAAACTTGGAATCCTTGATTAGTTAAAGAACGTATTGGCCACTACCGATAAAACTGCGCGAAAAGCACATGCTTTGTTCGGTAGTGCACCGACAGGGTAGACCAATAAATGCTGCTGCCAAGTATTTATTGAACTATCTCGAACATCCCGATAACGGGCACAACCCGCGGATCAAAACGCCACTATGCATAGGTGCGCGGCATAGGTGCGCGGCAACTCAATGAGCTGCAACGCTGAGTTACTGACGGCAGGACTTTGAACGGCGGGAATAAGGTGACGGGCAGGGGTAAAGGCGACAGCAGCCATGTGTCGCTGCATCGAGTAAGTCTATGGTCTATTCAGCGCCGGGAGGCAGACACAGAGCGCGCAGATCGGCGCTCTGGTGTGGAGTAACGCTTGTAGCCCGGTTGCCGAGCTAGTGCAATACGGTGATTTGGGCAGTGCCCTCTTAGCTACGTTTCGGACAGACCAGTTGCAGCCGATCCTGAGCTGCGGGCTGGGCCATATCGACAGCCACCAGACAGTCGGCTTTCAAGGTCAGCTCTAGGAGTTCGGCCTGAAAGGGCAACAGGTCGCCAATCAGCAGATTCTGTTGCAGGGCGTTGACCTGGAAATGGTTCTCACCCAGCACCAGATTATTGACCCCCTCGACACGAATCATCGCCTTGCCGATCTGTTCAAGGTAATTGCCCGTCAGTTGCAAGGGACCACTCAAGCGTTGTTCGTTGCGAATACTGATGGCGTACTCGGGCGTCAGCATGATGCGGTTGTTGACCAGCATGCCTTGATGCAGGCCACTGCCATCAATGCCAGTTTGCCGCGTATTGCCGATCAGGTTGTTTTCAACTACCAACCGAGTGCTGGGTGAGAGGTCGCTGAGCAGCAGACCATAGCCTGAATTGCCGCCCAGTTGATTGCCGCGCAGCATCAGGTTACCGTCCAGCTCTGCAATCTCGATGGCACTCTTGCTGGCGTTCAATACCCGGTTGTTGGTCATCAGGCCCTGACTGCGCCCTCTTAGACGGATACCACTGGCATTGCGCACAGTGTCAATCCGGTTGCCCTGCAGCTCAACGTTGCTGTCGATCAGGTCCAGCGCATACTGCTGCATATTGTCAAAGACACTGGTCTCGATGCGGGCCAATGCCTGGCTCAGTTCCAGGCCAACTGACATATCGCGGAAACGGCTATCTGAGACGAATACTCTGGCGCGGGGCACTCCGGTCCCCTGCTGGGTGCTGCGCGCGGTGCTCATACCCCGTGACAGGTGCTCGTTATAACCCAAACCGCTGAGCTCGGAATCCACTAGCTGCAGCTGACTGCCAGCCCAATTGATCACAAAGGGACGGTAGGGCCGGTCCGTGAGATGCGGCTGGCCGTCGCTATAACCATGCAGCCCAGCTTGGCGCAGGATCAATTGACCACGATTGATCAAGGCAGTACCCGAATAGCTGTAAAGATACAGCTGGGTATTTTCCACCAACAGCGCCGCATCCGGGCCGATCAGCAATGGATAATGCAGCAGGTAGCCATTCTCGTGACGTGAGAGTACTCGCTCATTATTCAACTGCGCATAGAGTTGCGTAAGGCTGATGGTTCCGCCGCTGATGAAGACTGCCCGCGGGTGCTGACTCTGATAGCCGGCAATGGCGCGAAACAGCCCATTGTGTACAAAGGGCTCAAACGGCCAACTGCCCTGCTCTGCGGAAAACATCGACTGCACGGAAACTCGCGCACGACCGGCAGGCGCCGGGCGCGCCGTCAGCTCCAGCTTGACCGCTTGATCGGTCAGCTCACGGTAAGTTTCCAGGGTTTGCTGGTGGCTATGGCTATCAACCAACAGCAGCGCCGACGGCACATCGGCTCGTACCATGGACGCAGCCATCAGACAGGCAACCAGGCCACTCAGAAAGTATTTTGCCAACTTCGAAACAGGCATAGCGGGTGTCCTCGGCATCATTCAATTTCCGGATAAAAGGGGCGCAGGTTGCCACCCACCTGACCGTAATGGCCGATATCGCTCTTTACTTTCTGATACAGCTCCAACGCCAAGGCATGCTCGGGTTGCAGGGCAAGAAAGGGCAGTAGCCAGATCATCTTGTGGCTCGGCACTTTATCCTGGCGGCTGGTGAGCTCGGTAACCGATCTTTCCCGCAGCACGCCCAGTCCGGCCAGGTTAGCCAGTTGCCCAAGACGCGCCCATTCATCTGACGTCAGCTTGGTGCCATTGAGTTCCTCGGCCTCGGCCAGCAATGCCAGGGGCACCAGGGCATAGTGGGTATAGTCGATCGCCAGGTTGTCGCGGGCCATTTCCAGCGGCAAGTAGTGATAATCACCGGCGCCCGGCTGCATTTGCTGCAGCGCCAGCCGGAAGGTTTTGCCTGACCAGGTCAGGTAATCCTCTTTATCCAGCAACATCCCGGTAGCACTGACAGCCCAGGCCGCCCAGTAGTCATGGTTGTTGAACCAATCAAAGTCGAGGGTTTGTCGTGGGCCGTAGTCGTTCATCACCGCCTCGGCGAGCTGCTGCAACCATTTTTCCTGCACCTCCGACAGCCTGTATTGACCGTTACTCAAAGCCTGGACTTTCAGCAGACCGCTGCTGATGGCAGCCAGGCTCCATTTGCGAACGGCGCGGCCGGTGCTGCTGACATCGGTGCTCAACAAGGCTTCACCCTGCCCCCAGGCATCCAGCCAGTCGCTCAGGCAGGCTAGAGCCAGATTAACCTCAACCGGATTATCAGCCCGCTCGAAGTCACGCACAGCATCCAGCAGGCCACGCTGATAGCGGGTGAGCTGGTCACGTATCTTTTTGGTTTCCCGGTTCAGTTCGGTGAGGGTGGTTTTGGTTGCATCCGACTGATCATATTTACTGTCGAGTTGCAGATGCCCGGTATAGGCTGCCGAAGGCATCTGCATACAGGTCATGGCGCGGTAATCGCTGATCATTGCCGACTGCCTGGTCTCACGGGCAGGCCAGATGCTCTCGGTTGCTACCGCAGCCGGTGCAAAGCTCATCAGGCCAAGCAAAATAGCTACACCCAGGGCAGGCAGGGCTAAAAGACTGCTGCGGGGGTACTTTATCGACATAATCGTATCTCCAGGTCGGTGGGTGCTAGCAACTCTTCGCTGGGCTCCATAAACACCGACAACAGGTTGGCATCGCGAAACTCGGGCGCCTTGCTCAGCTCCAGGTAGTACTGACCACCACTGACGATGGCCTCACGACGAATCCAGATCTTGTCGCGCTGACCATTGTCGTAATACACAATCAGATAAAAGTGCTTGAGGTTGCCGTTGCTGGCTCGAATATCCAGATAACCGTCTCGCCCGGTCAGCTCCAGCCGCTGGGCGCCGGTATTACTCAGCAACTCGACACGGTCGGCGACTTTCAGGCTGGGTTTTGCCAGCCGGTTGCTGAGCAGTGTGTTGTCTTCCCGGCACTGGCCCTGGATGGCTGGAATCAACTGGCGGTACATTTCTGGGCTATTGAGCCGGTAGTTCGCTGGCAGCTCCCAGACAATCAATTTGGGCGGGCCATCGGTCTTGTAACTGTCCGAGTGCAGATACTCGACCATGGCGCCAAACTCACCGGCGCCGGGCATGGCAAAGTTGAGCAGATCGACGCTCAGGTAGTCCTTGAGAAAACCATCGAAGTTGTATTCCTTGTTTTCGACATCACGTGAAGCCGAGTTACTGGTGCCGACCAGGATCACCTCAGGTGCCGGCTGCTCATCAAACAGCGCACTGGCATCGCTGACCTCAGGCACTGTCCGGTAACCTGGCACGTACTGAAAGCCATAGTGATTGCCGCACAGACTGGCTAGCGCTGTATTCATGGAGCCATCCTTGAATACTGTCAGGCCGGATTCGCTGCGATAGGCTTTATGGGTCAGTTGACTGTGCACTGGATGCGCTAACAGGTGATCGGCGACCAGACGCGCTGTGGCCCGAGCACCAGCGGGCGTCCAGTGGTGATCGCGACGAAAGAAGTACTCATCTTCCAGCGGATTCTCTACCAACTGCATGATGTCCGGCACTATCGCGCCAGCAGCCGTCAATTGCCCAAGATAAGCCCGCAGATTGTTTGCCGCACGCGGGTAGTCAAAGCCGTGGGCATACTCGGGGCGGATCTTGTCACGGTGCATCAGGCCACGAGTCGGCTGCACCACCATAGCCAACTGAGTACCCTGCCGAGCAAGAGCCGCCACCAGGCGAGCAAACTCTGGCTGCATACTCGCGGGTATGCCGAAGTTGTTGGTGAGGTCGACATCCGAACGAAACAACCAGCGATCGGTTCCGCCTGTCAGTTGGTTCATCAACTTCATGGTGCCGGGCGGGTAGCTTTCAGGATCTTGCATGGCCGGGCATAACAGGCAATCCAGATCGGTACAGGGCTTCGTTGGCTCGGCGGCCAGGGCGGCCTGGGCCAGCAATCCGAGACTCATAAACACAGCAGCGCTGCGCAGGGTTAGGCTCAGCACAGTCATCATCCTTTTATCCGGGGCATCATTCGGCAGGGTCAATGCTGTTGGCCAGCATTACCGCGCGAAAACCACTGCCATCGGGCAACAGGGCATAACTGTAGGAACGACCCTTGCGCAGCAGCAGTTCCTCGTAACTGACCAGCAAGCGTTCACCGGCATAGGCGGCAAAGCCGATTTTCACTTCGTTGACCATGCGACTGCCGGTCTGGTTCTGCCCGAGGGGGTCAACCACTATGTGCTGGCCGTCAACCGTCTTCAGCGCCGCATCCATAGCCGTCAGGTTGTAAAAGGCGATTTGCGCGCGGCGCGGTTCGTTGATGAAGGCATCATTGAGCAACTGCAATTGCCCATCGCGGTAAATCAGGGTGCTGGCCGTATTGGCCTGCAGGTCAAGGTCCATGCTTTGCTCGCCAATACTGATGCGATGAGCACCCGGCGTCACAAAGCGATAGCCACCGAACTGACCTGCCGGCACTCGTTGCGGCCGGGTTTTGCTGGTCAGGCCTGCCTCGATGCTGACCTCATTCAGATTAAGCACCCGAATATAGGCGGAATCGGCCGGTGCCACTGCATCATAAAGATCGGCATTGGCATCCTGAGCCATTGCCTGGCTGCTGCCGAGCAACAGCCAAACGGCTGAAATGCAGGCGAAAATCACGTGCTTGTTCATGTTCATTCCCTCTCAGGATCAAGGTTGGATTGGCTGGAGCCACCCGCGGTTGTGCGGTGGGCCAACAGAGTTCGTACGGGAAATTCCCAGATCACGGTGGTCAGCCCGGGGCTGTTCAACGTGTCACTGGCCAGAAAGCTGTCCATGGCCTGAAAGGGTCCAAGCGCTTCCAGCGCGATTACCAGCAGGTCGGCGTGCAAGGCCTGCTGCAGAAAGCCAATAAAGTTCCAGTCATCAATGCGGCTGTAACTGGTTCCGACCAGCAAGAGGTGATGCTCTATGTCGCCAAACAGGTCTGCGGCAGCTGTACTCTGTTGCTGTTGCACGGTTTCGTAGAGCAGCACAGGTTCTGGCTGAAAAAACTCCGGGGCCAGGCGCGGGTCAAAATTCAGGAAGTTGACCAGATCGCCCGGCACGGCCTTTTCACCCACGGCCTCGCTGACGAAGCGCGTCTGCCCGATCAATGCCGGATGTTGGCGCGCCAGCTCATTGGCCGCCAACCGGGCCCCGGCAGGACTCCAATGGGTGTCATTGCGGATAAACAGCGCCTCATCGGCGCTGTGTGCGATAAAGGCTGCGCGCACCGGACTCACCGCTATACCGCGCGCCTGCAAGCCGGCGACAAACTCATCATGCAAGTTGAGCAAACGATCATTCGGTTGCTGCAGTGCATAGTGACGCTGCACATCCAGTTTCATCGGCACCGGCAGTACCAACAACTGGATACCGGCTGTTTCCAGCTTGGCCCTGACCTGGTCGATATGCGCTAACTGGTTGTCCATATTGCGCTGCAGGTCATTGGGTATCCGGTACTCCTGGTTGGTAAACAACCAGCCATCGCGGCCCAATATGGCGCCACTGGAGGCCTCGCGGAATAACAGATACTGCAGATTGGCCCAATGCCGGACCGAGATATCACGCAGGAACAAGCGCTTGTCATAGAACTGCTCGAACTGGCGCAATAGCTGGCCATCAACAAACTGACTGAGCGCCTGAGTCTGGTTCTGGGTTCGCGCGAAACCAACAGCTGCGGGCAGCGAATAGAGCAGCATGCCCGCCAACAGCAGAATAAAGAGGTATCCGTTCACCTTACTGGCCGTGCGCATTACCGGAAACATGGTGGCCCCCTAGAATTGAAAATACAGGAAAGGTGAAAAGGAGTTGGCCGCCAGACGGGTCAACGCAATGGCAAATCCGGCCCAGAGCAGGAGCGCACTGAATCCTCCGATGTGCTGCATGAAGTACGCCTGTTGGCCAGTTGCGTAATAGCGCATGTTGATACGCCCGGCGAGCACGCTCCAGGCAATAGCCACCAGCAGGAAACTCAGGGTCATCAGGGAGGCACCCTGGATATAGCCATCGATGTTGCCGAGGCCATTCAACCCGATCAAACCGGCATAAATATCCAGGCTGTGCCTGAGGTCACCGGTAAAGAACAGCGGCATGCTCAGTGTGATCAGAAAAAACGTTCGCGCGTTGCGCCAGAATTTGTAGGGCGTTTTGATCTTGGTGGCGAGACCGAAGCGTCGCTCGATCACCATTCCCACCCCGAAAAACAGTCCCCAGAAAATAAAGGCGAAGCTGGCGCCATGCCAGAAACCCGAGAGCAGCATGGTGTAGATCAAGGCGACCATAAGACCCGCGATACGCTTGCGCACCAGGGGCATATAGACATAGTCACGCAAAAAATCCGCCAGCGTCATATGCCAGCGCTGCCAGAACTCGGTAATGCTCTGGGCCAGAAAGGGCTGATTGAAGTTTTCCGGAAAGCGAAAGCCCATCATCATGCCCAGACCGATGGCCATATCGCAGTAGCCGGAAAAATCAAAATACAGCTGCATGATGGAAATCAGCATACCCAGCCAGGCATCCATTACCTGGGGCTCTGCTTCACTGATAAACATCACATTCAACGGCGCCAGCGAATCAGCAATCAGTACTTTTTTGACAAACCCGAGCATGAAGCGGCTGGCACCCAGGGAAAACAGCTCCATGGAATGGGTACGTTGCTTGAGCTGCAAGTCGATCAGCTTGTAGCGCACGATAGGGCCAGCAATCAGCTGCGGAAACAGCGCTATATAAGCGGCAAAATCAATGAAATTGCGTGTTGGTTCCGCCTGTTTGCGGTAAATATCCACGATGTAACTGATCGCCTGGAACACATAGAAGGACACCCCCAGCGGCAGGATGATGTGTTCCAGGGTAAAGGTATTGATACCCAGAGGTTCCAGCGCAGCAGCAATGACATCCACACCGAAATTGGCGTATTTGAAATAACCCAGGGTGGCCAGGTTGCCGATAACTCCAACCGTCAACCAGCGAAAGGCACGCTCTTTGTCGTCGTTATCCAGGTTGGCCTTGATCCGCAGTGCAAACCAGTAGTTCCAATAAGTGATGCCGATAAACAGCAGCAGAAAGTCCGGTCGCCACCAGGATTAGAACAGGTAGCTGCCCAGCACAATGACCAAGGAACGCCAGCGACTGCCGACTGCGTAATACAGCAGCAGAAAGGCTGGCAGAAACATGAACAGGAAAATATTGGAACTGAAGACCATGGCCGACGTCCCTGTCAGTAACGCATGACGATGCCAAGGGAGAGCTGATAATCGTTATCGAGATCTCCTGTGGCTGAACCGGCACGGAAGTAACTGCCACTGAGCAGAATGTTCATATCAAAGTGCCGACCACGGTAGGCCAGCGGAAAGCTTTGCCAGTAGTAAGTCAGATCCAGCACCTGGCCAAGATTGCTGCTGTTGATATTCTGCGTCGTATTGGTGCGTATCGGCAGGTCGCTTTCGCGGTTACGCAACCAGAGTTGGCTGACTCTTGCGTCCAGGCTGGTCCTTGCCGTTGGCTGAAACTCGACGCCCATACCGAAATAGGCCAGGTTGCGGATATCCAGGCGCACGAAGGAACTGACCAGCCGGGTGCTGTAGGTCAGCGGATTGACCAGGCGATCCGATTGGATCTGGTTGAGATAGAAACCCTCGGAATCGGCACCGGGTTTGTCGGTCAACCCCGTGCGCAAAACCAGCCGCGGCTGCCAGGGCAGATCATCAAAGCGCTTGCCCAACTCGGTCAACAAGGCCCAGCCCTGAATATCGGTATTTGCTGCACCGAATTGAGTAAAGGTTTCCCGCTCACCCTGTACCGCTGCCAGCTCGATATGGTAATCGCTGAGCCAGGGCGACTGGATGCCGTCAGCGCTGGCAAACACACCATAGCGGTAACCGGTAAAGTCGTTCGGGTCGTCCAGGCTGCGCCCGGAGTGGTCATGTTCATAGAGTAGGCGCACACCCGCCCAATGCTGATTCCGCCAGCGCCAGGCATACTCGCCCAGGGCATAGAAAATCTGCTCGTCACCGGGCTCCAATGCATTCACGTCGGTGTTGTAATACGCGAACTTCTGCCCGGCAGCGACGAAGCCCCGCGCAAAACTGTCGTTATAGCTAAAGCGAACAGCCTCCAGCGTATCGTCCCACCAGAGGCCCTGACGATCAGAAAAACGCTGACGACCAACGGTTAAAGCAAAACGCGGATCGTCGCCGAGCAGATTGCGCTGCACATAGAACTCGCTCAACTGGGCATAGGTACCCTCTACCTGTTGCTGCCGGTCTTCTTCCTGCAATGGTGTGGTTGCTGAACTGGAATCGAAGGCTAGCGCACCCCGAATCTGGACTTGCCAACGCGGCCAGCGCTTTTCCGGTGAATACCAAATAAAGGTCGGCTCATAACGCAAACTGTAAAAGCCTTCATAGTCCGCCCCAAGTAAAGAGTCCTCCGGGCCGTAACCGCCCTGGGCGGTTGCTTTGTGGCGCACTTCATAGGTAATGATCTCCGCAGCAAATGGCAGATCACCCATTTGCTGCGGTGTCTCGTCCGCGGACCAGGCGCTTGAACTAGCCGACATCAAAAGGCCAATAAGAAGAGCCTGGCTACGTGGTAATCCCTTCATATGCCAAACTCCCTGATAATAGTATTGTGAATCGTCAACGCCTTAGCTTTGTCTTCTTCATTCAGCTGTGGCTCAAGTTGGCGCAGCAGACCGCGTGCGCGCACAACGCCAAAATCGACCGCCAACATGGCGTAGGCATAGGCCCGGGGATGGTCTTGGCAGATTGCATTACCCGAAGCAAATAGTGTTGCCTGGAGGTGATAGGCTGATACTGAACCGCGTGCGGCCATCTGCTGATACACCTCCAGCGCCGCTTGCTGATCAGGCTCATCCAACCCACCACGGCTATACAGGCTGGCGAGCAACAACTCGCCTTCAGGGTGCCCTTCAGCAATCATTGCCTGAATGAGTTCATGGGCTTTACCCGGATCCAGCGTGCTCCAATTGGTAACCATCAACGCGTTAGCTCTTAATGAGCGGGCCCGCACCGGGTCCTGCAGGCTAATCCTCTCGATCAGCGTCATGGCCTCGGCTCCGCTATAGTCATCCGGCATTGAGGTCATGAACTGGAAGCGCGAGACCAGGCCCGGCAACCAGTTTTGCGCGGCAGCATACTCGGTCCAGGCCAGAGCTTCGTTGCGTAAGCGATCAGATTCGCTGACAAAACCTTCGGGGATTGGCTCCAGCTCAATGTCCAGCAACTCCGCCTGCTCACGCTGCTGCTGCGCAATAACCCGCTCATCAATGCGATAAAGATCACTGATGCGGTCGAGTACCCTACTGACGCGGTTGGCGGCATCGGGCAACATCTCGTCGATGCGTGAATGCAGCTCACGAGCGACGCGGGGGAACATCTGTTCCTGCTGATCTCCAAGAAAGATGTAGTAGCGATCGGCGGCCCGCGAGTCGGTAAACATGGCCTTGCGGTAGTAACTATCTGCGGCCTCATGATCGGCCTGACGCTCAGCCAATATCGCTGAATATAGGGCTGTGCCACAGTCAATCAGGCAAGCGCGCTGATGCAGCGCAATCAAACGCTCAGCAGCGGCAGGTTCAAATAACTCCGGATAGACGAGAAACACCTCCAGGCTGGTGTCCAGGGTTTGCCGATCTCGATTGTGCGGGTATTGCAACAGGGCCTGACGGAAATGCTCGCGATACTGATCACGCCGGTAAGGGTAGCGATCCAGGACTCTAGCCAGGGACCGCAACGCAGGAATTTCTCCCTGGCCCTGGGCAAAGGCAGCGTCAAAAAGCGCGATACTTTCCTGATCGACAGAGGCATCTGCCGCGGTCAATATATCCGCCAGCAGATGCATGGCAGCTCGGTCACCCCGATCTACCAGACGACGCAAATCGGCCTCGACATCCGCCTGCGGGTTCTTGAACAGCTCGTAACGAATCTGTTCAAGACCCCGCGCATGGACCGGTGAACCTGGCAGTGCGGCCATCAGGGCTAAGGTCAACAGCAAAGTGAATAGGCGCATCGCTCTCACCTAGCGCAAGTTGCTGAAGATGTCGGTTCCCGGCATGCCGGGCATCCCGAGAACAAACTCGACCCACACCGGCTTCTGGTAATCCTCAATGCTCAGCGCGGTGTCCGGCTCGATATTCAGCAATACCAGTTGGGTCTGCTGATCGATCGAGGCACTCAGCAAACGGCCATTGATTGCCTGATCAGCCCCGTAGGTTTGCAAGCTGACGCGCTGGGTGCGGCGCAGGGTATCGAGTTTTTCAAAGGGCACACTGGCCTGCACAAACAATGGCTGATCGTTCGGTAACAGGTGCAACAGCGGGGCATCCTTGTAACCAAAACCGTTCACCCGATTACCCGGGTAATACACAGTGCAGTCGCAGGGGCTGGAGATCACCGTTTCAATATTGGTCTGAGCCAATAGCGTCTCAACATCACCGGGAGCCAACGCCATCATGGCGGCGATATCTGCCGGTGTGGTAACGCGGGTGCTCAGTTGGGTTGAGATACTCGCCAGGGGCTGACCGGTCGTTACCTGTGTCTCCCCTTCAGGGACCAGAAAGCGCACATTGCCGTTTTCCGGCATGTTGATGATAAAGCTGTTGGCGCTGACCAGTGCCTGGCTCGCAGGAATCCGAAACAGCAATTCGTGGGCCTTGTATATTACGTAGCACAGCGCCAATAGCCCGATCAGCAGAAAGATCAGCGTACCTATTCCAGCACGCATTCTTTCTCCAAAGCTGCGTCGGGTACTGTGCTTCTGCTTGCGCTCCTTGATGTAGCTTTCCCGTTGCATGACATTGAACAGGCCATTGATGTCGGCAATCTCGCCAGACATGTAGGAGGAAATCAGATAACGCAGGATGTCGGCTTTTTGCGGGTCCAGATCAACAAACTGGGTACCCACCTGATCGCCTTGCTGGGAAACCACCTTGACCTTGGCGTTGAGGCTCAGCTCCAACTGACTCATACCAAGGATAATGCCGACGTCATATACC
>JBKBSI010000099.1:0-11770 GCA_046291745.1 Pseudomonas sp. | reverse complement strand
GCAGGCCACTCTGGTGAGCTTGAACTCCAAGAGCCCGGCGACCACGCAGACCGACCAGCGTATCGCTGGTGAGGCCGAGCGTACTGCTGCCCCTGCTCATGAGGCCGAGGAGTTGCGCAGGCAGCAGCAACGCCAGCAGGAGCAACAGGCTGAGGCCGCTGCCGCCAGAGCTCAGGAGCAGGCTGCCGCGCAGGAGCGTGCCGCGGCTCAGAGGGAGACCGAGGCACAGAAACAGGCTGAAGCCCAGAAGCAGGCCGAGGCGCAGAAGGAAGCAGCCGCAGAAGCTCAACGCAAGGCAGATGCAGCGCGTAAGCTTGCGGCTGAAGAAGAGGCCAAGAAAAAGGCAGCGGAAGAGGCAGCGAAGAAGAAAGCTGCCGAGGAAGCAGCGCGCAAGAAAGCCGCAGCTGATGCAGAGGCAAAGAAAAAAGCCGCAGCTGAGGCAGCACGCAAGGCTGAAGCCGACAAGGCCGCGCAGCAGCAACGTGAACAGGAAGAGGCGCGTGCGAGGGCTCTGGCGGAATTGCTATCCGACGAGCCGCAGTACCAGCGCGCCCAGGCCGATCAGATCGGCGATGAAGTGTCTGCCAGCTATGATGATCTGATTCGGCGGTATGTCAGTGAGCAATGGAGGCGTCCGCCCACCGCGCGAAATGGTATGGTGGTCGAAGTAGTAATCAGTATGCTGCCTACCGGACAGATTACCGATGCTGTGGTTTCGCGCTCCAGTGGAGACCCGGGGTTTGACCAGTCGGCGGTGCAGGCGGTGAGAAATGTCGGCCGCATCCCGGAAATGCAACAACTTTCACGCGATAATCCTGCGACCTTTGATCGCATGTATCGCAAACGCACCTTGCGTTTCAAACCAGAGGATCTGACATTTTGATGAAACTCTTCAAGATTTGGCTGACTGCTTTCGCAGTCCTGATGATGGCTCAGAACCTGGCCGCGCAACAGGCTATCGAAATTACCCGCGGTACCGACAAAGCCACGCCGATTGCCGTAGTACCTTTCGGCTGGGAGGGCAGTGCGCCCTTACCTGAGGACCTGGCCCAGATTACCGCCAACAACCTGCGTAATACCGGTATGTTTGCTCCCTTTGACCGGGCCAATATGCTCAGTTACCCGACTCAGGCCAGTGAGATATTTGCCCGTGACTGGCGGATTCTCGGGGTTGATTACGTGGTGGCTGGCAAAATCAATCGTCAGGCTGGTGGCGATCGCTTCGACCTGACTTACAGTCTTTACAGTGTTATTCGTGAAGAGGTGCTCAGCACCAAGACCGTAACCGGCACTCAAGCTCAGCTCCGCGATATGGCGCACCATCTCAGTGATCAGGTGTTCGAGGAGATTACTGGCATTAGCGGGGCCTTCAATACCAAGCTGCTGTATGTGGCGGCTGAACGCTTTTCAGCGACCAATACCCGTTTTACTCTGCAGCGCTCAGATTATGACGGTGCCCGCACAGTAACCCTGCTACAATCCCGCGAGCCGATTTTGACCCCGTCTTATGCGCCGGACGGACAGCGTATTGCATACGTGTCCTTCGAGTCGGGTCGTCCGGAGATATTTGTGCACTATGTGCAGACCGGTCGGCGGGAACGCATTACCAGTTTTGAAGGTCTTAATGGTGCACCGGCCTGGTCCCCGGATGGGGAGCGGTTGGCATTTGTATTGTCTCGGGATGGCAATCCGGAGATTTATGTGATGCACTTAGCCACTAAGGAATTGCGGCGGGTGACCAATCACTTTGCCATTGACACGGAACCCACCTGGAAGGATAACAACACTATTGTGTTTACCTCCGACCGCGGCGGGCGGCCACAGATTTACAAGCAAGACTTGCGCACCGGTACTACCGAGCGCTTGAGCTTTGTTGGCAACTATAATGCCAACGCCAAACTGTCGGTGGATGGACGGACCATGGTCATGGTTCATCGTCAGGAGGGTGCTCGTAATTTTCAGATTGCCACGCAGGATCTTGAGCGCGGCAACCTGAGGGTTTTAACAGAAACGTCGTTAGATGAGTCTCCTACTGTCGCACCTAACGGCACTATGTTAATTTATGCAACCCGTCAACAGGGACGGGGCGTTCTCATGCTGGTATCTACCAATGGTCGTGCTAGGTCGGAGATTCCGACTCAATTCACTGACCTGCGCGTGCCATCATGGTCCCCATACCTGCCTTAAGGGTGAAACAACACTAAAACCATATGGGGTTTTCCAGGAGTTCTATGATGCAAGTATCTAAATTTGGCAAGTTTGCAGCGCTGGTTGTAGCTTTTGGCGTCATCGTTGGCTGTTCCTCCAAGGGTGGCGACACCGCTGGTACTGGTGCGGTTGATCCGAATGCGGGTTACACCAGCCCAACTTCAAGCACTGGTGGTGTTAGCAGTGAAGAGGCCGCTCTGCGCGCCATCACTACTTTCTACTTCGAGTTCGACAGTTCTGACCTGAAGCCCGAGGCCATGCGCGCCCTGGACGTTCACGCTAAAGATCTGAAAGCCGCCGGTAATCGTGTTGTGCTGGAAGGTCATACTGACGAGCGCGGCACCCGTGAGTACAACATGGCTCTGGGCGAGCGTCGTTCTGCTGCCGTTCAGCGTTACCTGGTTCTGCAGGGCGTTTCTCCCGCTCAGCTGGAACTGGTTTCCTACGGTGAAGAGAAGCCGGCTGCCATGGGTTCAAGCGAAGAAGCTTGGGCTCAGAACCGTCGCGTAGAACTGCGTAAGTAAGAGGTCCTATGAAAGGGTTCAGAGGTGTAGCAGTAGCCTGTATGTTGTGGCCGCTCGCGGTAACGGCTCAGGTTCCGGTGACAGAGGGAAGCGGCGTACGCGGTGGTTCCCAGTCATCACCCTCTGTGCCCTCTCAGGGCCAGGCTGGCCTTTCGATGGAAGGCCAGCTGATGCAGCAGCTTTACCAGCTACAGCAGGAAGTATCCATGCTGCGAGGCCTGGTTGAAGAGCAGGAATACAAGATCAAACAGATGGAGCGCGATCAACTCGAGCGCTACCAGGATCTGGATAGCAGGCTGTCTTCCCGTGGTACGGGTGGAGCGCCGATAGATGCACAGGGTCCGCTGAATGCGCCCCTGCCGGTTCCAGGCAATACGTCGGCCGCTGCCAGCAATGGCGCTGCCGAGGCTGATCCGGAGCGGGAAAAACTGATGTACGATGCGGCCTTTGACCTGGTCAAGACGCGAGATTTCGATAAGGCCATTCAGGCGTTTAGTGCCTTTGTGCGCCGTTATCCAAATAGTGACTACGCAGGTAATGCGCAGTACTGGTTGGGTGAAATACACTTGGTTCAGACCGACCTGGACGCTGCTGGCCGCGCCTTTGCGTTAGTCATAAGCCAGTATCCCGGCCACCGTAAGGAAGCTGACGCTCTGTACAAGCTGGCCGACGTGGAGCGCCGTTTGGGCAACAACGACAAAGCCGCGCAGCTGTATCGCGAAGTGCTGTCAAAGCACCCCAACTCCTCTGCAGCACAATTGGCCCGTCGCGACCTCGATACGCTGAGCTGATCTCCCGCCTTTTTCTGCACCTGTTTTTTCAGATCCTCCCGGACGTGATCCTTTTCTGACGTCCGGTCGCGACCTGCTTTTTGCTGCACCATCCGCTACACTACGCGCTTCCAGAATCTGACCACCTACGTCCACCCAAAGCTTGCCGCTTTGAATGTTGGTGTGAGTGGTCCATTGGGGCCCCTGCCTGTTTAGCAGTCCAGCCCGGGAACCAAGCATGTCCATCGATTTGTCTTTGACTCTCCGGATTACGGAGATTTTTTACTCCATTCAGGGGGAGAGCCGTACTAGTGGCTTGCCCACGCTGTTCGTGCGCCTCACCGGCTGTCCCTTGCGTTGCCAGTACTGTGATACGGCCTATGCGTTTAGCGGAGGCGAGAGCATGAGCCTGGAGCAGATCATGCTGCAGGTTCAGGAGCAGGCGCCGCGCAATATCTGTGTGACTGGCGGTGAACCACTGGCTCAGCCTAATGTGTTGCCGCTGCTGCGGGCCCTGTGCGAAGCAGGCTACGCTGTTTCTTTGGAGACCAGCGGGGCGCTGGACGTGGCTGCGGTAGATCCGCGCGTGAGCCGCGTGGTGGATCTGAAAACCCCCGGTTCTGCCGAGCTCGGCCGTAATCTGTACAGCAACATGGCGGTGCTGGGTGGGCATGATCAGGTCAAGTTTGTCATCTGCAGCAGGGAAGATTATGACTGGGCGCGTTTCAAGGTGGATGAATACCGCCTGACCGAGCGTGTGGGCGAGGTGCTGTTTTCGCCCAGCCATGGTCAGTTGGAGCCGCGCCAGTTGGCTGAATGGATTATTCAGGACAACTTGCCAGTGCGATTTCAGATGCAACTGCACAAGTACCTGTGGAATGACGAGCCGGGGCATTAAGATGAATATGAGCGCTGAGAAAAACGCGGTGGTGCTACTGTCTGGCGGACTGGATTCGGCGACTGTGCTGGCCATGGCTCAGGAGCAGGGGTACCGTTGCCACACCCTGAGCTTTGACTATGGCCAGCGCCACCGTGCCGAGCTGGTAGCGGCACGTCGGCTGGCGGAGAGCGCCGGGGTAGCAGCGCACAAGGTCATAGGGCTGGATCTGGATGGCATGGGTGGGTCAGCATTGACCGACAGCAGCATAGCTGTGCCGGAGACACCGCAAACGGGCATTCCGGTGACCTATGTGCCAGCACGGAATACGGTCTTCCTGGCGTTGGCATTGGGCTGGGCGGAAGTGCTGGAAGCGCCGGAGATATTTATCGGCGTTAACGCCGTGGACTACTCCGGCTACCCGGATTGTCGGCCAGCCTTTATCCAGGCCTTTGAGCAGGTTGCTAATCTGGCCACCCGCGCTGGGGTGGAAGGCGAGGGGTTTCGAATCCGCGCGCCGCTGCAGGATATGAGCAAGGGCGAGATTATTGCTGCGGGTGTGCGCCTGGGTGTGGACTACAGCCTGACTGTTTCCTGCTATCAGGCCACCGACGAGGGCCTGGCTTGTGGGCGCTGTGACAGCTGTCGTTTGCGCGCTGCGGGATTCCAGGCAGCGGGTGTGGCAGATCCCACGCGCTACCAATAGAGCCGGCCTGCAGTAGAGAAAAGCGTAAATTATTCTTGAGTTTATCTGATAAATCAGTACTATAGCGCGCGTTCCGGGTCGTTAGCTCAGTTGGTAGAGCAGTTGGCTTTTAACCAATTGGTCGTAGGTTCGAATCCTACACGACCCACCATTTTTCTTTTCTCTTCCCCTCTCCCGACTTATCCCACGCTATCGCATTAGCTCTGCATTTCTGTGCCGTCCGACTATGGGCGATAGATAAAGGTTGAACCTCATACCTGTACCTGCGTCTCACTAATGTAGGGTTTGAAAGCCCACACTGGTGGCACTTTTCAGCATGTCTATGCACCGATTTTATGTGCTCATGTACATCTAAGCCATGTACATCAAACACATGCTCATCTAACCAGAGTGCCGTTTAGCCAGTTTAGATTATGTGCGCAAACAGGAGATATCCAATGAGTTCGATTGATAACAAAGAGCTGATAGAGACCCTTAACGATCTTATCGAAACCAGCAAGGACGGCGAAGAAGGTTTCAAAGTCTGTGCCGAGGATGTCAAACGTCCAGAGCTGAAAGCCCTGTTCAGCGATCGTGCGGTACAGTGCGGTCGTGCCGCGAGCGAGCTGCAGGCGATTGTGTTCAAACTGGGTGGTGACCCGGAAAACAGCACTAGCCTGGCTGGTGATATGCATCGCCGCTGGGTCGACCTCAAGTCGTTGATCACCGGCAAGAGCGAACAGGCAGTCCTGAACGAGTGTGAACGCGGTGAGGACGTGGCCAAGAAGAATTACAGCGAGGCGCTGGAAAAGGCCTTGCCAGCGGATGTACGCGAAGTGGTCGAGCGTCAGTACCAGGGTGTGCTGCGCAATCATGACCAGATCAAGGCATTGCGCGACGTAGAAAAAGCCAGCTAATCGGCTAGCGTGCCCCCCGGCCTGCATTTATTGGTGCAGGCCGGGGGCGTTTTTGTTTTAGTCCGCTTTGTTTTAGCCCCCGGTTTTCCCCTTCCAGATCCAGACCTATTCTCTACGCTGCTAGCCCTTGGGCGGGCGTGTTAATATGCGCTCTCGCATTACTGACAGGATAACTTCGCATGTCCCAGATTTCCGAGCGGCTGCTGGTTCAGGCCCATTTGGCGGCCAAGCAGGTGGCGCCCCTCACTGACGCCGAGCAAATTGACTACAAGCGTCGCTTTGCTGAAGCGTTAAAAGCCCGTGATGCGGTGCTGGTGGCACACTATTACACTGACCCGCTGATTCAGGCCCTGGCCGAAGAAACCGGCGGCTGCGTATCCGACTCGTTGGAAATGGCCCGTTTTGGTCGCGATCATCCCGCTTCTACTCTGGTAGTAGCCGGCGTGCGCTTCATGGGTGAAACCGCCAAGATACTCAGCCCTGAAAAGCGTGTGTTGATGCCGACCCTGGAGGCGACCTGCTCGCTGGATATCGGTTGTCCGGCTGACGAGTTTGCACAGTTCTGCGATCAGCATCCTGACCGCACCGTGGTGGTTTATGCCAACACCTCTGCTGCGGTCAAAGCGCGCGCAGACTGGGTGGTGACGTCCAGCTGTGCCTTGCCCATAGTCGAGCATCTGATGGATCGGGGGGAGAAGATTCTGTGGGCGCCGGATCAGCATCTTGGTAACTACATCCAGCGTGAAACCGGCGCTGACATGCTGCTTTGGCAGGGCTCGTGCATTGTTCACGAGGAGTTCAAAGCCCAGGCACTGATCGATCTGAAGGCGGTGTATCCCGAGGCTGCTGTGCTGGTGCACCCCGAGTCGCCGATGTCCGTGGTCGAGCTGGCAGATGTGGTGGGGTCCACCAGTCAGTTGATCAAGGCGACCCAGACCATGCCGAACGAGACCTTTATCGTTGCCACAGACCGGGGCATTTTCTACAAGATGCAGCAGGGAGCGCCCGACAAGCGTCTGATAGAGGCGCCTACCGCAGGTAACGGCGCGACTTGCCGCAGCTGCGCGCATTGCCCGTGGATGGCCATGAACACCCTGCCAGCGATGCTGCAGAGTCTGGAGCAGGGCAGCAATGAGATCCAGGTAGATCCGCAGTTGATCCCTCTTGCGGTGCGGTCACTGGACCGGATGCTGGCCTTTACCCAAAACGCTGCGCAGCCGGTGACGCCGCCACGCTGATCAGAAGCTCTTCAGGGTTTCACGGCGGCTGGCCAGATCCTGTTTCCTGGCGTCAATGCGAGCGCTGAGTACATAGTTGTCTCCCGCCCGCTTGGCTGCCAGGTCCAGTTGTTCTGCAGCCTGGTCCAGATCACCCGCCAGCATGAAGTATTCCGCGCGGGCCAGATGCACACCCAGTATGTTGCCAGCCAGCCCGCGTATTTCCGCCACCTGATACCACACATCAGGATCATCATTGCGGCGGCTGACCAGGCTGTCGATAACCTTTTCGGCCTCCTTCGGGCGGTTGGACCTGAGCAGCATGTCCGATTTGGCCTGCAGCAACGGATAGTTGCCCGGGTTAACCTGCAACAAGCGCTCCAGGCGTGTTAAGGCCTGTGGCAAGCGGTTGTGGTCGGCATCCAGTTCCGCCGCGGCCAGGTTGACACCAATATGGTCGGGATGGCTTTCCAGCAGCGGTGCCAACGCCTGCGCCGCCTGGTCATATTGGCCAGCACGGGTCAGCGCTAATACCAGGCCGTAGCGTGCAGCAGCGTGCTCACCTTCGTGTTCTTCAAGCAACAGTCGGAAACGCTGGGCCGCAAGGCCAGGGCTTTGTTCATAGTGAAGCTGTACACGGGCGCGCATCATCTGATAATTGACGCTGTCACGCCTGCCGTCTTCTGCCAGTTGTTCCGCGCGGTTACGCGAGTCGGCGATGCGTGACTGGTTAACCGGGTGCGTCAGCAGGAACTCCGGCGGGGTACGGCTGAAGCGGCTGATACGTGCCAGGCGCTCGAACATATCTGGCATGGCGCGCGGGTCGTAGCCCGCCTGGCTCAAATTCAGCAGACCGATACGATCGGCTTCCTGCTCGTTTTGCCGGGAGAAGCGCCGTTGCTCCTGAATGGCGGCGGCCTGGGTCGAGGCCAGGGCGGCAAATCCCACGTCGCCACCACCTGCAGCAGCCAGTACCACGCTGGCGAGCATGGCGGTCATGACCGGGATGCGCATGCGTTGCTGCTGTTCCAGGTTGCGGGCAAAGTGGCGTTGGGAAAGGTGCGCCAGTTCGTGCGCCATGACCGAGGCGAACTCCGCTTCAGTATGGGCATTGAGAAACAGCCCGCCATTCACGCCGACCACGCCGCCGGGGGCGGCAAAGGCGTTGAGCTGAGGGCTGTCGATCAACACAAAGGTCAGGCGGCGGTCGGCCAATTGGCTGGTTTCCACCAAATTGTAAACATGGGTTTCAATAAAGTCCTTGAGCAGCGGATCGTCCATGGTGCGGACTGCGCCGCGCAGCATCGACACCCAGGCCCGGCCGAGCTGATACTCCTGCTCGCGGGACATGATCGACGAGCTGGTATCGCCCAATGACGGCAGATTGAAGTCTGCATGGGCAATCTGTGGAATACAGAGTACCGCCATAAGGCTGAAAACCATGGCCTTGAACAGTCGCTTGGGTGCGTAGGTGTCGGAATGCATAAGTACCTTTGTACCTGTCCGGATAATGTTGTCTGCCAGACTAGCTGCAGCGCTATACTGTAGCACTAGCTTATCAGGAGCCCGTGCATGCAGAGTAATTCACCGTCTTTCCAGGCCGATCAGAGTCTGGATGCCCGCGGCCTTGCCTGTCCTCTGCCATTGTTGAAGGCCAAGCTGGCTCTCAACGAGCTGACGGAGAATCAGGTGTTGCATGTCATGGCCACCGACGCCGGATCCCAGCGTGACTTTCAGCGATTCGCCGAGTTATCAGGTCACGACCTGTTGGCCGCTGACAGATTGGACGACGAATTTCATTTTTGGTTGCGTAAAGGGCAGGACTGAACGCTATGTTGAGAGTTTTTCAGAATTGGGTACAGCGTTATTTCTCTGACGAAGAGGCAGTGGTGCTGGCCGTGGTTCTGGCGTTGGGCTTCGCCATTATTATCAGTTTTGGTGGCAAGTTGGCGCCGCTCTTGACCGGTCTGGTTCTGGCCTATCTGCTACAGGGTATGGTTACTCTGTTACGCGGCTGGGGGGTGCCACACAGCCTTTCGGTCTGGCTGGTTTTCCTGCTTTTTCTTGGTGCCTTGGCCGCCCTGTTCGGGGTGGTTGTGCCGCTGGTATGGAAGCAGATCATCAATCTGTTCAATGAGCTGCCGCGCATGCTGGTGCAATGGCAGTCGCAGCTTGAGCATTTGCCTGAGCAGTACCCGGCGCTGATTTCCCAAGGGCAGATCGAGCGTCTGATCAGCTCTATCAATGGTGAGCTGGGGCAGTTTGGTCAATGGTTGCTGTCGCAGTCGCTGGCCAGTTTGCCAATGTTGGTGACCATCCTGGTCTATCTGGTTCTGGTGCCGATCCTGGTGTTCTTCTTCCTGATGGATAACCAGAAGATCACCCAATGGATGGTAGGGCACTTGCCGCGCGAACGGCGCCTGATGACCCAGGTCTGGACTGAAATGAATCAGCAGATCGCCAACTACATCCGTGGCAAGGTGGTAGAGATCATTATTGTCGGCGCGGTCAGCTACATTTGCTTTGTGGTGCTCAAGGTCAATTATGCCGCGCTGCTGGCTGTGGTGGTTGGCGTCTCAGTGCTGGTGCCCTATATCGGCGCCACGGTGGCGACTATCCCGGTGGCCTTGATCGGACTGTTCCAGTGGGGGTTGGGTAACGAGTTCATGATGCTGATGATCGTCTATGCGGTGATTCAGACGCTTGATGGCAACGTACTGGTTCCCATTTTGTTCTCCGAGGCAGTCAACCTGCACCCGGTCGCCATTATTGCCGCAGTACTGATCTTCGGCGGGCTATGGGGGTTCTGGGGGATTTTCTTTGCGATTCCGCTGGCGACTCTGTTCAAGGCGGTGCTCTATGCCTGGCCAAGGGGTGTCGAAGCCGCGGGAGAAAGCGGCCCCGAAGAAGAGCAAGTGGTTATTATCAATCAGCCCGAGTAATCAGCTCTCTATAGCTTTGGCTGCGTCCAGCACTTCGGCTACGTGGCCTTTGACTTTGACCTTGCGCCACTCTTTACGCAGCACGCCCTGCTTGTCGATCAGGAAGGTGCTGCGCTCTATGCCCTCGTATTCCTTGCCGTACATCATTTTCAACTGAATCACGTCGAACAGACGGCAGAGTTCTTCATCCGGGTCGCTAATCAGCTCGAAGGGGAAGCTCTGCTTGGCCTTGAAGTTCTCGTGGACTTTCAGGCTGTCCTTGGAAACACCATAAATCAGCGTGTTGGCGGCGACAAAGTCGGCATGCAGGTCACGGAAATCCTGGCCTTCAGTGGTACAGCCCGGCGTGTTGTCCTTGGGATAGAAGTAGATGACTATCTGCCTGTTTTGCAGGTCCGAGAGGGTCACGGTCTGGCCACTGGTGGCCTGGGCGGTAAAGTCAGGTACGGGCTTGTCCAATTCGACACTCATGCAGGTGATCTCCTTGTGAGAGGGGGCTTAGTGGATGGGGCGCCAGGGTTCGATGACGGCATCCAGGTTGAGTTCGTCGCAAAAGTCCATGAATTGCTCGCGCAGCCAGCTCAGTTGCGTCTTGGCTGGAATGGCAATGGTCAGGGTCATGTTCAGCATCGCGGTGCCGGTGTGCTGGGCCAGATAGGTGAAGCTGTAGAGCTCCTCGATATCAATCTCCAACTGCTGGAAGAAGGTGCAGAGCTCGGCACATAGCTCGGGGCGCTGGGCGGCGGTGACAAAGACGTTGTAGGGCAGGGCCTGGGGGCGCTCTTCAAGGCTGTGGCTACGGCTCATCGACAGGGTGAAGTGCTCGCGCCGGGCGACTGACTGCATCAGGCTTTCCAGCTTTGCCAGGGCATCCCAATTGCCGCTTACCTGCAGTAGCAGGGAGCTGCAGGTGCCATGTCGGCTCATGCGGCTACTCACAATCAGGCAACGCTGCTCGAGACACAGGCGGGTAAGGGTAGTGACCAGCGGGGTGGTCTGTGCGCTTAGCGCGCTGATGACCAGAAACTGGTCCCGTTGACTGTTAACGGTCGACATGGTGTTCCTTGTAAGTGATTAAGGCGCTGCCGTTGAGGGCGTGCCGGGCAGACCTAAGCGCCCTATTGTGGCCGTCCTGAGGCACGGGTTCAACTTTCCCTTGCAGCGCCGCAGCTGACCCGTTGGATAGACCGAAAATGCCCGATATAAAAGGCCCTGCGGCGGCGATTTGTTCGGGACTTCCCTTGTGCTGGCAGCACGGCGAAAGTACCATTGCTGGTCAATGTTTCAAGTGGAGCAGTTGCATGATCGCAGGCAGCCTGGTGGCGCTGGTAACACCCATGGATTCTCGTGGCGGGCTGGATTGGCAAGCCCTTGAGCGCCTCATCGATTTCCACCTGGAAAATGGTACCGACGGCATAGTTGCAGTGGGCACCACGGGGGAGTCGGCTACCCTGAGCATGAGCGAGCATAAAGAAGCGATTCGCCGCGTAGTTGATCAGGTTGCAGGGCGTGTGCCGGTGATCGCCGGTACCGGCGCCAACTCCACCCGTGAAGCGGTCGAGCTCACGGAGTCCGCGCGTAGCGTCAAGGCTGACGCCTGTCTGCTGGTTACGCCTTACTACAACAAGCC
>JBKBSI010000098.1:0-11821 GCA_046291745.1 Pseudomonas sp. | reverse complement strand
CCAGCATTTGCTGGGCCTTATGGTTTGTATGGCGCATCGGACGGCAGATGAGAACCTGTCGTTCGACAAATCGCGCCAGCGATTTGGGCGGAGCACAGCGACGGGGCAACGCCCCAAGAATCGCAACAGCGATTCGCAGCCAATCCTGCCACTTCCTCAACACACCTATCCCACACTGCTGGGCCTTATGGTTTGTATGGCGCCCCGGACGGCAGAAGAGAACTTTTCTTCAGGCAGCACAACGCACCAAACAACTACCCCCAGACCTTTTGGATAGATACATGGCTTGGTCGGCCTTGCGTATAAGCGTCTCGATTTCCTGGCCATCATTAGGGAAAAACGCAACGCCTATACTGGCGGAGAGTTGAAAGCTTCTACCTTCAACCGAGATGGGAGCGCTGGCTGCCTGCAGCATCCGCTTCAACACCGGCTCGCAATCATGTGGTTGCTGCAACCCCACCAGCCCGGCAACAAACTCGTCACCGCCGAAGCGAGCCAAGACATCGTCTTCGCGAGTGGCTGCCTTGATGCGTTGGGCGATAATCTGCAGCACACGGTCGCCCACGTCATGGCCGTAGTTGTCGTTAACAGCCTTGAACCCATCGAGGTCAATAAAAGCTACCGCCAAACTGTGCCGATGCGTTCTGGCGCTTTCCATTGCCTGGTGCATCCGCTCGTTGAGCAACAGGCGATTGGGCAGTTGGGTCAGCGCGTCATAATGAGCGCTACGTTCCAATTGCTGCTGGCGCTTTTTCAGGTGAGATATGTCGCTGACCAGCACCACAAAGTGGCGGATTTCGCCTCCGCTGCCATACACCACGCTGACGCTGAGTTGTAATGACAGTTCTCTGCCATCTTGATGGTAGCAACAGGCCTCCCCGACCCAATGGCCCTGCCAACTGACCGCCTGTTTCATCGCTGCATGGAAAACCGATAACCGACGCTCCGCGCCTTGCGTTCCCAGGCTCTGCTCCAGCAGTTCGTTATGACCGTAGCCGGTGATCCGGGTGAACGCCTCATTGACCCCGGCTATCTTGCCGTCATGCTCCGCGATGACAATACCCTCCCGGACGTGGCTGAACACGGCCGTGGCCAGATCAGGGCAGATGTCGGTTGTACGTCGCTCCAAGGTTCCGTGCTTGTTCCCGAGACGACTCCGGCGGTCGAAGTTTACGCCCGTGGCGCTACCTGCCCTGTGTAGCGGGACCAGCGACCTTAGGTTGAACCCAGACAAACCGCGGCGACAGCGACGGAAAAAAATTCCTAGTTTCATTTGACTCATTCTTTGGGGCACGCCTGGCGAGCAAAGTCGGCAATGACGTCTCGATAGGTATGTATCAACGGGCAGGCTCTCGCGCGAAGATTTTGTCCTGTTCCAGCGTATCGGCGAGGTCGACGATCAGCGGCTCAACGGGTCGCGGAGGTCGGCCGGAGAAAAGAACTTTGATCTTGGGCTTTAACAGAGAACCGGTGTTTTGCTCCCATACCGTGCCAATACGCCCGCTTTCCAAGCGCACCATAGCGCCTACCGGGAATATGCCCAGAGCCTTGACGAAAGCGTGAAACACCTTGGCGTCAAAATGACCGTTCCACTGCGCCATTTTGTGCAGCGCCTCGGCAGGGTCCCAGGCGGCTTTGTAGGGACGGTTTGATGTGACTGCGTCGTATACATCGCAGACCGCACCCATGCGGGCAAACAGGCTGATGTGTTCGCCAGCTAGTCCATGCGGGTAGCCTGAGCCGTCCCATTTCTCATGGTGGTGCAGGCATACGTCGAGCACCTGGGGGTTAAGTTGTCCGCACTCCTTCAGTATTCGGTGGCCAAACAACGGGTGCTGCCGCACCTGGCTCCATTCAATATCAGTGAGCTTGCCCGGTTTATCAAGAATGGCACCCGGAATCACGACCTTGCCAATGTCGTGGAGCAGGCCAGCCATGCCTGCGTCCCGTACCTGCTGACTATCCATGTTCAGTTGCCGTGCCAGCGCAATCATCAGGCCGCATACCGCCACCGAATGCATGTAAGTATATCCATCGGCTGTTTTCAGGCGGGCCAGACTAAGCAGAGCATGCGGATGCCGGTGAATGGAACTGGCTATTTCCTCGACCTGCTCCATGGCACGCTCTATTTCGAGGGCCTTCCCCATGCGCGCGTCGGCGAACATCTTCGCAACAGTGGCGGTCGCGATCTGACAGATTTCCTTGGCGCGCTGGACTTCCTCCTCAATCGTAGCCAAGACCGTCAAGAACGCGCTTTCAACCTCCAGGTGCGTGCCATTCCTCTCCTGCAGCTCCTCCTTGATCACGGCCGCCGTCCGCCTGACGATATCCGAGCCTTTGCTGGTGTCGATCAATACCTGGGTGACTGCCGAGTCGCGCAGGCGCTGCAGATCCGACTCGGCATCCAGCAGAAAGCGAGACTTCCAGAATGGATGAGCCAACCATGGACCACAAAGCTCGTGGATATACATACCCAGGGTCACATCGGAAACGGCAATTTGTTTAAGCATTACTCGAACATCTTGTTTTTTACAGCTTGGACATAGCCAACGCGGCCAGAAAGGTTCGCTCGCTATTGGCGAACGGCTCCCTGAAAGGACAGCTTCAGCAAGAAGGGCGATTATGGAGACAAATGTGTATGGGCACTTTTGCTGCAGCTGACAAAGCTTTTGGCGCGCCGCGTTCGATCAATAATTTATGCGCTGTATGGCAGGTTAGGGTCTGTTAGTAACCAACGACCGATGCGTGCGCCTGCCGTAACAGCCCGCCAAACAGCGAACTGGACAGTACTGACGATGTTTTTGGACTCCAAAGACCGGAGTCAAAGGCTCGCGTCCTGTGACTCGACAAATCGCCAGAGCTCTTTTACACCCGAGGGACAACAATCTCGATAGTTTACAAAGCCCTAATTTTACGCCAAATACCGCCGTAAAATTGAAGACATGCAAACCTCCAGCCTTAAAAGTTTGAAAAATATGCTAAACACGTCAATTATTGACGTGTATTCCGTTATTTTAAAATGATCTGAGGTCAACCATGTTGAATATTGAAGCCCGGCAACAGCTCCAAAAGGCTCTGCCTTTGGATATGGTGGCAACCAAAACATGGCTAAAGGAACAAGGACTCTGTCTGCACTTTCTGGACAATGCCGTGCGTAGCCAAACCCTGGTTGCTCTCGCAGCAGGTGTTTACATTCGCCAAGAAGCGAGGCTCTCCTGGAAAGGCATTGTTGCGTCTTTGCAGCGCATGTCCGCCGTCCCGTTGCATGTCGGAGGCTTGACTGCGCTAGAGCTCGAAGGCCTCGGTCACTACCTAACCAAAGGAAGCAAACCAAGAGTCCAACTCTATTCCACTACCGTACTGCCGCGGTGGCTCGACAGAATAGATGCCCCAGCGCACTTCGAGTGGCATGGCACGCGTCGCCTGTGGCCCGATACACTGATGCAAGATAATAAGTATCTCCGGCAAGACACTTGGCGGGAATCACTTCCTACAGTTCACTACTCTTGCCCAGAGAAAGCTATTCTGGAGCTCTTGGCTACGGTGCCCAATATCATCAGCTTTGAACATGTTGACCAAATTATGCAAGGACTGCCCAGCCTGTCGCCAGGCAAGTTGGACGCCCTAATGAAATCCTGTTGCAGCATAAAGGCGAAACGGCTCTTTCTATGGCTGGCGGGGAGGCATCAACACGCTTGGCTTAAGCATCTGACACCCTGGCAGTATGAGTTGGGAACTGGAAAACGGGTACTTGCCAAGGGCGGCAGACTTGAGACTACCTGGCAAATCACCGTACCAAAGGATATGTAAATAGCATGGATAGACAAGGCCTCTATTACCGACAAGTCCAGCTATTGCTAAAGCTCATCCCCTTAGTCGCCCAGCACGACTGCTTTGCGCTTAAAGGTGGCACCGCTATTAACTTGTTCGTTCGTGACTTTCCACGGTTATCCGTTGATATCGACCTGGTTTTCCTGCCTATGATGGAGCGGAACGAGGCTCTGCAAACCATCAAGGACAATTTGGAGGTGCTTGCCTCCAGCATTACGCTCAGCATCGAAAATACTCGGATTTTCCGTTCTTTCCACGACAAAGCAGATGCCTTACGTCTACTGGTGGAGCACGACGGCATTCAAATCAAAATTGAACTATCCCCAGTACTGCGCGGTACCGTTTATAAGCCAGAGGTGATCCCGGTAAGCAAGTCTGTCGAAGAAGAACTTGGTTTTGCCGAGATGGCGGTGGTGAGTTTTGCAGATTTGTACGCCGGAAAAATCTGTGCTGCGCTAGACCGCCAACATCCGCGAGACCTTTTTGACATCAAGCAGTTACTCGAGAACGAAGGACTTATCGATGACCTTCGCAAAGCTTTGCTGGTGTACATAATCAGTCATCCACGACCTATTGCCGAACTGCTAAGACCCCATTTCAAGGACATCACCAGTGCCTATGAGGGCGAATTTATCAACATGACCGATCTGGACATTGATCAAGCCGATCTGGAAGCGGCACGGGAGCAGCTCGTATGGAACATAAATAACTCCCTGACATCAAAAGACCGGGCGTTTTTACTGTCATTCAAAAATCGCACTCCCGATTGGTCGCTACTGGAGTTTTCAGGCATTGATCAGTTACCCGCTGTCCGTTGGAAGCTGCAAAATCTGACAAAGATGGCACCAGAAAAGCATACGGATGCGTACAACCGGCTTAAAGAGGTTCTGGGAAACTAGCTTGCCACCTCCTCAGGAAAATCCACCCCATCAAACAACCCCAGACATTCCTCAGCCAGCACTCCTTCAAGCAGTTCCATACTCCCCCCACCAGCCTGGTTCATGGCACTGGCGGTAACCGGCATCTCCCGGTGGCGGCCGCCGCTGAGTTGATATACGGCCTGCATATTGGTACCGCAGACCATGCGTGAGACCCGTGCCAGCCAGGCGGTGGTGAAGCACATGGCGCAGGGTTCGCAGGTGGTGTAGAGGGTGAAGCCAGACAAGTCCGGCCCATACTGGGCGCAAGCGGTTTTCACCAGGCGGGTTTCTGCGTGCTGGGTGCGGTCATTCAGCTCCGCAACCCGGTCGCGCTCGGTCAACACCAGCTTGCCGCTGGCGTCCGCCAGCACTGCGCCGAACGGCAGCTCGCCATGGCGCCGGGCTTCCATTGCCACCTGCATGGCCAGACGAACACCCTGTTCATCGCTGGTGATAATGACTGATGCGCAAGCAGCGGAATCAGCGAACGAATCGGTCATCGGTCAACTCCTCTACGGTGGGGCGGCGCTGGATCAGGTCGCGGTCATGTAAAAAGCCGATGACGGTTTCCAGCGCCTGCATGCCGCTGGCGCTCTCTGATTCGAACAGCGCACTGTTCTCGGCAATGTTGTAGATCTCGTCATCCTCGAGCATGCCGCTAACGTCTGCCTCGTCGGCTTCCAGCCAGCGCGCGATGATGGGAATCGCCTGCTCCGGGTTGCTGCGCAGATAGGCAACGCCACGGTCCACCGCCTGAATAAAGGCCTTCAGGGCTTCCGGGCGCTTTTCCAGACTGTCGCGACGTACGGTAATGGTGTTGAGGATGGTGTCCGGTGCGTCCCGGGTGGAGAAGATGACGTGGCCGTCCCCTCCCGAGCGCGCACGGCTGACCCAGGGCTCCCATGTCACCGCTGCGTCCACGCGACCAGCCAGCAGTGCGGCGCCCGCATCATCCGCGCTCATATTCACCAGGCGCACATCCTCTTCGCTCATGCCCGCACTTTCCAGAGCCAGAATCAGCAGCATGTGGTTGGCTTCATTCAGGGTTACGGCCACATCACGCCCACGCAGGTCGGCTACCGAGTCGATGCCGCTGCGGGCAACGATAGCGTCCGCACCATGGGACGAGTCGAGGAAATACACCGCAGCCAGCTCCGCGTTATCCGTGCCGGCAATCAACGCCAGGTTGTGCAGGGTGGTCAGGGTAATGTCCAGATGTCCGGCTAGCACCGGCGGAATGGAGTCGCCGGGACCGGGGAAGCCACGCATATCCACCTCCAGCCCGGCATCGGAGAAGTAGCCCAGTTCCTGGGCCAGGAACACGCCGGAAAAGCCGATCCACAGGTCGTGACCAACGCGCAACTTTTCCTTGGCGGCGGCGACCCCGGGCAGGCTGAGTATCAATACTGTGGCCAACAAATAGCTCAACTTCTTGATGATCTTCATGATCTGTACCTTTAGGTGATGTTGCTCGTATCCAGGCTGCTGATCAGAGCTGAGGAATCGCTTACCCAGCCGAAGATGCCGCCTTCGCTTTCAATCATGGTCAGGCTGGCGTCGCGCATTTCCGGCACAAAGGCCTCGGTGCAGTCCTCCAGCATCAGGCAGCGAAAGCCCCGATCCACCGCTTCGCGCAGGGTAGAAAACACGCACACATCGGTGGTCACACCGGTGAAGATCAGGTCCTCAATGCCGCGGTCGCGCAGGATCTGCTCCATCGGGGTACTGTGGAAGGCGCCATAGCCAGGCTTGTCGATGATCGGCTCACCGGGCTGCGGTTTCAGGGCATCCACTACATCGTGGCCATATTCCCCGCGAATCAGCACCCGGCCCATCGGCCCGCGCATGCCGTAGGGGCTACCGTAGGCCACCGAGCGCTGCATCTTGGCCGGGGTAATGTCGCTGAGATCCGGCAGGTGGCCCTCACGGGTGAAGATCACCTGCAGACCGGCCTGACGCGCCATTTGCAGCACGCGGTCAATGGCCGGTATCAGGCCGCCAAAGCGGGCAACCGCAGCGGCATCGGCTTCGCTGCCATAACCACCGCTCTGGCAGAAGTCGCGCTGCATGTCGATGATCACCAGCGCCGCCCGCTCCGGGCGCAGTACAAAGCGTCGGCCATCCCGGCACAGCACCTCACGGGCATTGGTACCGGTCGGTAGATCAGTTAGTGAAAAGGCGGCCATCCAGCATCTCCTTGGTGTCAGTAGATCCCTGGGCCAAACCCTGGGCTTGCATGAAATTGCCAATGCGCTTGAAGGATTCAGCAATGTCCGAGTCGGGATCTGCACCCGAGAACAGCACGCTGTTGTGGGCCGAGCCGTAAAGCCGAATCCCTTCCAGCATCTCACCGATTTCCTCGGCCTCAATATCCAGCCAGCGGCCGACAATGGCATTGCTGGTATCCGGGTCACTGGCCATGAACGCCAGCGCCTGATCCAGCGCGCGGACGAAAGCAGCAATGTCCTGCTCCCTTTCATTCAACTTGGCTGGGGTAACGGCCACCACGTCGATCAACATGTCAGGCACATCCGCCGAGGTAAACAGCACCTTGCCGGCGCCCTGGCTGACCGCGTTACTGAGCCAGGGCTCCCAGGTCACCGCCGCGTCCAACTGACCGGCGATAAAGGCAGCGCCGGCGTCATCGGCATTCATGTTGGCGATGCGAATATCGCCACCACCCAGCCCCGCCTGCTCCAGCGCCAGCATCAACAACAGATGATTGACCTCACCCTCGGTGACACCGATGCGCTTGCCGCGCAGGTCCTCGATGCTGTTGATGCTGTCCTTGGCGATAATACCGTCGCCACCGTGGGAGGCATCCAGCACCATTACGGTCAGCACTTGCACGCCGCCATCGTTCAGCGGAATCAAGGCATCCGGCGTGGTCAGCGACAGGTCCAGATGGCCCGCAACCAGCGGTGGAATGCTGTCGGCCGGGCCAGGGAAGGAACGCAGATCCACTTCGATCCCTTCGGCCTTGAACAAACCCTGGTCGGCAGCGACAAACACCGGCGCAAAGCCAGCCCACTGGTTGTAGCCAATGCGCAATGGCTCGGCCTGAATACCGGCGGCAAAGGCCAGCAGCGCAGCTGCGCCAAAGGCGCGCATCAATTTCCTATGCATTGTCATGGGAGACTCCTTCAGTATTGAGAGGGGATTGCTCGGGTGCTGTACGCTCGCTCATGCTCTCGTACAGTTGATCCAGCACCTGGCCGCGAATGGCCTGGAAATCCTGGCGCAGCTTGGTGCGCTGATTGCGCGGGCGTGGCAGCGGTACGGCTATATCTGCCACCACCCGGCCGGGGCGGGGCTGCATGACCACCACGCGGTCACCGAGGAATACTGCTTCCTCCACATCATGGGTAACGAACAGCACTGTGGTGCGCTGCTCGGCACACAGCTCGAGCAGCAACACCTGCATCTCTTCCCGGGTCTGGGCATCCAGCGCGCCGAAGGGCTCATCCATCAGCAGAATGGCCGGGCGTGTGGCCAGCGCGCGCACGATACCGGCGCGCTGGCGCATACCGCCGGATAATTGCTTGGGGTAGCTGTCACGAAAATCCCACAGGCCGACGCGCTGCAACAACTCATCGGCATGACTGTACAGCCGTGTCAGTGCCATGCCGTGCGAGCGTCGGGTGGCCCGCAGTGACAGACCAAAGAGCACGTTGTCACGCACACTCAGCCAGGGGAAAAGCGAATCGCGCTGGAACACCATGCCGCGATCAGCGCCGGGCTCCTCCAGCGCCACACCGTCGAGCAGCAACTCGCCACTGCTCGGCCAGTCCAGCCCCGCCACTATGTTCAGAAAGGTGGACTTGCCGCAGCCCGAGGAGCCGACCAGACACACCACTTCACCCGCGTCCAGGCTCAGATTCATGGCGCTCAGGGCGGTGAGCGGCTCACTATTGCTACCGGTTTCAAAGACGCGGGAAATGCCGCTGGCCTGCAGGATAGGTCGGCTCATGAGCGCAGTTGCTCCTGTGCCCAGGGGAAGGCCCGGCGGTGCAGCAGGCGGAACGCGAAGTCGAACAGGATGCCAAACAGGCCAATCAGCAGAATGTAGAGAAAGATGGTGTCGGTCTGCATGAAGCGTTGCGAGCGCAGAATGCGAAAGCCCATGCCCTCCCCAGCGGCGACCAGCTCTGCGACCACCAGATAGGTCCAGGCAAAACCCAGATTGATGCGCAGCACATCGACTATGCCGGGCAGCGATCCGCGCCAGATCACCTTGCGGAAAATCTCGCTACCGGTGGCACCCAGCACCATGGCCGCGCGAATCAGATCCGCCTGCACCTGCCGGGTCACGTCCGCGACCATGATGGTCATCTGCACCACTGTGCCGATAAAAATCAGCAGAATCTTCGGCGCCTCGTCGATACCCGCGTACAACACCAGAAGGGGAATGAACGCGGGCACCGGCATGTAGCGCAAAAAGCCCATGAACGGATTGATGGCGGCGGCGAACACCGACAGGTTACCCGCCAGCACGCCCAACGGAATCGCGACTACCGCTGCCATCAGAAAGCCGGAAAAAACCCGTACGTTACTGATCCAGATATCGGCCACCAGTATCTCGTTGCGGTACAGCGACACTGCCCGCTCCAATACCGCCGTCGGACTGGGCAGAAACACCGGGCGCACAAAACCGCCATAGGAGAGCACCAGCCAGGCGGCCAGAATGGTCAGGAACACCGAAACGGTGACGGCAATCGACACATGGCGCGGAATGGGCGCGCGCAGGGCGAAGAGCGACTGCTTGATCACCAGTCCTGCCTCGCCACACTGTGGTTCTGTATCAGCTCGAGTTTCAGCATCGACTACTCCGGTTAAGCACATTCACTAATGGGTCAGTGGTACTTACCGTAGCGACGCTACCTGTGCGGACAAATAGCGGTGATTGAATGTTTGCATTGAGCAGACGTGGGCTAAGCCCTGACAGTCCACGCATGCGCTTCAACTTGGTGCGTTCAGCAGCCATGCCGCACTAAGCGGGTGAGCCTCAAGTCGCCGGGAGCGGCGGGCAAAGCGGCGCTGCTCCTGCCAGAAGGCCGCCCTTGTGCGGCCGAAGCGATCAACCGGCCATCTTGATAGACCCTGCGTTGCATCAGGCCCCCAACTTGCATGGCATTTTGATCTCGTACTTCCTCGGGACGGGTGGCTCATGCATATCAGCGATATCGACCTGCGCCTGCTACGGGTGTTTCACGCCGTAGTCGAGGCCGACGGCTTCAGCAATGCCCAGGCCCTGCTGAATATCAGTCAGTCCACCATCAGCAACCACATGTTGCAGCTGGAGGCGCGCCTCGGCCTGCGCCTGTGCAACCGCGGCAGAAGCGGCTTCGGGCTGACCACGGAAGGGCAGGCGTTCTACGCTCAGCTCAAGAGCTTTTTTGCGGCCTTGCATGCGCTGGAGCATCGCGCCATGGAATTGCGCGGCGGCCTGGTGGGGCAACTGCGCCTGGGGCTGATCGACAACCTGATTACCGACGGCGCCTGCCCATTGCAATCGGCGCTGCAGCGTTTCTATGCCTACCCGCTCAACACCGTACAAACCAACGTCGCGGTGCTGTCACCACATGAGATGGAGTGCCAGGTGCTGGCCGGTGAGCTGGATGTGGCCATCGGCATCTTCTGCCGAGAGATTCCCGGCCTGCAAAAACGCATGCTGTACCGCGAGAGGGATGTACTGGTCTGCAGCCGAACCCACCCACTGGCTGGTGTCACAGATCCGGATCTACTGGAGAAACGCATTCCCGATACCGCCAAGGTAGTACGCACCTTCATGGACGACGACGAGTTCCACTGCCTTGAATCAAAGGACGAATCGGTAAGAGCCCTGGTAACCAATGTCGAGGCAGCCGCAACGCTTATTCTCAGCGGCCCCTTTATCGGCTACCTGCCGCAACACTACGCCAAGCGCTGGTTACGCACCGGCGAGCTGGTGGCGCTGCTGCCAGAGCGCTTCTTTCGCTACTCGGATATTTCGCTGATCACCCGCGAAGCCAGCGCCAGCTTCACGACTGCCTTGCGCGTATTTCTCGAATGCCTGCAGCCGACTGCTACGGGAAGTCGAAACCCTATCGCGCTGCATTCAGACCTTTGAGCTGGATTGCTATCGCTCACCCTCCAGCTCATGCCATATCCGTAAAATGA
This sequence comes from Pseudomonas sp., assembly GCA_046291745.1. Classification (GTDB taxonomy): domain Bacteria; phylum Pseudomonadota; class Gammaproteobacteria; order Pseudomonadales; family Pseudomonadaceae; genus Halopseudomonas. Next base: position 911 of record JBKBSI010000098.1, on the reverse strand, counting down.
TTATGGCACTCACGTGTACTGAGTAGCGGACGACATATTTGCCGAAAACCATGTCTCGGATGGAATCAGGTATCGGTGCCAATTCAACCGGTGTTCCCATTCCAGGGAGGTCGGACAGTAGTTCGATTCTGCGAATCAACTCTGCGGCTATACTGCCTGCCGCAGAGGGATTGTGAACTGCAATAAACTCTCTGAGACGCCTCAAATCTTCAATGGCTTCGTCCGTGTAAACCAGTTTCACTTACCTGACCTCGGCGCATCCTGCTCGTTTTCTGTTCCCCAGCTATTGAGCCAGTCATGGACCTCGCTGGCATCAACTACCTTTCCTTGTGCAGCCGACTCCATTGCCTCTAGCGTTTGCTGCCAGCGCTCCTGCTCACGCTGCTGCTTTTCAATGTATTCTGATAGCGCCTGATTGATTACCCAGCCTTTGCTCCGGTGGAGTCGGCTGGCGATTGCTTCCAGATCTTGTTCAACTTCTGCCTGAAGACGAACGGTAGTGACGCTCATAATCGCACCCTCAATACCAGTAACTACAATGTATTACAGCATGATCAACCGGGCTGCGGCAAAGAATTTAACAGCCTAAATACCCCCCTGCAGGCCAATACCAACTAGCTGATCGATACCGCCCCCACCTCCGCCTGGCGCTTGATAATCTGCGCCATATCCCGAATCAACGGGTTGTCGAAGTGCTTTTCCTTGTAGGCTACGTAGTGCTGGGAGGAAAAGCTGAAGGCGCCTGATTTCAGTGGCCGCATCAGGCCTTTCTCCACCCAGGCGTCCGCCGCGTGGCAGGGCAGAAAACCGATGTAGCGGCCGGACAGGATCATCATCAGTTGCGCTTCGGTGCGGTTTACCTGGGCGCTGGCGCGGGGGTGGCCGACGCGGTAGATGTCATCGAGCTTGCG
>JBKBSI010000097.1:0-11894 GCA_046291745.1 Pseudomonas sp. | reverse complement strand
GATACTGATCGACTTCTCGCACTCTCACACGGCCCGGCGCACCTGGTTGCGCTGAATAAAGCGGGCGACACCCTGGCTCATTACCCGCTTGAAGGCTTCGGCGATATTGAGGCCATTACCTACCTTGGCGCCGGCTTGATCATCATAGTGGACGAGCGCGAGCATAGGCTTAACGTCGTTCGGCTCCCCGAAAAGCCAGGCCCGATAAGCGTTGCGGATGCGCAATTTCTCAGTGTGGGTATCGGCTTGAGTGGCAACAAAGGCTTTGAAGGTATTGCCTATGACCCTGCGGGAGACCAGTTATTCATTGTCAAGGAACGGGACCCGAAGCAGTTGCTCCTGGTTACTGGCCTGGTGACCAGCCTGGAAGCAGGGCTGACAATCGATATCGTCGAGCTGACAAGTTGGATCGATGGTTTTTTTGGTACTGATTTATCCGCTGCGCATTTCGACCAGCAGACCGGCCATCTTCTACTTCTCAGCGACCAATCCAAACTCGTTATAGAGCTTGATGGCGAAGGCACGGTTGTCAGCTATAGAAGCTTTTCCGGCTGGTCCAACGACCTGGACCAGGCTGCTCCGCAACCAGAGGGCATTACCCTGGATGCCGATGGCAATCTGTACATGGTTAGCGAACCCAACCTGTTTTACTCCTTTTCCAAGCCCTCTTATGCCCAGCCCCAGTCTTCTAGCTCAGGTGTCCAATGAAATCACACACCCAGGACTCTGAAAGCGCCGCTGCGTTAAAGGGCGGGAAAGGTCTCTCCCGTATTCTGAAAGCTACCGGATACTCCCTGGCGGGATTGAAGGCGGCGTTCAAAATCGAACCCGCCTTCCGGCAGCTACTGCTTCTGGCGATCATTCTGATCCCGCTTGCCTGCTGGCTGGACGTAAGCCGTGCGGAGCGTGCGCTATTGATCGCGGCTCCGCTGCTGGCCCTGGCGATTGAGTTGATCAACTCCTCGATAGAGGCGGCCGTCGACCGGATTTCCTTGGAGTTGCACCCGCTTTCCAAGCAGGCAAAGGATATGGCCAGCGCGGCACAGTTCATTGGCATGACCATCATCGCTGCTGTGTGGCTGGTGATCCTTATTTGAGCCTTTACCCAACAACCCCCGTTCTTGTTCAGCTAAACGAGATTCATCTGAAATGACCACCCACACTTTTGCTACAACTGACACTACTGTACAGCGGCCTCGCCTGGTGGAGCATCTGGCATTCTTGCTTGGCAGTATCGTCCTGATCCTGTTGTTGATGCTGGCCAGCAGAATTGGCTTGCTCGCTTACACCCACGAACTTATCGGCGCCACGCCGTTATCAGACTTGCAGGAAGCCTTCATAAACGGTCTGCGGTTCGATCTGCGGGTATCAGGCTATATCGCTATCCCCCTGCTATTCAGCATTCTTAGCCCGTGGTTAATGGCGCGGCGCACCTGGCAGCGCATCTGGCTGACCTTTGCAGCCGCACTGATTGCTCTGCTGGGAATCCTTGAGCTGGATTTCTACCGGGAATTTCATCAACGCCTGAACAATCTGGTTTTCCAATATCTTCGTGAAGATCCTGCAACCGTTATCAGTATGCTCTGGCACGGATTTCCGGTGGTAAAACTGCTTCTGGCCTGGGCAGTTCTGACTATCATCTGGTGGTGGCTGTTTGCTCTGGTTGATCGTTCTACACGTGAATGCCCCAAGCTTCGCGACAAGCAATGGGTTAATACCTGGGCTACCCGGATCGGTGTGTTTATCCTCTGTGTGTTGGTAGCCGCACTTGCCATGCGCGGTACGCTCCGGCAGGGTCCGCCTCTTCGCTGGGGCGATGCGTATACAACGGACTCCGTTTTTGCCAACCATTTGGGGCTCAACCCTGTCATCACACTGTTCGACGCCGCCAAGAGCCATTTTTCGGCTGCACGCGAGAATGTCTGGAAGCCTGTCATGCCGATGGACGAAGCCATGGATGTGACACGCCAAATGCTGCTGACGGAACATGACCAGTTAGTCGATAGCGAAACGGCCGCAGTGCGTCGGGATTTCACCCCGCCGACCAAAGGCCAGTTGCCAATCAACAATGTGGTTGTCATTCTGATGGAAAGCTTTGCCGGGTATTACGTCGGCGCAATGGGCAGCCCGCTGGACATCACACCCCATTTTGACAAGCTGACCGAAGATGGTCTGCTCTTCACGCGCTTCTTTTCCAATGGTACCCACACCCATCAGGGCATGTTTGCCACCATGGCCTGCTTCCCGAATCTGCCCGGTTTCGAGTACCTGATGCAGACAGCGGAAGGCGGAAATAACTTTTCCGGCTTGCCCCAACTTCTTAGCCGCCGCGAAATGAAAGACGTTTACGTCTACAACGGGGATTTCGCCTGGGACAATCAGCAGGGTTTCTTCAGCAATCAGGGTATGACCAGATTCATCGGCCGTAATGACTATGTGGACCCGGTGTACTCAGATCCGACCTGGGGCGTGACCGACCAGGATATGTTCGGCCGTTCAGTCGAGGAGCTGGATCGGCTCGCCAACGATGGCCCCTTCTATGCACTGTTGCAGTCACTCTCCAACCATGTGCCCTATCCGTTGCCTGACCCCCTACCAGTAGAAGAAGTCACCGGTCACGGCTGGCTGGACCAACATCTGACGGCAATGCGTTATTCGGATTGGGCGTTGGGCCAATTCTTTGAGCAGGTCCGTGACAAACCTTATTTCGATGAGACCCTGTTTGTGATCGTCGGCGACCACGGCTTTGGAACGCCTTTCCAGTTAACGGAAATGAATCTGCATCGATTTAACGTTCCGATGCTCTTGATCGCACCTGGTATTCGGGATGAATTCGGCGACAGGATCGATATCACCGGTAGCCAGGTAGACGTGGTCCCGACCATCATGGGACGGCTAGGTGGTGAAACCCGGCATCAATGTTGGGGACGTGACCTGCTGAATGTCCCGGAAGGAGATGAGGGACGAGCTGTGATCAAGCCCTCGGGCGGTAATCAGACGGTCGCCATTGTTCAAGGAGACCAGATTCTGATACTCCCTAAAGGCCAGGCGCCAACCCAGCATGTCTATCAACTTGGCGCGATCCAGACGGCAGAACGCGTGGACACAGTGGACGAGAAGCTCTTGACCCAACTGCGGGCTTTCATCCAGGTGGCCAGCAATAGCGTCTTGAACAACACCGCTGGCGCCACTGAAGATCAGTCACGCATAAGGTGATCACCCAGTAGCATTGTGAACTGAACGAGCCCTGGCATGGCTGGGGTTCTGTTTCCTAGAAGGATAGATTGGCGGACTTTAACCCCGCCACGTCAAAAACAACCGCAAATCCAGTTCCAACTGATGATAATCCGGCTCCATATGCTGGCACAGCTGATAGAAGGCCTTGTTGTGGTCCTTCTCGCGCAGGTGCGCCAGTTCGTGCACTACCACCATGCGCAGTAGCGGTTCGGGCAGGGTTTTGAGGATGGCGGAGACTTTGATTTCGTTTTTGCGTTTTAGCTTGCTGCCCTGCACACGGCTGACAAACTGGTGCTGGCCCAGGGCGTTGTCGATGACGTGCATGCGCGTGTCAAAGAACACCTTGCTGATCGGGCCGCTGCTGCGCATGTGCTGTTGCTTGAGGCGCTGGGTGTAGTCGTACAGGGCAGCATCGGACTGGATAAGGTGTTGGGCTTGCGGCGGGTAGCGCTGTTCCAGCCAGGCACCGAGGTGGTTGCTGTCGATCAGTTGCTGAACCTGCTGTTGCAGGCTGGGACTGTATCCGTTGAGGTACTTGAGCGTGGCCACGGTCGCTTCGTATGCAGGACGTTGAAGCGACCGATGATACAGGACTCAGGCGGTGCTGGCTTTGCCTGAACGTACGCCCCCTACCCTGGCCTCGATCCTGGCACGCAGATCTTGCAGGGCGCCGAGCATGAACAGCGCTTCTGCGACCACGAACAGCGGGCCTATGACCAGTCCCATCAGATCGTCGACAAAGGCTGGCTTCTTGCCTTCCCAGTGGTGCCCGACAAACTGGAACGCCCAGCCCACAACAAAGCCACCTATTCCGGTCGCCAGCCACACTGTGGTCGTCTGTGCCGCCAACGCAGCGCCGGCCCAGACGGATAGCGCCATGAGCACGCTCATGATCACGCCCAGAAACCAGTCGAGCCGCAGGTAGTAGATGGAAGCCGCCAGGCCCGCCAGCACTGCAGGTGAAACGGCGATGCCTGCCAGCTCGAAGGCTGGACGCGACAGCAGAATGGCTACGGCCACGACGATCAGCGGGATGCCGATAAAGTGGGTGGCGATGTTGCGCGCATCGCGGTGATAAGCGGCGTATTGCGCCAACTGGTCTTCCAGGCTTTTCATCAGAATCTCCGGATTCAGGATTACCTGGTTACAGTAGCGCGGGCAGACCTATGTGGCGAATGGCTATTTTTCAGACATTCCAATGCATATGATTCATAGACCTGCCCATTGCTCAGACTGGAGGAACCTCCGCCTGCTGTTTGCGCTTGTCGTGCAATGCCCTTAGCTGCTGATCCAGGCGCTCTACCACGCCGTCACGGTTGAACCAGTACTCAACTGACCACAGGCGCAGTATCTCCCAGCCCAACCCGCCGAGTACGCTGACGTGTACCAGATCGCGGTCGCGGGCGGTGGCGGCGCGCTTGTAGTTGTTGCCGTCGCACTGGATACCGGCCAGGAAGTAGTCGGGTGCATCCGGGTCCACTACCCCGAGGTCGATACGCAGGCTTGAGACGCCAATCTGCGGCACCACTGTCCAGCCACGCTGTTGCAGTTGGCGGGCCAGGTCCTTTTCCAGGATCGAGTCGAAGTCGTTCTGGCTGTCGCTGACGCCCTCGCTGAGGGCGCGAATGCCGCGCTCGGCAAACTCCAGAAAATGCTTGAGGTCGCGCACGCCGATGGCTGCGGTGCGCGACAGGTCGATCTGCTCCGCGCGCAGCGTAGAGAACACCTTGAGCTCAATACGCGCACGGGTCACGGCGACGTTCAGGCGCCGTTCACCGCCGCTCTTGTTCAACGGGCCGAAGTTCATGCTCACGCGGCCGTCCTTGTCCGGGCCGAAGGTGATGCTGAACAGGATCACGTCGCGTTCATCGCCCTGCACCGATTCCAGGTTCTTGACGAACACCGGCTCGATCAGGTCTTCGGCAAAGAAGCGGTCCAGCTCGGCGTTGCGCCGCCGGGCCTCATCCAGCAGGTCGAGAATCAGCGTCTGCTGCTTCTGGTTGAAGGTCACCACGCCGACCGTCTGGTGGTTGCGAGCCGGGTCCATCAGCCGTTGCTCGATATCCGCGACTATGGCTTCTGCTTCGGCGCGGTTGGTCTGGTTGGCGCCGCGCTCGTAGTTACCCTGCACGTGCTGCATGCTGACGGCGGTGTCGGTAGTGACGGGCGATGGGAAAGTCACCAACCCGCCGTCGTAGTAGCGCTGGTTGGAGAAGGTGATCAGGCTTTCATGCCGTGAGCGGTAGTGCCAGGACAGGTTGATGACCGGCAGGTTGGAGCCGAGCATTTCGTCAAGGATGCTTTCCAGGTCCTGCTCTTCCTCCTCATCCTCTTCATCTTCAGACGGGGCGCTGCTGAAGAAGGTGGTCGGCGGCAGCTGCTTCGGGTCGCCGACAACGATGGTCTGCTTGCCCCGGGCGATGGCGCCAATGGCATCCCAGACGGTGATCTGTGAGGCCTCATCAAAGATCACCACATCAAAGGGCGGCTGGTCGACCGGCAGGTACTGGGCGATGGACAGCGGCGACATCAGCAGACAGGGCGTGAGCTGCGGTATGGCGTTGGGCGCTTCGCTCATCAGTTGGCGCAGGGCCTTGTGGCGGGTCTTCTTTTCCAGCTCGCGGCGGATAATGCCGAACTCCGAGCTGCGGGTGACCTCGCTCTTGTCCGCTAGGCCGCTGCGGATACGGGTGCGTACAAACTCTGCCGTCAGGTTGCGCACCTGGGCGTCGAGTTCAGCAAACTGCTCGATACGGCGCTCCTGTTCGATGCTCAGGAAGCGGCGCAGCACTGGGGTCTCATCGACCTTCCAGGCGGCCCACCAGCGCGCGTAATTGACCTCCGCGACCTTCTTGAACTGGTTGACCGGAAACTGCCCATGCTCCAGTGCATCGAGCACTTTTTGCAGGCCCATCTCTTCCGCTTCGTAGTAGGCCTTGCGCCAGGCGCACCAGTTTTGCAGTTGGCCCTGGGCGGAGTAGATACGGGTGTCTAGATTGCTCAGTAGCGCCAATATGCCGGGGCGCTCCAGCAGGTTGTCGGGCTTTTGCCAGGCCAGTTTGCAGAAGCCTGCGAGACTCTCGCTAAAGGCCTGTTCCAGCTCCTGATATTTGGCCAGTTGCGTCTCCACCGCCCGGCCCGGTGCCAGCAGCTCATTACCGTGCACCACCAGCTTTTGTACTGTGCTACGCAGGCTGATAAGGGCATCCATGTCCAGTGCCAGGCTGGCGATAGCCTCACGCAGTTGCGCTGCCAGTTTACCAGCCCGCTGCATTTGCTCGGGCTTGGAGTCGAGTCCGGCCCAGCCGGGCACGTCGGTCAGTTGCTGTTTCAGACCCTCGAGTGCGGCATGGGCGGTTTGCAGGTTAACCAGCACGGCCAGATCGGCATCGATGTTCGGCTCGCCCTGGGCGCCGACCTGATCACGCAGATAGGCGCGGCATTTGCGCCTTTGCAAAATACGCGACAACCACCAGGCACTTTCGGCGCTGCGCACCAGCGCTTCAGCGGGACGCAAATCGGCCTTGAGCATAGCGGCGCGATCATAACTGCAGGACAGTCTGGCGCGCTCCTGCTCGAAGGTTTCGAGCAGGGTCACGGCCATTTCAATGGCGCCGATGGTGGCCGCCGGGTCTACCGCGAAGGCAAAGCGCAGGTCCACTCCCGCTGCACCGCGCATTGCCGCGACCAGTTCGGATAGCGCGTGACGCTGAGTGTTATCCAGCTCGGTTAGCGGCAATTCCAGCAGTTGCAGAATCTGTTCGATCGAGCCCTGCCAGCGCTCGGTATGTTGCGACAGCGCGGCAACCTCCTCCAGCATCGACTGCTGCCAACCCATGCTCCAGTCGCCTTCATCGAGCAGGCTCAGAGGATGGTCAGGCAGGTCACCAACCGCCCCGGCAAACAGCTCGACCCGCTCGGCCACGTATAGCAGTTGCTGATAGTCTGACGCCTCGTGGTAGAAGTTGCGCTCCCAGCCCAGATCCACCACCGGCACATCCAGGTTGCCCGCCGCAATACCGATAGACTGGCGCAGGCTCAAGCCCAGCTCGTAGGGTGTGTGCAGGGCTGCGACCACGGCGTTCAGCTCATCACGTACCTTGGCCAGTTGCCCGGTGCGTTCCTGCCATTGCGCGTCTGACAGATCACCGCGCGCCTCCCAGGCCTGGCCCAGCTGGCGGATCACATCAAGCTTGCGTGCCTTGTTCGAGTGCAACTCGAGGCAGAATTCACCTAACCCCTCCTCGCGTAGACGGCGATAGACCACATCCAGCGCCGCGGACTTTTCCGAGACGAACAGGACGGTGCGGCCCAGCCCCAGGTTGTGCACGATCATGTTGGCGATGGTCTGCGACTTGCCGGTGCCGGGCGGGCCGATCATGACGAAGTTCTTGCCCTGCGCGGCTGCCACCACGGCGGCTAGCTGCGAGGAATCCGAATGCAGGGGCGTAAAGAGTTGCTCGGGACTGACCAACGCATCCAGCTCACGCGGGTCGACAAAGGCCACCTGCTCGGCAAAGGGGTCACGCGGGGAGTCGATCAGGTGGCGTACTACGGCGTTGTCCTTGAGGCTTTCGGTACGGTCGACCAGGTCTTTCCACATCAGGTACTTGGCGAAGGAAAAGGTGCCCAGTACTACTTCATCGCGCACTTCAAAACCGGTCACGTCACGCACCTGCTTGCGCACGTGGGTGAGTAAGGCGGCAATGTCGATGCCGTTGTCATCCTCAGGCAAAGCGCCTTCCAGCCCGTCGATATCCAGGGAAAAGTCCTGGCGCAACATCTCCAGCAGCGTGGTGTTGAAGCGTGGCTCGTCGTCGGACAGGCTGATCTTGATACCCGAGCGCACCGACTGCCGGGTGATGGTAACCGGCACTAGAATCAAGGGTGCGCGGAAGGTTCGCTCACCGGCACCGGGACGTTGCCAGTGCAGGCTGCCAATAGCCAGAAACAGAGTATTGGAACCCCCCTCCTGCAGGTCGTTGCGGGCCTTGCGGTAGAGATCGACCAGCGCGCCTTCGAGCCAGGACGCGTCGGCCTGCACATAGAGAATCTTGCGCGCCAGGGCGGTCAGGGCCACAGCGTCTTCAAGCTTCTGCCCGGTCTGCCGCGAGACCAGTTGGCTGTCGCGCTGATCGCCAGCGGGCGCCGCTTCTATTGCAAAGGCCTTGCCCTGGGCCAGCAGGTCCTCAAGCTGCGCCGGGTCTGGTACTACCAGGGCGATATTCGAGCGCGTGGAGCGCATGTTCAGCAGCGGGTTGCGCAGTGTCAGATCCAGCAGCCGACGTTGCCACTGCCCTAGCCTGCCAGTCGGGTGCGCCTGCTCCTGTTGCCATTCGATAACCTGGCCGAGCAATGCCGGGTCGTCCGGCACCTCGTCCAATGCTGGTGCGGGGGAATCGTCAGTCTCTGATGACGGCGCCAGGCTAATCTGCTCGACAAAACTCAGGGGGCGAATGCGCTCTTCCCGCGCGCGGGCGACATCCAGCACGCCTTGAAACAACTGATCATCCCGCGCCAGTTGTGCCTCGGCAGTACGCAGCGCATTGGCAAAGCTGCCCTGCTGGCACAGCAAAGTACTTTCCATGATCAGCATTTCACGCAGTTGCACACGCTTGCGCAGGGCCAGCAGATCGCGGGTATAGGGCCGCGAAAAACCTTCCGGACGCAGCCACACGCCGACATAGGCGTGGCCCTGCTCGAGGATCAGCAGTGCATTCAGGCCCATCTGTTCGAACAGGCCTGCCAGCAACAGACTGGTATCCAGACAGGTGGCACGACGGCTGTCGACTATGGCATCGGGCGTGCGAACCTTCTGCCCGGTGCGTTCGAAGCTGCTGGGCGGATGCGCGTAATCCAGTTTCAGCCCCAGCACCGCATTCCACACCGCCGAGACCTGCATCCAGATACGCCGCGGATCGGCCTTGTCATAGGGGTGCAGCACAGGATCGTGGCCGTGGGTGCGCAGCAGGTCCGATGCACTGCGCAGCAGCCGCTCGATGCTCTGCTCGTTGGGCATGCAGAAGGCTGCCAGCAGCTCCGGGCTGTTGCCGTAACCACCCCACTCGTTGCGGGCCAACACCTCAATGCCCTGACGCCGCTCGCACAGCAACTGGCCCTGGTTGTCAGTGACCTGAAATACCAGTTGGCCCTGCAGGCTTTCCTGCTGGCTCAGCAGATACTGGGCCTCGAGGTGGGTCTCCTGCGCGCTGGCATGGAAGGTACCGCCCGCCGGTAACCGATCAATACGCCAAAGGGCATTGGACAAAAAGCTCGGCGACGCCTGCATGCTGATAGTCAGATCGGTCAGTTCACGATCGCCATCGTTGATCAGCTCGATATCGCGGATCACCGGTACGGCATTCTGCTGCGCGGCAAAGTTCACCTGGGGCGCAGTACTGACCACAAGCCTGATCGGGTCCTGCATGGACTCCAGGGGCTTATCTGTTTGCGGGTTCTGCTGGTCCATCAGGGCGTATCCTTGGTCCGTAGGCTGAGCTGTCAGGCGCTGGGGTGCGGAGCGCTGCGCGAGCGGAATGCGAGGACTATTGTGCCGGACACGGGGGAACTGCGCCATGTGTTGAGGGTGATGGATTAGAAGTGTGATCGGAGGGGGTGCTGCGGTAGATGCTGACCTCAAACGAGCAGAGAAAAACCCCAATGCTACAGTCTTTTACAAGCACAGCTAGCGCGAGAAGCGCTTTGTGTTACGCAAAACTACCGGCAAGCAAGCTAGTTAATCTAAACATGAGCTTCCCGATCCAAAGCTTCAACAACCCATTGATTCAAACTTTTGCCTGCGGCGGCTGCAGCCTGTGCTATTTCCGCATGCAGCTCCGGAGGAACGCGAACATTGAATTTGCCTGAAAACGTCTTGGTTGGTTCCACTCCGTCTTCAGCGCACATTTCCAGGAAGACTTTGAGCGAAGCGCGCCCTTCCCGCTTCAGCCCGTCGATATCTGCAGCATAAAAATCTGCACCACCATTCAGACCCACGAACTCTCCCCGAAACATCTCGATTTCCGGGTCGTACTGAACCACGGCACGATGGCCGTCGATCATCATTGTGTTTTTCATGGTTTTACTCCGTTGCTTCTAAACCATTCCAGTATCGAGGCTACAGCCCCCTTATCGGTGTTTGGTGAGGGGTGCGGCCGATGAAACACCCTGCGCTCACCAAACAGCCTGACACCTACCCTGGAGCCCTCGCGCTCGGAAACCTCGGCTCCCAGCTCAATAAACAGTGCTTCAATATCTCTCCATTGAATGTTTGCGCTCACTGGGCGCGCAAATATCAACTCAAGGGTCTTGTGAGCTTTCTTTTTCATCATAAAATGGTACCGATATTCAGTACCACCCACAAGCTACCCGCTAGCAATCTATTTATTTCAAACACAAAAAAAGGCTAGTCATTCGGGAGATACATGCATGCATCACTCTGGCATAGGCTAGTATGAAGATACACAATCTGCGGAGCAGTACCCACTTGAGTCACCTTTCGGGCACCTCACAAAAAAAACAACACCCTTCCCGCCTTGCCACCCCCCTGATCCTCGTAGCCTCTACCTTATTCTTGACCGCCTGCCTCAATGGCAAAGGCGGAAGCCTGTCGGTGGGCGATGACAGCACGCCACCCATCGCCAATGACAAGCCCAACCTGATCCTTATCATTGCTGACGATGTTGGCGTTGATCAGTTGACCAGCTTCGGCTTCGGCGGTCTGAATCCACCCGTCACCCCTACCATCGACAGCCTTGCCGCTACCGGGGTGAGCTTCAGTAACACCTGGTCCATGCCTACTTGTTCCACTACTCGCGCGGCACTGCTCAGCGGGCGTTATCCGTCGCGTACCAATGTCAATACCGCGATTCTATCAATCGATTATGCCAATTCGCAGATGTCACCCTTCGAGCGGACCCTGCCTACAGTATTGGCCGAACAGGGGTATGTCAGCGCCTTTATTGGCAAGATTCATGTGACCGGCTCGGATGTGAACCCAGCCAATCACCCCTTCGGTGATGAAGCGATCAGAGCATTGGGCTTTGACTATTTCGCCGGCTATTTCGACGGTGGCACGCGTGCGATCGATGCAACCGCAGGGCTAGACAATCGCGACAGCGGTGCTGCCCCCTACTCCTGTGGGTTCGTGCCCCTGGCCTCTGACCACCCGCAAGGGGCCGATAGCGGCGCCTGCTATCAACCTGGTGGCACCTGTGAAGAGCTGAGTAGCGATAACGCATCGGTGCCAGGCAAGGTATGTCTGGAACGTGGCGGCCTGTTTGATCCCGCTCAACAGTGCGCCGCGCAGATACCTGACTACCTCGACTTTACTCGTCAGAACGCCTACTACACTGCCGAGGTAGTGATCAGTAATGAAGACGGCTCACGCCGTCTGGAGGTGGATGATCCCGCCACGCGCCTGCACCGCACGCCACTGGAGTCCAACTTCGCCATCGACTGGATCCAGTCGCAACCTGACGACCAGCCGTGGATGCTTTCAATCGGCTACTCCGCTGCGCACACTCCACTGCAACCCGTACCAGCCAGTTTGGCGCCCGTAACCGGTGCACTGGATACCGGGATAGACTGTACTAACAATGCAGATATCCGCCAGTTGATGAACCAGAATATGGAAGCACTGGATACCGAGATACGCC
>JBKBSI010000096.1:0-11911 GCA_046291745.1 Pseudomonas sp. | reverse complement strand
TGCATCTGATGTTGCAGGCTGAAGCGTTCGCGCTTGACCTGATCATCGCCGTCGGAGCTACGGATGCTTGCCGTGTCGCTGTATTCACTGAGCACCCGGGTCTCGACCTGGTCATGGAAGCGCTCATAGGTCAGTTGCAGACGACCGCTGTCGCTGTAGTCCCAGCCCAGTTTGCCGAGCAGGTTGTCGGTGCGGTAATCCGCCGGATTGGCGCGCTCCCGGGTGGCGCCAATGCCGCCCTGGCCTCCGTATGTCTGGGTTTCGTCACCCGTGCGACGTCCCAGATGCAGCAGCGCATCAAACTGGTTGCGCCGACCGGCCAGGGTGGCGCTGCGCAGCCAGCTGTTATCGGCACCGTCGTAGCCGGTTTTCAGTCGTGCGTAATGATCACGGTCGGCGCCAAGGTAGTCAGCGGCGTCCTTGGTCAGAAAGCTGACCGCGCCACCGATGGCATCGCTGCCATACAGCGAGGAGGCCGGTCCGCGAATGATCTCCACGCTTTTGACGGTGTCCAGGTCGACGTAGTTGCGTCTGGCGCTGAGAAAACCGCCGAAGTCAAAGGCATCGGGTACGCCGATACCATCTACCTGGGTCAGTACCCGGTTGCCACCAATCCCGCGAATGCTGAAACCGCTCAAGCCAAAGCGACTGCCGGTGCCACCCACCGAAACACCGGGTTCGAAGCGGACCAGGTCCTGAATGTCGTTGATGTTTTCCCGATCAACCCGTTGCGCATCAATAACGCTGACGCTTCCGGCCACATCCCCAACGCGCTCCTCCTGACGTGTGGCGGTGACGGTCAGGGTGTCGAACTGGCTGACTGCGGATGGCCGTTCGTCGGCTCTGGCGGCCAGGCTTAGCGGCAACATCAGCAGGCAGGGCAGCAGGCTGCGGGTCAATGGGTGGTAGCTGAAAGGGGGCATGGGGTGCTCCTGTGCACAAGTTGATAAACGGGGGTTGGCAAAGCAGCTGAATTGAATAATAATCCTTATCTAAATGCAAATGGTTATTATTAAGATATGATCGGATTTGGAAGGGCAGGTTTGGAAGGGACAGGTTCGGAAGGTGACGCATAAGACCAATGGGAGCGGCAGTGGATGAGGCAGGTTGAAAAAGGCGCGTGGCCTTTATGGACGTTCGGTCTGGCTTCGCTGCTGGTGCATTTCGTCTGGCTGTTCAATTTGCCCGGTGCGCCCTCTGCGTCGCTGGCGAGGGATGTTGGCGAAATGTCCTCGCCGTCGCCATTGGCCTTGGCCGTCGGTATGCAAGCACAGCCGTCACCTACAGTGGCTCCAGAGCCAGCTCAGGCGCCGGTTGCCGTGCCGGTCACCAGTGAGCCGGCCAGGCCGCAAGCTGCGCCTAGGCCGTTAGCTGAGAAGGTCGAGCCTGTAGCGCAGGCGAGTCGGCAGGCCACGCCACGATCTGTACTCCAGCCCGTGCCCCAGTCCGTGCATGAGGTGCGTCCGACTTCTACGGGACAGGAAGCGTCGGACGCACCTGCCAGTGCAACGGCTAGCGCTACGTCCGAGCGGGCGGCGCAGGCACTGGAGGCGATTCCCGTTGCGCCAGTAGTGACCCGCGAGCCGCGCTATGCGCAGTCGCCGCAGTCCCCGACCTATCCGCCACTGGCCCGTCGCCGTGGTTGGCAGGGCGCGGTCTGGGTGGAAATTCCGGTAAGCGCCCAAGGCGAAACCGGCAGACCGGTTTTGCTGCGCTCCTCAGGCTTTGAGCTGCTTGATCAGGCGGCTCTGGCGGCGGCCGGGGACTGGCGATTTGTACCCGAATATCGAGACGGTCGCGCGGTACCCACGCGGGTCCAGATTCCGGTCGAGTTTGCATTACGTTAGGTGTCCATGTGGGCAGCCTATTCCTTAGCGACTATTCCTGAACAGGGAGAGCGAGATGATGATGATCCAAGGGGCGAGTATGGCGTTTACCGGGCAGGATCTGCTCGATGCCTGGAAGCAACTGCGCAACAGTCAGCCACGATTGCGTATTCGGGAGGCGGCGCAACGCCTGAATGTCAGTGAGGCGGAGTTGCTGTATGCCTCCCAGGGTGAACGGGTAGTGCGCCTGCGTCCGGACTGGGAAGCGCTGTTTGCCGCGCTGCCGAGTATGGGCACGGTCATGGCGCTGACGCGCAATGAGCACTGCGTACACGAGCGTTATGGGGTTTACGACAACATCAGTTTGAGCCGCAATGGGCAGATGGGCCTGGTACTCAACGGTACCATAGATCTGCGCTTCTTTATGGGCCGCTGGGCTAGCCTGTTTGCTGTCAGCGAACCCTTTGCCGACGGGCAGTGGCGGCGCAGCCTGCAGATCTTCGATCGGCACGGCCAGGCGGTGCACAAGATCTATCTGACCGAGGGTTCGCACCTGAAGGCCTGGGTAGACCTGAGTGAAGCTTTGCGTGACGACAGCCGCGAGGCGCTGCTAATTGATCCGCTGCCGGAGCCGGTTATCGAGGTCGCTGATGCGGATATAGATGCCCAGGCGCTACGCCGGGATTGGTCAGCCCTGCAGGATACCCATCACTTCTTTGCCTTGCTCAAGCGCCATGGCATTAGCCGCAGGCAGGCCCTGAGGCTTGGGGGGAGCGAATGGGCCGAGCGGCTTCCATCGCAGGCGTTGTTGAGCCTTTTGCAGCGCTGCGCCGAGAGTGCGCTAGAGATCATGGTGTTTGTCGGCAATAGCGGCTGCATCCAGATTCACTCCGGTTCCATCCATCGTCTGCGGCGAGTGGGGGAGTGGTTCAACGTGCTGGATCCGGAGTTCAACCTGCACCTGCGTGATGCTGCCATCAGCGAACTGTGGCGAGTACGCAAGCCGACGGTTGACGGCATAGTGACCTCTATCGAGGCTTTTGATCAGCACGGCGAACTGGTCGTCCAGCTGTTCGGTGCGCGTAAGCCGGGTGGTCTCGAGCAATTGGCCTGGCGTGACAGGGTGGAAAGTTATGCTGCCCTATGAGCTACCCGACTGGTTCCTGGCCCAGGGCGCAGTGGCCTGGCCGCTGTTGCTGTGCTCGGCCCTGACGCTGGCGCTGCTGCTTGAGCGTGCTCTGCTGCTGCTGCGCTTGCCGCGTCTGGGCGAGCAGCGCTGCCGCGTGGCCAGTCATCAGTGTCAGGGTAACGAGTGCCGGGAGCGTCAGACTGAACCTGGTGGCTCCGGTCCCTTGAGCTGGCGACACGCGATTTTTCTGCTGCAGCGTCATGCGGTCTTGCCGCGGGAGCAGCGTGAGGAGTTGCTGGGCGTGTGGCTGGCGCATGTGCAACAGCATCTGCAGCGGCGCATACGCCTGTTGCAGCTGCTTGGAGTTCTCAGCCCGATGCTTGGCCTGTTGGGGACGGTACTGGGCATGCTGAGCATGTTCCAGGATATCGCTGTGCAGGCAGGACCGGTAACCCCGGATCTGTTGGCCGCAGGCCTGTTCCAGGCGCTGTACAGCACCGCCTGGGGATTGCTGATTGCCGTGGCGGCACTGGGTGGCGGGCAAGCCTTGGGGCTCTGGGTCGGTAGCTATGTGGAGCAGTTGCAGCAGTTGCTCAATCGCTGTTTGTTGGCAATGGATGGCCTGGAGCCGGACCTGGTGGTTGGCAAGTCGGCCTCTTCCACTGAGCGTCAGGGGGTACTGGCTTGATCCGTTTGCCTGAGCGGACCGCAGCGCCAAGCCTGCTGGCCGACCTGACGCCGTTGCTGGATGTGATCTTCATTATCCTGGTGTTTTTTCTTCTGACCGCACAGGTGCCGCTGCTGGAACTACCCATGCGGTTGCCGACCACCGATGCCCCGCTGTCGGCGGGCACAGCACAAACCGAGCGCCAGCAGTTGGCCTTGCACGCTGATGGCAGTTGGCTGCTTGACCAGCAGCGCTATGCATCCCTTCAGGCGCTCCGCGAGGGCGCCACGCTGGAGCCGCAGCAGGGGCTGGATATCGCCGTGGAGAGCGGTGCCGGTGCCAATGATCTGTTGCGTTTGTTGTCCTGGCTGCAGGGCCTGGGCGTTACCGATACTCGATTGTTGATGGAGCAGGCGCATGCCGAATAAGTATCTGATCACCCTTGTTGCGACCTTACTGGTCAGCGGTCTGGTTCATGCCCAGAGCGAGGCGCAGCCCGAGAGCCGTTTGCGGCTGATTTCGGCCGGAGGCAGCGTTACCGCACAACTTCGCGCCCTGGGCCTGGAATCCAGTCTGGTGGGGATAGACAGTACCAGTGTCAGCGAGACTGACCCGCTACCCTTGCCGAATATTGGCTACCCCCGGCAAATGAATGCCGAGGGACTGCTGTCGCTGGCGCCGGACGTGCTGATAGGCACCGAAGAAATGGGGCCACCCGGTATCCTGGAGCAGATGCAGCAGGCCGGTGTGGAGGTGCTGGTGCTTTCAGCCGACCCAAGCCTTGCGGCGTTATTCGACAATATCCGTTTGCTGGGCACGCGCTTTCAGCGCAAGCAGGCGGCTGAGGCCTTGCTTGATGATCTTGATGCGCGTATTGCGGCCCTGCCGCCGGTTGTCGAACCGCGTCCCGAGGCGCTGTTTCTGCTCAGCCATTCTGGCTCGGGCTCGATACTGGTGGCCGGAGATGCGACCGCTGGCGCCAGTCTGATTGCCCTGGGCGGTATGCGTAACGCGGTTTCCGGGCGCTTCAGTCAGTACCGTGCGCTGTCTGCCGAGTCCTTTCTGGCGTTGTCGCCGGAGTGGTTACTGACTACCACCCAAAGCCTGGAAATGGCCGGTGGTTCGGCGCAGTTGTTGGGTTTGCAGCCCGCACTGGCGGCGACCCCCGCGGGACGCTCAGGGCAGGTATTGGGTGTAGAGGGTAGCCATATGGTAGGTGGTTTCAGTCCGGCCATAACTGGTACCTTAGCGCAATTACGCGCGGCCCTTGCGGCGACACCGGAATGAGCCTGGCGCGCCTTGCCGAGAAGGATGTGTCGATGGATGCGCTGCAGCGCCTGCGCTTGCTGATCATGTTGTTGTTGGGCGGTTTGTTGCTGTTGGCGGTAGTGCTGTCGCTGGCGCTGGGCGCAGTGCCCATTGCTCCCCTGGATACCCTGCGGGCGCTGGCTAGCATTGTCGGGCTGGGAGAGGTGGCTGCCGATACACGGTTGATCATCGAATATATCCGTTTGCCGCGCACCCTGATGGGGCTGCTGGTCGGCGCTACCTTGGCGCTTACCGGTGCGGTGATGCAGGGGTTGTTTCGCAATCCGCTGGCGGATCCGGGCCTGATCGGTGTCTCCAGCGGAGCGGCCCTGGGTGCGGCAGTAGTCATCGTTCTGGGCGGCTGGTTATTCAGCGCACTACCCACAGGACTTTTGCCCTATGCCACGGTACTGGGCGCCTTCCTGGGTGGTGTCGCCACTACCTTGCTGGTCTACCGTCTGGGTCAGACGGCGCAGGGTACCTCTGTGGCCAGCATGTTGCTGGCGGGTATTGCCATCGCTGCCATCAGTGGCGCCTTTATCGGTTTGCTCAGCTATATCGCCGATGACAGCATGCTGCGCACCCTGACATTCTGGAACATGGGTAGCCTGGGCAGTGCCAACTACGAACGGGTAGGGGTGCTGGCGCTTTGTTGCGCGCTGGTCTGGTGGCGTTTGCCGCGCCAGGCCAAGGCATTGAACGCGCTACTGCTGGGTGAGTCGGAGGCGCGCCATCTCGGGGTGGACGTCGAGCGCGTCAAGCGCGAGCTGATTTTGCTTACGGCCTTGGGAGTGGGTGCCTGTGTGGCGGCGGCTGGGCTGATAGGGTTTGTCGGGCTGGTTGTGCCGCATCTGGTGCGCCTGATGCTGGGCGCCGACCACCGGCGGGTGCTACCGGCAACCATGCTGCTGGGGGGTGGCTTGCTGCTGCTCGCCGATGTGGTGGCGCGACTGGTGATTGCACCGGCCGAGCTGCCTATTGGCATACTCACCTCCCTGCTTGGTGGTCCGTTCTTTCTGGTATTGCTGTTGCGTGCCCAGCGCCGGGGAGGTGTCTGATGCTGCAGGCCAAGACGTTGAGTTGTGCCCGCGGCGGATGCCGGATCCTGCAGGATATCGAGTTCGAGCTGCAGGCGGGGGAGGTGCTGGCGGTGCTGGGTACCAACGGTGCGGGCAAGAGTACGCTGATGGCTACCTTGACCGGGGAGCTGCCAGCTCACAGCGGCGAGGTATTGCTGGGTGGGCGGCCATTGGCGGGGTGGTCATCGCTGCAGCGCGCCCAGCGCCTTGCAGTGCTGCCGCAGTCCTCGTCACTGGCCTTTGCCTTTGCCGTGGAAGAGGTGGTGGCCATGGGGCGCCTGCCGCACGCCAGCGGCCACCAGCGTGACCAGCAAATCATAGCTGCGGCCCTGGCTGCCGCAGATGTACTGCACCTGCGCGGTCGCAGTTATCTGACTCTATCCGGGGGCGAGCGTCAGCGCGTGCATCTGGCCCGGGTGCTGGCACAGATATGGGAGGCCGGGGAGCAGGCCTGTCTGATTCTGGATGAACCCACCGCCTCGCTGGATCTGGCCCACCAGCAACTGAGCCTGCAACAGGCTCAAGAGGTCGCCTCGCGTGGCGGCGCCGTGCTGCTGGTTTTGCATGATCTGAATCTGGCGGCACGTTATGCTGATCGCCTGTTGTTACTCGACAAGGGCGCCATGGTTGCCCTGGGCACGCCCTGGGAAGTGCTCCAGGCGAGCCTTATCCAGCAGGTGTTCGGGGTGAGCGTGCAGGTGCAGCGCCATCCCCAGGAGGACTGCCCGCTGATTATCATTTGAGGAGGGGAGTGGAATGCGCTACTGGTCCTTGTGGTGCTTGTTGTTCGGCGGCCTGCTTCTAGGTCAGATGCAGGCCCAGGCCAAAACGCTTCCACTACCCGAATGGCAGAGTCCTGAGGGGCTTGACCACCCGCATCTGGGCCAGGCGCTGGATACGGCCAGCGGCGAATGGATCAGTCCTGATACCCTGATTGAGCGACTCCAGGGACGTGACCGGGTGCTGGTGGGTGAACAGCATGACAATCCCGATCACCAGCGTCTGCAACTCTGGCTGCTGCAGCAGTTGCAGGCGCGTCGTCCGCAGGCAGCGTTGCTCCTGGAGATGCTTGAGCCGCCGCAGCAACCCGCGCTGGATGAGTTGCAGGGCCAAGCGCTACCCGCAGACGCCGAACTTCAGCAACAGCTATCATGGACCGAAGGCTGGCCATGGACCGCCTACGGTCCGCTGGTACGCTGGGGGCTGGCCCCAGGGCGAGTGCTGTTGGCGGCCAATCTGTCGAGGCAGGAGCTACGCGCACTCTACGGTCAACCAGAAGCCCTTTCCCCGCATTATTCCGCCGCCGCCCTGGATGAGCTGAAAGCGGTCATGCGCAGTTCCCATTGTGATCGTCTGCCGGAGGCTCAGGTACCAGCCATGCTGGCGATTCAACAGGGTCGGGATCAGCGCATGGCCAGCGTGCTCAAGCAGGCCCCGATTCCCGCATTGCTGGTAGCCGGGAGCTTTCACGTACGCAAGGATCTGGGTCTACCAGTGCATTGGCCTGAAGAAGAGCCTGATTTGCCTGTGGTGCTGATACTGGTGCAGGCTGACAAGCCCATGCCCGGTGCTGATCAGGCTGACTTTGTCTGGTTAACGGCGGCTACAGAAGCCCGGGATCATTGCGCTGAGTGGGACTGAAGTATCTATAAGCGAAGCTGAATAGCGGGCAAAAAAATGGCCCGCTCAGTGAGCGGGCCTAATCCGTGATTAGCCTGATGAGGAGATAACGGCTTGAAACAAGCTGCTATCAACAAGTCATCTCGCAATGACTTGTTGCTAATGATATAGATTCTCATTCTCACGTCAAGCGTTAATCTCGATTATTTTGCCGCCTGCTTGTAATGGGTCAGTTCCTTGTTCATCAGGTCGATACGGCGAGCCATGCTTTCGATGAGACTATGAGCGATACGTGGGTTGCTCTGCATCAGCGCCAGGAACTGTTCCTTGGGGATCATCATGACCGTGGTAGCGGTGCTGGCAGTCACGGTAGCTGAGCGTTTCTCGCGGGTGAACAGGGCCATGGCACCAAAGATCTCGTCCTTCTGCACATCGCCTACCTTGATGCCTTGCACAAAGGCCTCTGCGTGACCCTCGGTGATAATGAACACGTGGTCGGCGTCGTCACCCTGGCGAATCAGTTCAGCGCCAGCGGGAAAGTGCTGAAAGCCAGTGACAGGGCGTACTTCCGGTGGCCGGCTGTGTGCCAGCGCATCGGACATCAGGGCCGCCTGGCCGAGAATGTACTGGGTAAACTGCTCCTGACGCTGGCTGTGGCCGTGAATGTGCTTGAACAGGGCTTCGCGATCATAGGGAACCAGTACCAGCGGCTCCTCACTCTTGTAAGTACAGGGGGCGGTATTGAGGCCCTGACGCAGGCCAATAAGGTCGCCTTCCTGTATATAGAACAGCGGCTTGTCTTCGATCACTGCGTGCAGCAGTCCGCTTTGCAGCAGGTAGATGCGGTTGTTGCCGACATGCTCGTAAAGGTCGTCAACGGCGTCGAGCTTGATGGGGTCGCCACAGGCCTCTAGGCCGTCCAGTAGCTGCTGAGGAATACGCTGCAGGGCGTCGATAAGCTTTTCAGCATAGGGGGGCTGGTCACCAATGAGGTACATATGCGAATTCCTTTTTTGTAAATCCTGAGCTGTCGGCAGACATTGATTTTGTGGTTTTTGGACCCGACAGGGGAGCCATGACTAATAAGATACTGTAGAGCATGTTGTTACCGCCAACATAAATTTCTATCGGCGTGATGACAAGTCTCCCTGGTGGCTGCATACCTTTGCTCAGGGCTGCTGCTGTTGCTTCAGTTGCTCAAGCAACTGCTGCTTGTAACTGGGGTCGAGTTCATTCAGGTGTATCCCCTGCAGCGCCCCGGCGATGGCAAACATCAGTGACTTGGAGGCACGGAAGCCCCGGGCTCTGACGGCGCAGTAAGCGCCCACAGGGCCGCGCTGGTGCAAGTCGTCACGGCTGTGAATACCAGTGGCATGCAGCCACTGCGCAGAGGTCTTGCCGAGGTTGCGCAGCGTGAGCAGCTCGTCATCAATCATGCTATGACCTCCGCTGAGTGCTTGGACACGGCTAGATCAGGCACGGGTGTGGTGGAGAAAGAAAATAGTATGCGGGCCGACGCGATGGCCGACAGAGATATGTTTGGCATGTGCATGGTCCGGGTTTCTTGTTTTTTGTTCCCTCGGACCAGTGTAGTGCCCCCCGCCGCATACGTACAGCGCAGGGGCTATAGCTCAAAAGCGCTGGCGCAACTGCTCTATTAATAGCGCAATGCCTTCTTCGCTATCGGTCGCCACAGTCAGGGCAATACTCTGCTCTTGCTCGTCAAGGGCTTGCAGCTGTTGCAACTGATGGCGAGCTATGGAGATATCGGCATCGGAGGGATCCTGGCCCTGCTTGCTGCGCTCGGCAAGCCAGTGCTCAATGGTCTCCAAGGGGGCGCTGCACTGCAGGATCAGACAAGGCGCGCCGCAGCCTTCGATGGCCTGGCGCAGAAGAGCGCGTTGGTCTCGCTGCAAATGGGTGGCATCGACCACCACCGGGTAGCCTGCCATCAGCACCTGTTCGGCCAGACTGGCCAATCGGGCATAGGTCTTGGCGCTGCGATCCGGGGCATAAAGACCGGCATCCAGTTGACCTGCCGCTTCACTGCCAAACAGCCGCTTCCGCTCTATGTCCGAGCGAATGCGAATGGCACCCAGTTGCTCCACCAGTTGCAGGGCAACGGTACTCTTGCCGGAACCGGAAACACCGTGGGTGAGCAAACCGAAGCGTGTGGGAATAAGGGTGTAGCGCTCAGCCAGGTCGGCATAGCTGTGATAGCGCTTGAATACGTCCTGGCGCTCCTGATCGCTCAGACCGGGCTGACCCAGGCGCAAAAGGGCGACCTTGGCTCGAACCATGGCGCGATAGGCCTTGTAGTAGTCGAGCAATGCCAGTCCGGCGTAGTCGCCAGTGTGCTCCAGGTAGGCATTGACAAAGCGTTGGGCCAACTGCGTCAGACCACGGTCCTCAAGGTCCATGACCATGAAGGCAACATCGCTCATGACGTCGATCCAGCGGAAGGCATCATTGAACTCTATGCCATCAAACAGAGTCACTTCTCCGTTTACCAGCGTAACGTTGTCCAGATAGATGTCGCCGTGGCATTCGCGCACAAAGCCTTCGGCTTTTCGTTGTAGCAGTTGGGGAATCAGCCGTTGAAAGGTAGTATGCGCCCACTGTTCGAGCTGCTCGAGCTGAGCCAGATCGTCGGTACTGTCCAGTAGGGGCCTGATGTCGGTAAAGTTGTCGGCAACTGGTGCATGCAGGCTATCCGGTGCGCCCCAGGGGCTGTCCGGCGCTGCCGCATCTATCTGGCCGTGAAAGTCGGCTAGTTTGCTGGCCAGGCTGTCTATATGGCTGGCTTGCAGGGTGCCGGAACGATGCATGTTGCCGAGCAGATCCTGTTGCTGGAACTGACGGGTCTTGACCATGTAATCGACGATCGGGCCATCGCCCTTGAGATTTGGGGTCGTTTCGCTGCCGTATATGGGCACCACGCCAAGGTAGAGGTCGGGTGCCAGGCGACGGTTCAGGCGTACTTCTTCTTCACAGAAGTGCTTGCGCTGTTCGAGGCTGCTGTAGTCAAGAAAGCCGAAGTTGACCGGTTTCTTGACCTTATAGACGTAGTCGCCGGTAAGCAGAACCCATGAGATGTGAGTTTCCATCAGGGTGAACTCCTTGATCGGGTGATCGAAGAGGCTGGGGTTCTGCAGTGCATTCAGCAGTGTATGGCTCACGGTATATCCTTGCTTTGACAGGCAAAGGAGGCATTATGCGGGTTGGCAGGGCCTAGGCCAACCTGGAAACATTCAGACCGCTGGCGCAGGCCGGTGAAACTACCTTGGGGTAATGCAGGGCAATATGGCTAGAAAACGCAGAAAGACGAAAAAGCAGGGACTGTGGCACGGTTGGTCCGGCTGGGTGTTGAAACTCGGCCTGGTTGGCCTGGTACTTTTTGCTGGCCTGGCCATGTATCTGGATGCCGTGGTGCAGGAAAAGTTTTCCGGCAAGCGTTGGGCGGTGCCGGCCAAGGTCTTCGCCCGTCCGCTGGAGCTCTATGTAGGGCAGCAACTGAGTCGTGATGATTTTGTCGCCGAGTTGTCGGCGTTGGGTTATCGCACCAGTTCGGCGGTGCGCCAGCCTGGGCAGATGTCTGCCTCCGGCAGTCAGGTTGATGTGTTTAGCCGGGGCTTTCAGTTTTTCGAGGGTACCGAGCCGTCGCAGCGCCTGAGTGTGAGATTTGATGGGCGCCAGGTGGCGGCATTGACCGGGGACAAGGATCCGGTCATGGCGCGCATGGAGCCGTTGCTGATCGGTGGTATCTATCCGGCGCATAACGAAGACCGCATCCTGATTCGCCTGGACCAGGCGCCGCCTTACCTTATCGAGGCACTGCTGGCGGTCGAGGATCGTGACTTCTTCCAGCATTTTGGTGTGTCACCAAAGGGTATCGCCCGGGCCATGTACGTCAATATGGCGGCTGGTGGCGTAGTGCAGGGCGGCAGTACTCTGACCCAGCAGTTGGTCAAGAACTTCTATCTGACCAACGAGCGCAGTATGGTGCGCAAGGGCACCGAAGCGATCATGGCGGTACTGCTGGAGCTGCACTACCCCAAAGAAGAGATTCTTGAGGCCTACCTGAACGAGGTGTTCCTCGGCCAGGACGGTCGTCGCGCGGTGCATGGTTTCGGCCTTGCCAGTCAATACTATTTCGCCCAGCCGCTGCATGAACTGCAGCTGCATCAGGTGGCGCTGCTGGTGGCAATGGTCAAGGGCCCTTCGCTGTACAACCCCAGGCGTCGTCCCGAGCGCTCCCAGGGGCGGCGGGATCTGGTGCTGC
>JBKBSI010000095.1:0-12065 GCA_046291745.1 Pseudomonas sp. | reverse complement strand
CCATTGCCGTCCTCAAAGGGGTGCAGGGTGATAAACCAGAAGTGTGCGATACCGGCGCGCAACCAGGGGTCCAGGCCGGCATCGCTGCGGCTGCGGTCAAACCACTGCACAAATGCGTCCAGTGCTGGCATCAGCTCAGCACGCGGCGGCGCCTGGAAATGCACTCTCGGCCGATCCAGCCGACCCGAGACGACCTGCATGGGCTCGTCACCGCGCAACTGGCCAACGCGGACGCGTTCAAGCAAAGGGAAGTTATCATCTGGGAATAACCTGGCATGCCAGGCATACAGCCGATCAAGCGTTAGCGCCTGGCCTGCGTTAGTTGTCGCATCCAATAGCAGCTCCGCATAGCCTTCGCTGCGCGGATTGGGCCTACCGTCAGCGCTTAATCCCAGACGCCGCGCCAGCGAGGAGCGTACCGACTCGACATTCAGGGTTTCACCCTCGATAGCCGAGGAGGCCAGTATGTTTTGCAGTAACGCATCCAGGCTGCTGCGCGCCTCGGTATCCGCATCCACCACGTCGGCCATACCCAGTAACCGCCCCTGCACTTGAGTACAGGCCCGCACTAGCGGAGCAAGGCGCTCGGCTTGCCAGGTAAAGTGCGGCCACTCAGGCTGTTGCCAAATCCAGATGGGGGGATGCATAAGGTTATCTCTGTGGCTATGAGCCGAATATATCAGCTATTCGGCTCATATTGTGAGCCGAATATTAATTTTTATCGGCTCACTGCACCATCCACCATCCACCATCCACCATCCACCCTCGATCGTCGATCGTCGGGCTCAGGTTTTTGGGGGGAGGGAAGGTCATAGTGCCCAAGGGTCAGGGAGATCTTCGGCTTGATTCCAGGCGCGTCCCAACTTTAAACTCGCGTCCCCGTTTGACCAAGAAAGGACGTAAGGATGCGTGCTAGTCTGAAGTGCTTGTGTTTGGCGCTGACGTTGCTATTGAGCGGCTGCGAAAAAGATTTTGCCACTCTCGCTTTTGAGTCTTCACCCCAGGCGCCTGGAAACCAAAATAGCAGCGTGGTACCGCCTTCTATCCGGGAGCAACTCGGCGCGCTGTTCCAAGAGCATGGAATTGACCCTAAACAAATCCGCATGCGAGTGCTCTCCGCGAAGCAACCTTCAATTGTGCTGAGCAATCCGTTTTTCGGCGGGATTGACGAGACACAAAAAGCCGCTTTGCGTGGTGGTTTGCAGGCGATTATCGAAGGCCGGAATGCCCCCATTGAGGTCACGTTCACACTCCGACCAGAGAATATGAACCCGGAGGCAGGTCGGTCGCGTGAAGAGGCCTCCGCACTTCCACAAGAGTACAGGGTAGTTCTTGGCGTTGAGAAAGTGGTGCTCGGCGTGTCATACAGTGTATCCGACATGCTCGATTCGGTGGTTTCCAAATCGCACATGAGAAGTGCAGCCAGCTGTAATCTCAGCATGTCTGTTGAGCCATCCTTGCCTTTCTATTCCTTGCGCTCCCGCACGACAGATCATGCGGAAAATGCGCATTCGTTCAGGAAAGGGCGTTCCAGCAATTCTGCCAGCCTCATTCCAGTTGACATCACCGCTAGTCAGCCAGAACTGCAGGCTTTGTTGAAAAGCGGGAAAATAATGATGTCGACGGAGCTGACTGGTTCGTCTCAACAGATGCGGCAGGGGAGCGGTATTCGTCAGCTTGAAATACAGTTCGGGGACATGAGCGAAGTAACTCATGACCATGCCAAGATCGACTTCTATTCGCACATTGGGCTGAAAGCTCACTGCTGGGAAAAGGTAGCGGCTATCGGCCGACCGTTTAGCTACATAACTGGCGATACTCTGGATCGCCTCATTAGGGTGACTTTTTATTAAGTGATAAAAACCGGTGGCCGCACGCATGTTGCAGTATGACCCTGGGTATATGTTCTTAGGTGCTTGATTCAGTCGCCACCAAGACCGATCTATACCAAACTGCTAAGCTGCAATAGCTAGCCAGTGTAAAGCGCAACCGTTTCTGATGACTGTTATTGGAACTCTCTGGAGCGCCCATGAGCAAATCGGGACTGCTAATCACCTGTCCGACCTTTTTTGCGATGCTAAGTCTTGGCCTTCCCGCCATGGCGCAGGACGCCATTCGCCTGCACGCTGACCACTACCCGCCGTTCAATATCCAGACCGATACTACGGTGGAAGGAACCAACGGACTTCTGCTCCAGGCAGCGTTCGATGAGCTTGGCATCAGCACGCAGCATTTGATCACACCCTGGACCCGTGCCGAGCGGAGTGCGCGCACACAACCCAATACCTGCTTCTATTCTGCCGCCAGAAGTACCCAGCGCGAACCACACTACCAGTGGGTGGGACCCTTATCCGCCGAGAACGTGACGCTCTTTTCCCTGGCCGAACGCCCGGTTCACCTGAATAATCTGGAAGATGCGCAGCACTGGCGGGTCGGCGGACAACTGGGTGATACCTATGTGCAATGGGTGGTCGACCAGGGCGTAGCGGTTGAAACCCTCGGTGGGGATGGCAACAGCTTCGACAAGTTGTTGCACAACCGTATAGACCTTTGGGTCGTCGGTAGCATTGCCGGCCCTTATATCGCTCAGCTAAGCGATACCAAGCTATTACCCGCCTACCAGAGCGAAAAGCGCTTTGAACTCTGGATGGCATGCCATAAAGAGTTTCCCAGTGAAACCATTGACCAGCTCAACAGACTGATTACCCGCTATCAAGAGGACGGAACGCTCGACCGTATCATGGCGGGCTATGGATTGGAGCCTTAGCCCGCGATGCCGCCGTAAGAGAGGCACAGGGTCAGGCATTGTCTTTTGCCTCTCTGGTGAAGTGGATGAGTTGGACAAAGGTAAGATCAGCCCCAGCGGCCTCGCCTTCACCACAAAGCTGAGTGTGTTGGCGGCGTACACCCCGCTGATCCTGTCTTGACGGCCATACGGCATCGCCGTATATTTTAGCAATGCTATTCATCGAAACCTCAACGTTCACCAAGCTTTTGCCGAGCTACCTCACGGACGAGGAATAGCGTGAGCTCCAACATTACCTTCTGCAAAAGCCAGATGTCGGGGACCTGATTAAAGGTTCTGGCGGTGTTCGTAAAGTTCGATGGGCACCAGCGGGTTCGGGAAAGAGCGGTGGTATCAGAGCCATTTACTACTGGAAGAAATCTGACCACGAGATATGGATGCTCACGCTGTACAGTAAACCGGAGCGCGCCAGCCTTCCTGGCCATACGCTCAAGCAGATAGCGGAGGCAATCAAAAATGGGTGACAGAAACCTCGGGGCAGAGATTCTTGACGGTATCAATGAAATCAAGCAATTCAAGAAGGGTCAGTTGGCCCTGCGAACGCGCGAGCTTTCAGAGCCTTCACCGCCTAAAGTGATCCGGCTGAAGTTGCACATGTCGCAGTCAGCATTTGCCGGTCTTATGGGCGTGAGTGTCCGAACTCTTCAAGACTGGGAACAGGGTCGGCGTGAGCCGCAGGGTCCTGCGGTTGCACTTCTGCGCATTGCTGAGCAACACCCGGAAGTATTTAGTCAGCTCCACTGACCCCAGTTACTTGATCCCGGTTACTGACGGTTCTAGAACGGCTGGCTGCTTCTTGTCTTGCCGAGAAAAACGGGCAATGGATATCATCAGGCAGGCGCCTATACTCAGTTCAGGTTTCGCATGTGGACCGCGGGTTTTCCTGGTTCTACCTGGGCAAACCAATGCGCTGTGTCTCGCGTAACGATTATGTTGACTGCATAACCTGGATACTGACATGAAAAAAATAATGATCGCATCGATAGTCACCACCCTGATGAGTTCGGCAGTTATGGCATCGACCAACTGGATTGATCCGTCCGGCGACAGCTGCCCGGCCATGAGCGGCAAAGGTGTTTGTGCGGCTAACTGGGTCGATGCGACAGCGATCTGTGAGTCAGTGGGGGCAAGATTACCCACGATTGGTGAGCTGCGTGCGGAAGTGCAAAATTGCGGTGGTGTGTTGAACGCTTTTCAGCAAAACAGCCGTAACGATGGCTATAAAAGCTGTTTTCAAACGGCAGGCTTTTCGATGAATGGTAGCTATTGGTCGGGTACGGAAGAAAGTGCCGACTCTGCTAATGCATGGTATCTGGGTTTTTACTTGGGTAATGATCGGGCGGGTGACAAGGGGAGTGTCACCAGTGTGCGGTGTGTGAGTCAGTAACTTTAGGTATTGATCGAGTGACCGCTGTTATCAACGTAATTGTCGTAATTGGTGTCGTAATTGGGGTCAGATGAGAATGGCACTTACTTAGCCCTCTTTGGATGACCGCTCCTCTTAATTTCCGCGCGAGCAGACTAGCGTGTACGAGTCAGTAGTGGATAAGATTTCGGCCTTCGTTTGAGAGCCCGAGGCTCTGCCCGTCCGGCACCGTCTCCAAGGGGCACAGGGTCACAAGGGGCACAGCAAGGGCACAGGATCAATATACGAGATACCCTTTTGCCTCTCTGGCGAAGTGGGGGAGTTGGCAAGAGGCGTGACCTGAGCCTGGGTAATTGCGCGCCATAACAGCTCAATTCCTTACAGCTCGGCATCCAGTGCCCGCACCCGCTTACCCTCAAGCTCGGTAAAGCGATCTTCAATGAGCGCATTCAACGCGGTTTCACGGTCGGCACCACTGAGTCCGGATTCGCTGCGGATGGCGTCCCGCTCCCAGGCATAGTCAGACAATCGCTGATTCCACTTCTGTCGCTGGTAATCCAGCGCTTCGAGATCGGCAGCCGCCGTGTGGCCTAGACTTTCAGCTCTTACCCTATAAATCTCGTCCTCTCCCGCACCGGCCCGTTGCATGCTTTCGGTGATTGCGTAGAGTTCCGCATCGCGCGTCACGCGCTGGCGCACAGCGCGGATTTCTTCCGGGAGTGTGTGATCCAGAGACGCTATCGCTTGCTGGCGCTGTTGATCGTTGAGGTAAGTGTCTTGTTCGATCGTTAAACGGTCCAGCATGTACTCGTCCTGCACGTTGTCCAGTTGGAAAAAAGCGTCGCTTTCCGCTTGGGAGAATAGTTCCTGGCGCAGGGCCGTCATGTGTTGAAAACGTTCGCGCAGGGTTGAGACGGGGGCTATGTTGTTTGATGTGGCCGGTATGGCGCTGCCTTCGATGTCTCCGAGTGCTAGCCGGTAATCCACATAGCGCTGCAAAAGATCCTGCGCCTGAGCCAGGGCGTGACCTTCCAACTGATCACCCAGTGTCTGTTGAATTCGCGACAACAACCGATCGAGTGGTTCCTCTCCTAGCGCGGACAGATAGAAATCAAACAGGATAAGCAAGTCATGCTCCGGCACCAGGTTGCCCTGTTCATCTGTTGTGAATGCCACCCTGGGCTCTGCACCCTGTAAAGAGGCTGGTAGCAAGCTCAGTTTCAAACGTTGAGACAGACCGTCGGTATGGATCTGGTCGTTAAAAGCTGATGGATTCGACACGGTTGCCACTTCAGGAGTGGCTGCGGTGTGCTGGTCTGGTTGCGACAGACGTTGCAGGCCCACTATAAGGGCAAGCAACGCAACGATGGCGGCGCAATAGATAAGGCGACGATGGGACACTGACATGGGTTTTCCTCGGGGAAGCGCTGGCGACAACATCTTCGCGGTGGGAGTCTCCCGTTCCGCCACCAGGCAAAACGGGAGGTTTTGATCAGAGGCCCGCGTTTTTCAGGCGATTGGCGTGATTTTGAAACAGCGTTTCAGGTCTGATTTCGAACAGCGACACGAGGCCCAGTATCTGGTTGTTCACGTCGATATGGTTCATTCGGTAATTGTCTTTCAGTACCTGGCCGAAGCGGCTGGAGCAGCGTCCGGTAACGCCGTCATTCGGCTCATCGAATGCGAAAGAGGTAACCGCAAACAGGGCATCTGATAAATCAATACCTGTCGTCACGGTGGACGTGCCGCTCCAGGAGTACAGCCTGATGGTGTGGCCATCCACATTGACACTGGCGGGTCCCTGGCCACAGGGGGTAGTGGGCAAGCCCAAGGGGAAGCTTTTATTGAATTCTGCAGCCCCGACTTCGTTGAACTCTGCCAGCATGGCATTGACGTCTGACTTGTCCCGTTTGTTGTCGGACATCAGGTTGACCATATCACCAACCGCATTGGAGAAGACTTCAAAGGTTACGCCCTGCAGCGTGCCTGGTTCCGCTACTCCGGTTACCACGTCGGCCAGAGGCGAGCCCTTGTGCGGGGTATGCATTGTGGTGACAGAGGCCACCAGATCCGGACGTACGCTCATCACATAACGTGCGGTCAATCCCCCCTGGCTATGCCCCATCAGGTTGAACTTCTGAATCTTGCCATTCGATGTGGCCTGGATATTTTCCAACTGTTCTATCAGTCTTTCTCCGCGGTTTGCGGAACTGTCGAAAGCATTGATTTTCGGTACGAATACGGTGGCGCCCTGGGACTCCAGTGCGGCAGGGATCTTGTACCAGTAGTCGACGCTTGCGATGCTGTCGAACGCGAAAATACCGGGGACCAGCACAATCGGGTGCCTGGTTTGCGAGTCGTTCTTCTTCCAGAAATCCAGCCAGCCTGCCTGGGCGGACGCGGTGCCGCATAGCGTTAATGCAGCGACCGCTGGGATGAGTAACTTTTTCATGGGGGTTTTTCCTTGCCTGTCAGAACGTTGTTGTTTTGGGTACGGCGCAAAACGTGGGTACCTGCATCACGTTTACGGTGCGTTCAAGCGCTGCAGGCGCCCAAAAGTTAAACAGGGTCATACTCACGTTACTTGCAAGATCTGATGGCAGGCTTTGTTTGCAAGTATCTATGAGCCTGTAGTCACAAAAGCGAGATCCGGATAGGACGTTTCGGCGAGTAGGTTCTATGATCCGTTGGTGGACTCACTAAGGCTTTTCGAAAAATAACAAGATGCGAGCGCTACAATCGACCAGTAGGCCTGGCCAGCCTTGCAGTTCTGCCTGAAGGGTATAGCTCGATTGTGGCAGCACTCACTCAGAAGGGTGGTGTTATGGATACTCTGTTGTCCGGGAATTTGCTGTACCTTTGGGATCAAAGAACATTTTTTCTGGGGGTGTTACCAGAACCACGACAGGTTTCTCAGGCTGCCCCCATGTTGGCAGTAAGTCTTGATCATCCTATGCGCGTGCAGGCTGAGAACTGTGGCCGGGCTATCGTCTGTCATAGTGTGCTTTTCAGGTCGGGGCAACAGGTACGTACCGATTCGGGCAACGGCGTTGTCGCCCTGTGCTTCCTGGATCCTTTTGGACAGGACTATGCCAACCTGGCAGCGGCAATGACGGAAGTTTACGATGGTATGTGCGTTCGGCTTGAGGAGGAGCCGCTCTTTCAGTCGGCCTTTGCAGATGTGTTTCGAAAGCCCCCTGCACCGGATGCACTCTACCTTATGCTTGAACAACTCTTTCATCCGGATAAAACTCCCCCCGTTCTCGTAGACCCGAGAGTGGTAAAGGTGGTGCAAAGGATCAAGTCGTCGGTAGCGGACAACTTGTCTTTGACGGAGTTGGCAAGTGAGATCAATTTGTCAGTACCCCGTTTAGTGGAACTGTTCAAGGGGCACCTGGGGGTGCCTATTCGTCGCTATCGTCAGTGGCACCGGCTATATGTAACCGCGGTGGGAGTTTCCCGGGGTGATTCGCTGACCGAAGCGGCTATCGCGGCTGGATTTACCGATTCGTCGCACTTTTCCAATACCTTCCGCACCATGCTTGGGATGAAGCCATCTACGATATTGTCGAACCGACACCGCGTTCATATTTTTGCGCCCGCCCTGGAGCGCCCCAAAGCCCTGCTTGTAGCGCGTTAGGCCAAAACGGAGAGTTCATGGTGGACATCACATTTAGCAAAGATGAGAAGGCGGTTATCGCCCGAAAGATTCAGCGCTACTTTACTGAGGAGCTCAACCAGGAGATTGGAGGGTTTGATGCAGAGTTCTTGCTTGATTTCTTCTCCAAGGAGGTCGGGTCATATTTTTACAATCGTGGGTTATACGACGCTCAAGCCATCCTCTCCAGCAAACTGGATGACCTGTCCGAGGCAATCTATCAGCTTGAGCAGCCAACGGAATTTCAAAAATGACGGCATTGGCTTCATCTGACAATACCTGGCCCTGGGGTATCCCTGTGTTAAGCAGTTCCAAGAAGGTGGTGCGGGGCTCCAGAGATGATTTGGTTGTTGCAGGCTGGCATAGTGCAGATCGAGTTGATTTATTCTCGAGCGAGGAATGAGCATGTCGAACTATGACCACCTGATTGACGCCGCAGCTGCCCGATTGGGCAACGCCTTGCGGCGCCAGGGCTTTAATGTGACCGCCGCAGAATCCTGTACCGGGGGCGGCATTTGTGAAGCCATTACCCGCGTCAGTGGCAGCTCGGCCTGGTTCCAGACTGGCTTTGTCACCTATGCCAACCAGAGCAAGGCGCGCTGGCTTGGCGTTGATCCGGCGGTGTTGGCAGAGCACGGCGCGGTTAGCGAGGCAGTGGTCAGGGCCATGGCTGCCGGAGCGCTGGACGCCGCCGAAGCGGATATTGCCGTAGCAGTGAGCGGCATCGCCGGACCGGACGGCGGCTCGGTAGAAAAACCGGTGGGCACCGTCTGGTTTGGCTGGGCGCTGCGCGATGGCGAGGTAGTCAGCCAGTGCAAGCGCTTGCAGGGCAGCCGCCGCGAAGTGCGCTCCCAGACCGTGCTGCATGCGTTGGAGGGCCTGCTCAAGCAGCTGGAAAGCGCAGCTTCGAAGCAATAGCCAAAGGTGCTGAAAAGGGGGGTAGGCGCAGGCGAACTTCTGTGGAATAATACTGACCATATATACAGTAGTTTGTTAAAAGCTACGCTGTTAATGGCTTTGTTGATACAGGCTTGCTGACTAAAGAGCGCTGCGGCGCCCACCACTCCAAGAGGATGCACAATGGACGACAACAAGAAGAAGGCGCTTGCCGCGGCTTTGGGTCAGATTGAACGTCAGTTTGGCAAGGGCGCCGTCATGCGCATGGGCGACCACGAGCGCATGGCTATTCCATCGATCTCCACCGGCTCGCTGGGTCTGGATATCGCCCTGGGCCTGGGCGGTCTGCCCAAGGGCCGGGTAGTCGAGATCTACGGCCCGGAGTCTTCCGGTAAAACCACCCTGACCCTGTCGGTGATTGCCCAGGCCCAGAAGCAGGGCGCTACCTGCGCCTTCGTCGATGCCGAGCACGCACTGGACCCGGAATACGCCGCCAAGCTTGGCGTCAATGTCGATGATCTGCTGGTGTCCCAGCCGGATACCGGTGAACAGGCGCTGGAAATCACCGACATGCTGGTGCGCTCCAACGCGGTAGACGTAATCATCATCGACTCGGTAGCGGCACTGGTGCCCAAGGCCGAAATCGAAGGCGAGATGGGTGACCACCACGTCGGCGTGCAGGCGCGTCTGATGTCCCAGGCACTGCGCAAGATCACCGGTAACATCAAGAACGCCAACTGCCTGGTTATCTTCATTAACCAGATCCGCATGAAGATCGGCGTGATGTTCGGTAACCCGGAAACCACTACCGGTGGTAACGCGCTGAAGTTCTACTCCTCTGTCCGTCTGGATATCCGCCGTACTGGCGCAGTGAAGGAAGGCGACGAGGTTGTGGGTAGCGAGACCCGTGTGAAGGTAGTGAAGAACAAGGTGGCGCCACCCTTCCGTCAGGCCGAGTTCCAGATTCTCTACGGCTCGGGTATCTACCACAATGCCGAGATTATCGACCTGGGCGTACAGATTGGTCTGGTGGAAAAATCCGGTGCCTGGTACGCCTACAAGGGCAACAAGATTGGCCAGGGCAAGGCCAATGCAGCCAAGTACATGGCCGAGAACCCGGCGATTGCCGACGAGATCGAAAAGGCCATTCGCGATCAGTTGCTGCCCAAGCCGACCAACGCCAAGGCAGCGGTCGAAGCAAGCGCTGACGCCGATTCCTGAGTTGCAGCGCTAGTCCATGTTTGGCCGCACGCAACTGGAGACGCCGCAGGCGGCGCGTCGCTCAGCCCTGGATCTGCTAGCCAGGCGTGAGCACAGCCGCCGGGAAATGCTGCGCAAGCTGGCGCAGCGCGGCGCCCCATCGGAGATGGCCGAAGCAGTAGTGGACCAGTTGGAAATCGATGGTTTGCTCAGTGATGAGCGTTTCTGTGAGGCCTATGTACACGCGCGCAGTCAGCGCGGCATAGGTCCGCAGCGTTTGCGTGAGGAATTGCGTGAACGCGGCGTGGCCCAGCAGTTGATCGAGTCGCAACTGGTCGAGCTATCCCGCGACTGGGAGGCCCAGGCCCAGGCCGTATTCAGCAAGCGTTTCCCCGAGGGTCCAGCCCAGGACCCCAAGGAGCGCGCCCGGCAGCTGCGCTTTATGCAGTACCGGGGTTTTGCTGATTTTCAGCTTGATTGATGACGTTGATCAACGCCCGCAACAGGCCGTGATCTCTGCCGTTGAAAACAAAAGCCAGGCAATGCATGTCATCCAGTTCGGGCTCGTCTGCGCGGACCTCCCTGCCTGGGTGCTGAGTGAAACTATCGCTCAGGCATAGCGGGGTGAAGTGCTCATTCAGATGCGCCAGCGCCTGCTCGGTCAGAGGACGTTTCATGCGCAGGATATAGCGCCCATCAACCCAGCGCGCCGAGTCATAGTTGCTGTAAAAGCCCAGTACCTCCTGCATTGCCTCTTCAGGCGTGTGCGCCACAGTCATCAGATTGAAGTCGCTCTGCAGAATGTAACCGGGGTCACCAAGCTGCTCGCGGAAAAAGGCGAGCAGACTTTCCCAGTAACGCCCACCCGGCTCCTCAAGCAATACCACTGGTACCACTGGGCTTTTGCCGGTCTGGATCAGGGTCAGCACTTCCAGGGTTTCATCCAGGGTGCCAAAGCCGCCGGGGCAGAGGATCAGCGCATCGGCTTCCTTGATAAAGAACAGCTTGCGCAGAAAGAAGAAGCGAAACGAGATGTCGTGATCGGTACCCTTGACCACAGGGTTGGCCTGTTGCTCGAAGGGGAGGGTAATATTGAAGCCCAGGCTGTTGTCCAGCCCGGCGCCCTCATGGGCAGCGGCCATGATGCCGCCACCGGCACCGGTGATGACCATGTAATCGTGGGACGACAGCTCCCGGCCCATCTCCCGCGCCAGGCTGTAGATTGCGGCGTTGACCGGGGTACGAGCAGAGCCGAATACCGTCACCTTGCGCCGCCGCTTGAACAGCTCAAGCCGCGCGAAGGCCTGCTCCAGCTCACGGATGGTTTGCAACATGATCTTGGCATCCCAGCGGTTGCGGTCGGCCTGGGCCATGCGCACCACATCCAGCAGCATCTCGCGGTACAGCTCGGCATTCTGACTGTTGCCCGCGCTCAGTTCGACCAGATGGTCTACCGCCTGCTGAATGCCGCTACCACCGGTTTTCCAGTGCCTGCCGAGATAATCGGCAGGGTCCAGATCGTCACGCATACTCTTGTCCTGCTTGCCGGGTTTAGAAGGCAATTTGTTCGTCCTGTTCTGGAATAGTCGCTTGCCAGCCTAACTGATCCTCGATCGCCGCCGCCAGCGCCTGGCTCTTCTCCAGCTCACCATGAACCAGATAGATCTCGGGGCTGCGTTTGAAATGCCGTAGCCAGTCTATCAACTGCGACTGACCCGCGTGGGCGGAAAAGCCGCCGAGGGTGTGCAACTGGGCTTTCACCGCCAGGCTCTGGTGAATCACCCGTACCTGTTTCTCACCATCCACCAGGCGCCTGCCCAGGGTGCCCTTGGCCTGGAAGCCGGGGAAGATGACATGGCAGTTTTCACGCCACAGGTTGTGCTTGAAGTGGTGAACAATACGCCCACCGTTGCACATGCCCGCACCGGCAATAATGATCGCACCCTGGGTAATGCGGTTGATCGCCATCGAGGCTTCCGGAGTAGGTGTGCACTTGAGAATAGGCAACCAGTGTTTCAAATCACCCTTGCCGCGGGCTTCGATCTCGTTTTTTTCTTCCTCATTGAAGTCATGCCGGTGGCGGTCATAAATCGCGGTCGCGGCAATCGCCATGGGACTGTCGAGGAACACCGCCTGCT
>JBKBSI010000094.1:0-12107 GCA_046291745.1 Pseudomonas sp. | reverse complement strand
GCGGCCAGGCTGATAAAGCGCACCTCGCCCTCCAGCTCGCGGCCATCGAGCAGCTGCAATTTGACTGGCTGCCCCACCTCTACGCGGCTGGCGTCTTGCTGCGGGATGCGCGCGGTGGCTTTCAGCCGCTCCACATTTACCAGCGACATCAGTTCGGCTCCGGACTGCACCAGCTCGCCAACCTCGACATAACGGCGATCCACCACACCGGCAAAAGGTGCAACCGGTCGATTGTATTGCACGGCAAGCTCGGCGGCGCTCAAGTCCGCTTGCGCCCGGGCGACTTCGCCTTCCAGACGTATGACTTCGGTCTCGGTGGCATAGCTGGATGCCCTGAGTCGGCGGGTGCTTTCCAGCTCCTTCTGGCGTAACCGGTTGATCGCCTGCGCCTGTGCCAACTGCGCAGTGCGTCCTTCGTCCGAGAGTTGCAGCAGGGCATCACCGGCAGATACGCGGTCGCCCTGTTGCTTGGCGAGTTTTTCCACCCGGCCTGAGACCTGGGCCATTACCCGCACGCTTTGCCACGGCAGCAGTTGCCCCTGCAGAACCAGTTCTCTGGGAAATTCCTGTGCCTGCGACCAGCGGGTTTCGACCTGGTGCAGTTTCTGCTCGCTCTGCTCCTGGGCCGATGGCGCTTCGTCCTGCGCGCTGCGCTTGTCACCCAGAAGCAACCAGAGCACCAATAGCACGGCCAGGATAATTGCGAGCAGGACAGGTGAAATCTGGCGGGGGAGTCTGTTCTTGAAAGAGGCAGTCACGGCAAATCCTTACACAGGGAGTACTGACAGAGCGGGCAAGAAAACGTTTTGCATGTTTGTTGGCATTCGCGAGTATATCCGACATTGGTTGCCGTGACGGCAGCCCCGCAGAGCAATTTATGTTGCTCTGCGGGGGCGCGTTTTCACCCCTACTCCACCGCAGTACCGCCACCCAGAGCAATATAGAGCGCCACCAGGTTCTGTACCTCGGCCCGGCGTATCTGGATGGAGCTTTGCTGCGCGTCGAACAGGCTGCGCTCGGCGTCCAGCACTTCTATGTAATTGACCACGCCCTCTTCATAACGTTGCCGAGCCAGATCGACGACCCGTTGCAGCGTGGCTTCGTTACGCTCCTGGGCCTCGACCTGATCGGCCAGGTAGCGGCGACCAGCCAGGGCATCTGCCACTTCGTTGAAGGCCACCTGAATGGTGCGCTCATATTCAACCACGGCCAGGTTGTCACGGGCCTGCGCGACTGTCAGGTTGCCACGGTTACGGCCGTAGTCGAACAGCGGCAGGGTGATGCTCGGACCTATGCTCCAGATCTCGTTACTGGAGCTGACCAGATTGCTGAACTCGCTCGAGGCATAGCCTGCACGACCGGTCAGCGAGACCTGCGGGAAGAAGGCGGCACGGGCCACACCGATATTGGCGCGCGCGGCCTGCAGGCGCAGTTCAGCGGCAATGATATCCGGACGGCTGAGCAGCAGACTGGAGGGCAGACCCGCATCCAAAGCCGGCGGACTGGATTGCTCTGCCAGCGTGAGCGGTGCTGGTAGCGGTTCCGCCACCACGCCGCCGGTCAGCAGCGCCAGCAGGTTCTGGTTCTGCGCGCGGGTCAGCATGATCGCCGCCAGTTGGGTTTCCGCCTGGGTCAGCAGGGCTTCGGCCTGGGCGTAGTCCAGCGCCGAGGTGATACCCGCATCCAGCCTGACCTTGGCAATGCGCAGGCCCTCGCGGCGACTGACCACTGTAGCTTCGGCCAGCTCGATACGCTCTACCGCTTCGCGCAAGCCCAAATAGGTGGAAGCCACATCACTGATCAGTGACAGCCGAAAGGCGCGCTGGGCTTCGATGCTGGCCAGATACTCGGCTCGGGCGACACTGGACAGGTTGGCGACCCGGCCCCAGAAATCCAGCTCAAAGGCCGAGACATTCAGGCCAACAAAATAACTTTCGCTAATCGCGCTGCTGCCACCCTGCACTCCCTGTGCGCCGGTATTAGTGCGGCCGCGTGTCATTTCTGCACCCAGGCCCAGGCTCGGGTAGCGGTCTGCGAGTTGCACGCCATACAGTCCGCGGGTTTCCTCGATGCGATAGAGCGCTGCCTGCAGGTCGCGGTTATTCACCAGCGCCTGCTCAATCAGCACCTGCAATTGCGGATCGGCAAAAAAACTGCGCCACTGCATTTCGGCCGGCACTACACCGGCCTCTGCGCCCGTCTCTGCGCCATCAGCCAGCAGATGCGGATAGCTGTCAGTGACCGGAAGTGCCGGGCGCTCGTGGGTAGGTGCCAACTGGCAGCCCGCCAGGCTAACCAGGGTAAGACTCAGCAGCAGCTTACGCATGGGCCTTCTCCTGATCATCCTGCGGCTCTGCGGAGTCTGGGTCGGCACCCGGTGGCGGTGTGCGAGTCAACCAGCGACGTACGGCCAGATAGAACAGCGGTGTGAAGAACACACCGAGCGCGGTGGCCAAGACCATGCCGCCCATCACCCCAGTGCCCACTGCGATACGACTGGCCGCGCCGGGCCCGGTGGCAATCACCAGCGGTAGCATGCCAAGAATAAAGGTCAGCGAGGTCATCAAAATCGGGCGCAGGCGCAGACGCACTGCGGCCATGGTTGCTTCCATCACGCTACGACCCTTGCCCTCTTCCTCGATGGCGAATTCGATGATCAGGATGGCGTTTTTGGCCGAGAGCCCAATCACCGTAATCAGCCCCACATTGAAGTACACATCGGCTGGCAAGCCTCTAAACATGGAGAACAGCACCGCCCCCAGCACCCCCAACGGCACAACCAGCAGCACCGCCAACGGAATGGTCCAGCTCTCGTACAGCGCTGCAAGTACCAGCAATACGATTAGTACCGACAAGCCCATCAGAGCGCCAACCTGGCCCGCAGCCTGCTTTTCTTCAAAGGACAGACCGGTCCACTCAAAGCCAAAGCCTTCGGGCAACTGGGCGGCCAGCCGTTCCATCTCGTCCATGGCCTGGCCGGAGGAACGGCCAGGAGCGGCGCTACCGGAAATAGTCGTGGCCGGATACCCATTGTAGCGCTGCAACTGCGGCGGACCCGCCGTCCAGGTCACCGAGGTAAAGGCGCCAAAGGGCACGATATCGCCATCGGCGTTGCGCACCTTGAGGTTGAGCACATCGGTCGGGGTCATGCGGAAGTCCGCATCGGCCTGAATCATGACCCTGTGGATGCGGCCCTCACGGGTAAAGTCGTTGGCGTAGGCGCTACCAAAAGTGATGCTCAGGGTAGAGTTGATATCGCTGATGGACAGACCCAGAGCCCGCGCCTTGATGCGGTCCACATCGACGCGCAAACGCGGCGCTGCTTCTTCACCCTCAGGGCGTACACCAACCAGCAGATCGCTTTGACTGGCCGCGCCGAGCAACTGGTTGCGCGCGGCGATCAGCGCCTCTGGCCCTGCACCGCTGCGATCCTGCAGCTTGAAGGTAAAGCCACCAGCCACACCCAAGGCCGGAATCGCCGGTGGATTGAGTACAAAGACACTGGCCTCTTTGATCTGCATCAGCCTACCCATGGCACGTTGCACCAACGTCTGGGCGCTGTTCTCCACACCTGGGCGTTCATCCCAGGGCAGCAGGCTGACAAAGGAAATGGCATGTGCCTGGCCCTGACCGAAGAAGCTGAAGCCGTGAACGAACACCACGTTGTCGACCTGGGGCACCTCGTCGTAATAGGCCTTGATCTCCTCTACCGCTTGAGTGGTTCGGGCTGCGGTGGAGCCGGAGGGACCCTGCACCACCGTGATCAACGAGCCCTGATCCTCGGCCGGTACGAAGCTGCCCGGCAGGCGCAGCAGCAAAAAGGCTGCGACCACCAGCAACACGACAAAGACCAGCAGAAAGCGCAACGGCCTGACCAGAATGCCGCCCACACCGCGTTGGTAGCGGTCGGTGGTGCGGTGCACAAAGCGATTGAAGGGCGCGAATATCCGCTTGCCCAGAGGCAAGGCAGTATTGCCGTCTTCGCTACGCTGGACGGGCTTCAACAAGGCGGCGCAAAGTGCGGGGGTCAACGACAGTGCCAGTACCGTCGACACCGCCACGGAGATGGCCAATGTGACCGAGAACTGTCGGTAGATACCGCCGGTGGAGCCGGGGAAAAAGGCCATCGGCAGGAACACCGCAATCAGCACCAGCGTGGTACCGATGATCGCCGAGGTGACCTGATCCATAGCCTTGACCGTCGCCTGATAGGGGCTCAGCCCCTCCTCTTCCATCAACCGCTCGACATTCTCGACCACCACAATGGCGTCATCCACCAGGGTGCCGATGGCCAGGATCATCGCAAACAGGCTGAGCAGGTTGATCGAGAAACCAAACAACCACAAACCCATGCAGGCACCGGCCAAGGCAATGGGCACCACCACGGTGGGAATCAAGGTGGCGCGCCAGCTCTGCAGGAACACGAACATCACGGTGAATACCAGCAGCATGGCCACCGACAGGGTGATCAGCACCTCCTTGATCGAGGCGCTGATAAAGGGCGTACTGTCGTAGGGCACCAGCCAGTCGATATCCTCGGGAAAGTTACGCTCCAGCTCGGCCATGCGCTGCTTGACCCCGGCCGCCACGTCCAGAGCGTTGGCACCGGGCGTCAACTGCACGGCCATACCTGCCGATTCCTGGCCGTTGATTTCCAGCCGGTTCAGGTAGCTTTCTGCTCCCAGCTCAACTCTGGCCACATCACGCAGGCGCACCGAGGAGCCGTCCGCATCAGCGCGCAGGATAATGGCGGAAAACTCCTCGGCACTGCTCATCTGACCGCGAGTCTGGATGGTTGCGGTGATCTCGACTTTATCGGTATTCGGCAAGTCGCCCAGCGCACCACCAGCCGACTGACTGTTCTGCTCGCGGACTGCCGCGAGCACGTCCGAAGCCGACAGACCGAAGCTGGCCAACCGGTCGGGGTCCAGCCAGATACGCATGGCGTACTGGGTGGAAAAGTCGCGAATGTCGCCCACACCCGGCACCCGGCGCAGCTCATCCACCACCTGCGCCGACACAAAGTTACCCAGTTCCAACGCCGAGGTAGCCCCGGTACGGGAGCTCAGCGCGACAATCATCAAAAAGCTGCTGGAGGCCTGGTTGACCTGTACGCCCTGGCGGCGCACCTCCTCGGGCAGGCGCTGCTCGACCCGGCTCAGACGGTTCTGGACTTCCATCTGCGCCTTGTCGATATCGGTACCGGCGGCGAAGGTCAGCTCAATGGAAGCGCTGCCGTTGGAGCGGCTGGTCGCCTGCATATACAGGAAGCCATCAACGCCATTAAGCTCCTGCTCTATCACCTGGGTGACATTGGTTTCCAGCGTGGAGGCGTCAGCACCCGGGTAAGTGACGCTGATGGTCAGCGACGGCGGCGCGATAGTCGGATACTGCTCGACCGGTAGATCGCGCAGGGCCAGCAAACCGCCCAGCCCGATAATCAGCGCTATAACCCAGGCAAAGACCGGGCGCTTGATAAAGAAATGCGGGGTCATGGCGCTTCGGCCTCCGCTGCATCCTCAGCCCCTGCTTCGGGTGCAGCGGCGGGCGGCGAATTTTGCGGCGTGTCACCAGCAATCCTGACCTTCTGGCCCGGACGAATTTTCTGCAGACCGGCAACGACCACCCGGTCGCCTTCGCTCAGCCCTTCGGTTATTACCCACAATCCCGCTTCCTGTTCACCCACACTGACCGGCCTGACCTGCACCTGATCTTCGGCGTCGAGCAACATCACGGTGGCGCCCTGCTCGCTCATCTGTACCGCACGCTGGGGTATGCGCATACCTGCTGGGCGTACCCCGGCCTGAATCCGCGCATTGACGAACTGGCCGGGTAACAACAGGCGTTCGGGATTGGGGAACTCGGCGCGCAAGGCCACGGTGCCGGTGGCCTGATCAATGGTCATGGCGAAGAAGTCCAGCTTGCCGGTCTGGGCAAAATCGCTACCGTCTTCCAGCGTCAGGGTGACTTCCACTTCACCATTATCCGGGCGCTCCAGGGCGCCGCTGGACAGCTGCGAGCGGATCGACAGCAGCTCTGAACTGGATTGGGAAAAATTCACATAGACCGGATCGAACTGCTCGACCGTGGTCAGCAGGGTGCCCTCGGCGGCACTGACCAACGCCCCTTCCGATACCTGCGCCCGATCAACCCGTCCCTCAATAGGTGAAGTGACGCGGGTGTACTCCAGATTCAGTTGTGCGGTTGCCAGCCGCGAGCGTGCCTCGGCCACATCCGCTTCAGCCGTGCGCAAGCGGGCGACAGCGGTGTCGTATTCCTGCTGACTGATTGCCTGTTGAGCAACCAGCCCCTTGTACCGCTCAACATCCTGTTTGGCATTGGCCGCGGTGGCTTCGGCCCGCTGCAATGAGGCCCGGGCAGCGCCGAGGCTGGCTTCCATCTCACGCGGGTCGATCAGGAACAGCTCGTCACCCGCCTCCACGTCACTACCCTCGCGAAACAGTCGCTCCTGAATAATGCCGCTGACGCGTGCGCGAATTTCCGCCGTGCGTAGCGCCTGGACACGACCGGGCAGTTCAATGACATAAGCCACCGGGCGTGATTCGACAGTGACGATTTCCACTTCGGGGGCCGGAGCGCCGCCCTGCGCTGGGCCATTTCCATTGGCTGAATCATCGCCGCAGGCGCTGAGCAACAAGGCGGTGATGGCAATACAGACTGATCGTTTCATTGCATGACCCATATGGACATTCGCTAGCGTGGTGACCCTTGGGCCATGATGACGGTGTTGTTGGCAACGGTGGCAACGCGCCATTGCCGTACTAGAATAATTCGTCTAGTCTAGGGGATAATCTGCCGGTTAGCTAGCCACCCGGCTC
This sequence comes from Pseudomonas sp., assembly GCA_046291745.1. Taxonomy (GTDB): domain Bacteria; phylum Pseudomonadota; class Gammaproteobacteria; order Pseudomonadales; family Pseudomonadaceae; genus Halopseudomonas. The sequence goes on along the minus strand of JBKBSI010000094.1, from coordinate 5,268 downwards.
ACTTTTTCTTACCGAAGCCCAACCCACAATGCCCATAGAAAAGAGCCCGCCTGACAAGCAGAAAGCCGTACGCAAACCAAGCCAGACACGCGGCCAGCAAAGGGTGGACGCTATATTGGAGGCATGCTCCAGGCTGCTGGTCAGCAAAGGTGAGGTGGCCTTGACCATGCACGGTCTGGCGCAGGAGGCCTGCACCTCGATCGGCTCGCTGTATCATTTTTTTCCGGACAAAGAGAGCGTCCTGCAGGCCCTGCATGAAAAACATCACACTTCCATACAGCGCCTGACTGATCTGGCAGAGCAGATAACGGACGAGGACTGGCAGCGCTTTACCGCCAAGGAAGTGGTGCAGAACCTGATGCAGCCATTTCTCGACTATCTAGCGCAGAATCTGGCATTTGTATACCTGACGCACAGCCGCGAGTGCGGCTCTCCACGCGAAAACGGGCGCGGTATGCACGAGATACTTTCCAGAGTAATCAGTCTGCGCACACCCGGGGCAACCGAAGCTCAGCGGCATGCCTATACCGCAACACTGTTCAGCCTGCCGGTGGGCATGCTTAGCGAGCTGTTACCAGAGTATGAGCATGCCCTGCACGGGCCGATACTGGCCACGGAGCTGCCCCGCGCAATGGAGGCCTATCTCCGCGCCATCGAGGCCCTGCACACGGCAGAGCACTGAGGCTTCAGGCGGGCTAGACCATCGGCTGGCCAGCAAAGCCCCGTGGCAAACGATGGATGCCGGGCAGCGCTGCAAGATGCTCGCGCCAACTGCTGCGCCAATCACCCGCAACCTGCGCGACATCTACCGAACTGGCACGACGTGCTGCACGCCGCTTGGCATTGCGCGAACGACGCTGCGCCTCGTGAAAGGCTTCGGTACGTCGACAGTTGCGGCACTTTACGCGGGATACCTTGTTGGTCGATGCCAGGTGTTGACCTTCGCTGCCGCAGGCAAGGTGCCCGGCGGTTTTGTAGTGGGTAACCATGGGTGCATCTCCTTCTCTGGTTATTATTGGCTAGCAGTACCGGTCCCTGTGGGACCTGCTAACTGCCCGTCATTACATTGGACCCCGCGACCGCCGAGGGGTTCGTTGCAGCTAACCAGAGCCTCTAGGCTCAACCCTCGCGGGGCAGCACCTCAAGCAATTCGACTTCGAATATCAAGTTGGAGTGCGGCTTGATGTGGGCACCAAACTGACTGGCGCCGTAGCCCAGATGCGCAGGTACGAACAAGCGCCGCTTGCCGCCGACGCGCATGCCCATCATGCCCAGATCCCAGCCCTTGATAACGCGGCCGGTGCCAATCACACACTGAAATGCCTTGCCGCGCTCATAGGACGAATCGAACACCGTGCCGTCTTCCAGCATGCCCTTGTACTGGGTCGTGATCAGCGCACCCTTTACCACCTCAGTGCCCGTGCCTACCTCAATATCGGTCACCTGCAGCTCTTCACTCATGTCATCACCTTTTTATGGAGTGTCAGATGTGGGACTGGCAGACCGGACCAGCAGTCACATCGGCCCTGCCGGTTAAAGCCGCTCTCTCTACAACATAGCCCAAGCTGTCGAAATCGATATTGGCCCCGGAGTTGATCGCGATCAGCACCTGATCCCGACATTGCTCACGCTGCACATAACGTCGCAGCCCGGCCACAGCCAGGGCACCTGAGGGCTCGGTGATGGAGCGGGTCTCGTTGAAAATATCCCGCAGCGCGGCGCATATTTCATCGGTACTGACGGTGATCACTTCGTCCACTAGGTGGCGGCAGAGCTCGAAGTTATAAGCACCCACCTGCGCTACCGCCACACCATCGGCAAAGCCACCCACCTGTGGCAGCACCACCCGTTCGCCCGCTGCCAGGGCTGCTTGTAGACAGTTCGAATCTGCGGGCTCCACACCGATGATGCGCACCTGCGGGCGCAGATATTTGACGTAGGCAGCCACGCCGGCGATCAGACCACCACCGCCTACCGGCACAAAGATCGCATCCAGCTTTCCGGAGTGCTGTCGCAACAACTCCACCGCCACAGTGCCCTGCCCGGCAATAACATCCGGATCATCGTAGGGCGGTATAAAGGTCATGCCGTTGTCCTGCGCCAATTGCAGCGCAAAGGCCAGTGCCTGGGGGAAAGCCTGCCCATACAGCAACACCTCCGCACCCCGCGAGCGCGCGCCGTGAACCTTGATCGCGGGGGTGCTTTCGGGCATGACGATGACCGCATTGATTGCAAGTTTCTGCGCCGCCAACGCCAGCCCCTGGGCATGATTACCGGCCGAAGCCGTCACCACACCCCGCGCCCGCGCCTGAGGTCCAAGGCGCGCCAGACGGGTGTAGGCACCGCGAATCTTGAAGGAAAACACCGGCTGCAGATCTTCACGCTTGAGCAGCACCTGGTTGCCCAGCGCCTGAGAGAGGCGCGGCGCGGGCTGCAGGGGCGTTTCAATCGCAACGTCGTAAACCGGCGCGGAGAGAATCTGGGTGACGGTATCGCGTAGCAGCTGTTTGCACAGCCCCGGCACCGCTACCGCAGGCTCGTGCTCGGTAAAGCCCGCCCGAGGCAAGGCGGGTTGCGAGGATAAATGCGACATGCTGACTCCTGTTGGTTTTGGCCCAGGAGACAGAAACAAAAAACCCGCCTCAAGGGCGGGTTGTGGGTGCAGCCGAAGGCTAGCCCGCCAGAGCTGGAATGGCGGTAATAATCATTCGACCGAAAAATCTGCGTGTGTAAGTCATGCAAGGAATTTACGGCCGCCGGGGGCCATTGTCAAGGCAACATCTGGTTACGCCTGCCACGCAGGGGCTCAGGGGTAACGACTATAGTCACCATTAGCTAAACCTATTTTATTTTTCGCCGCCCAGGTTCCACACTTCACTCACTGAGAAACAAACGAAGAAAACAACAGAAGGAAGTTACAACCATGTCCAATGAATCCAAGTGCCCCTTCGGCCACGGCGAGGCCAAACTGGCTGCGCTCAATACTCAAAGTATCCGCGACTGGTGGCCGGACCAATTGAACCTCAAAATCCTGCACCAGCATTCAGAACTCTCCAGCCCCATGGGCGAGCAGTTCAACTATGCAGAAGAATTCAAGTCCCTGGACCTGCACGCCGTGGTCAAGGATCTGACCGCGTTGATGACTGACTCCCAGGACTGGTGGCCCGCCGATTACGGGCACTATGGTCCGCTGTTTATCCGCATGGCCTGGCACAGCGCTGGCACCTACCGCATCTATGACGGCCGCGGTGGCAGCGGCACTGGCAACCAGCGCTTTGCGCCACTGAATAGCTGGCCAGACAACGGCAACCTGGACAAGGCCCGGCGTCTGCTGTGGCCAATCAAACAGAAGTACGGCCGCAAGCTGTCCTGGGCCGACCTGATGATCCTTGCCGGGAACGTCGCTCTGGACTCCATGGGCTTCAAGACCTTTGGTTTTGCCGGTGGCCGCGCAGACATCTGGGAGCCGGAAGAAGACATCTACTGGGGTCCGGAAAAAGACTGGCTGGGCGACGAACGCTATAGCGGAGACCGCGAGCTGGCCAACCCCCTGGGCGCCGTGCAGATGGGCCTTATCTACGTCAATCCTGAAGGTCCCAACGGTAACCCGGACCCGCTCGCCTCGGCACGGGATATCCGCGAGACCTTCGCGCGCATGGCCATGAACGATGAAGAAACCGTAGCCCTGGTTGCTGGTGGACACACCTTCGGCAAGTGTCACGGCGCGGCCGACCCCGGTCAGTACACTGGCCCTGAACCAGAAGGCGCAGGGATCGAGGAGCAGGGTTTTGGTTGGACCAACAGCTTTGGCAGCGGCAAGGGTGGCGACACCATCACCAGCGGACTGGAAGGCGCCTGGACCAACAATCCCATTCAGTGGGACAACGGCTACTTCGAAAACCTCTTCGGCCATGAGTGGGAACTGACCAAGAGCCCCGCCGGAGCACATCAGTGGCAGCCGGTTGATCCTGCTGCACACACCTCTGTGCCGCATGCGCATGACCCGAGCAAGCGCGTTGCACCCATGATGTCCACGGCCGACATGGCCCTGCGCATGGATCCAGCCTATGAGAAAATTTCGCGGCGCTTTATGGCCAACCCCCAGGAGCTGGCTGACGCCTTCGCCCGCGCCTGGTTCAAACTGACTCACCGCGATATGGGCCCGGTTACCCGCTACCTCGGCCCGCTGGTTCCGCAGGAAGAGCTGATATGGCAGGACCCGGTTCCTGCGGTCGATCACCCGCTGGTAGATCAGCAGGATATTGCTCAGTTGAAAGGCACCATCCTCGCATCCGGCCTGTCAGTTTCCGAGCTGGTATCCACCGCTTGGGCTTCAGCTTCGACCTTCCGTGGCAGCGACAAGCGCGGCGGCGCCAACGGCGCCCGCATTCGCCTTGCACCACAGAAGGACTGGGAAGCCAACCAGCCCGCGCAACTGGCCAAGGTACTGAACACATTGGAGTCAATCCAGCAGTCCTTCAACAACGCGCAAAGCGGCGGCAAGAAAGTCTCGATAGCCGACCTGATTGTGCTGGGTGGCTGCGCGGCAGTGGAAGCGGCCGCACAAAAGGCCGGGCAGGATGTAACTGTGCCCTTTACTCCGGGACGCACCGACGCTTCGCAGGAGCAGACCGACATCGACTCCTTCCAGCCGCTGGAGCCCGTTGCTGATGGCTTCCGCAACTATACCCGGGCAGGCTTCAAAGCGTCCGAGGCAGAATGGCTGGTCGACAAGGCGCAGTTGCTGACGCTAACTGCCCCGGAAATGACCGTACTGATCGGTGGGCTGCGCGTACTGGAGACCAACGTAGGCCAAACCGCGCACGGCGTGTTCACCGCACGACCCGGCGCGCTGAGCAACGATTTCTTCGTCAATCTGCTGGACATGAGTACCCAGTGGAAGAAGTCTGCCGATTCCGACAGGGTGCTGGAAGGACGCAGCCGGGCCACCGGCGAGTTGAAGTGGACGGGTACCGTCGCCGATCTGGTGTTTGGTTCCAACTCGCAACTCCGCGCCCTGGCAGAAGTCTACGCGGCCAGCGATGCACAACAGCTGTTCGTACATGATTTTGTCGCGGCATGGACCAAGGTGATGAACCTGGACCGTTTCGATCTCGCGTAAATCTCAGCAACGCCGGGGCCATCAGGCCCCTCGGCACCAGGCCTCAGGTTGTCAGGGATTACGCTGCCGACCTGGGGCCTTTTTCTGCACATCGCCTCTACCCCCGCGCTGTAAAGAGGAACTTTTCTCAAACGCGACAGCTCTAT
>JBKBSI010000093.1:0-12113 GCA_046291745.1 Pseudomonas sp. | reverse complement strand
ACAGATTGGTCTTGCCCGACTTGCAGAATTTGCACTCGCGACATTCGGCGGTATACAGCGGAATCACATGGTCGCCGACCTCCAGCGAGGTCACACCCTCACCCACGGCCTCGACGATCCCGCCACCCTCATGGCCGAGGATAGCCGGAAAAATGCCCTCTGGATCATCGCCAGACAGGGTGTAGGCATCGGTATGGCAGACGCCGCTGGCGACAATACGCACCAGCACTTCGCCCTTTTGCGGCGGCGCGACATCCACCTCGACAACCTGCAGCGGCTTACCCGCCTCAAAGGCAACAGCGGCACGGGACTTGAGCATGGCGTTCTCCGGTATGGATGGCTGAATGAGAGTACAGAGTGTAGTAGACAGCGCATTCATGGATAATAGGCCGCCAAACAAAACATTATTGCCATACAGGGATAATCATGAACCATTGGGAGGGCATCGACGAATTCGTCAGTGTCGCTGAGCACGGCCAGTTCAGCGCCGCCGCTACACAGCTTGGCGTATCCTCATCACACGTCAGCCGTCAGGTGGCGCGGCTTGAAGAGCGCCTGCAAACGCGCCTGTTCTATCGCAGCACCAGGCGCGTCAGCCTGACCGAGGCGGGTGAGCGCTTTCTGCAGCACTGTCGTCGTCTGGTCGACGCCCGGGATGAGGCTATCCGCGCCGTGACCGATCTAGCCAGTGAACCCAAGGGGCTACTGCGCATGACCTGCGCCGTCGCCTACGGCGAAGATTTCATCATGCCGCTGGCCAATGACTTCATGCAGCTGCATCCGCAACTGCGAATAGAAATGACCCTGACCAATCAGACCCTGGACCTGCTGCATGGTAGCTACGACCTGGCCATTCGTCTGGGCCGCCTGCAGGACTCCAACATGATCGCCACACGCATCGCCCCACGGCATATGTACCTGTGCGCTGCACCCAGTTATCTGGAGCGGCATGGCGCACCGCACAGCCTCTCGGAGCTACCCAGGCACAACTGCCTGATTGGCAGCAGCGACACCTGGCACTTCAAGAGCAACGAGCGCGAGCTACCAGTGCGGGTCCAGGGCAACTGGCAATGCAACAGCGGCAAGGCCGTGCTGGAGGCCGCACTACGCGGTTTCGGGCTATGCCAGTTGCCGGACTACTACGTACACGAGCACCTGCGCCAGGGCCGCCTGCGCGCTTTGCTACCGCAACACCAGCCGCCCCACACCGCCGTCTGGGCGCTCTACCCGCAGCAGCGCCACCTGTCACCCAAAGTCCGGCAGTGGGTAGACTTTCTCAAGCAGGGACTGGCTGAGCGCGTCGAGTACCAAGCCCATCGGCACGAATAATAGCCACACGCAAAAAAGCCCCGACCCAACACCTTGTGAGTGTCGGGCCGGGGCTGCTCGCCGGTAGAATCTGTTACATCAACGATTCAACGCGACTGACGCTTCAGCTTAGTTGAACTGCTGAGCGCGCTGTTGCAGCTCGGGATCAGTCTGGATACGGGTAGCGATCTCGTTGTAGACCGGTACTTCAATACCCACGTCGCTAACCGCTTCCATCATTTTTTCCTGTGCTTCAAGCTGCAGAGCCTGTGCTTCTTCCTGGTCGGAAGCTTCGTTCAGCTTCTGAGTGAACTCATCACGGATATCAGCAACCTTGGCTTCAGCTTCAACAAACTTTTCCAGATCAGCGTCCGCAATCGGGGTAGAAGCCTGCTGCTCTGGCTGACCATACTGCTGGGCCGGATCGGTACCTTCCTGAGCCACGGCGGCAGAGGTAGCAAAACCGAAAGTGGCAAGAGCGATAGCAGCTGTCAGTGTTTTCAGGTTAGTCATGTGTCTTCTCCTTCTGTTGGAATCACTAGTAACTATCCATTTACCGTGCCAACAAACCAAAAAAGCATGCATAACATTGATTTTAAACAATAAATAAAAAATAGGCCTATTTTCCGATCTATATGAACTGGCCAAACAAGCCGTATATCTGTATCTTTTTTAAACATGAGCAAAAAATACCCGTTCAAATTGAATACACTTGGCCCCGTTCGACCCTTGGCGGGCATAAGCGGGCTACAGCGCACCCTGCTGCTTTTTGTAGTGTTGCCGCTACTGCTGCTTACCGCCCTGGGTATCGGCTTCGGTCTGAATCAGGCCAGCCAGTTCCAGGAGCAACGATTAAAGAACGACCTGGAATTGATCGGTCGAGCCGTCAGCATCCCGGTAGGCGCAGCCCTTGGCCAGGATGACCGACAGGCTATCGAACTGGCGCTAGGCTCAGTATTCGTACTGGGCGAGGTCTATGGCGCATCGGTGTTCGACGTCAATGGCACACGCATCGCCTCGGCTGGCATTACCGAAACAGATCTGAGCGGCACCAGTATTCCCGAGCTGATTGTCAGCACAGGTGAACGCCAGGAGGCCTACAGCCGGGTAGCTGGGCGCAATCTGTTCTCGCATTTCCTACCTTTGTTCGATCACACCGGCCAGATCAAGGGGCTGATCCAGATCACCCGCAAAGCCAGTGACTTTGGCCGCGCCCTTGATCAGTTGCGAATTATTGCCTGGTTGGTCTGGGGGCTGTTAAGCCTGACCATTCTGAGCGCCGTGTTGCTTGGTCACTACGGCGGCGTTGGTCGGCATGTCGACAAGTTGCTTGAACACATGCGCCGTGTAGCCCAGGGCGATCATTCGCACCGTGCGGCAACAGAGGGCCCCAGCGAGGTCGCTAGCCTGGCAGAGGGTCTCAATCACATGCTTGACAGTATCGAGCAGGCGCAACAGGAACTGGAAAGTCATCGCCTTGCCGAGACAGCCCTGCTAGCACGGCTCAAGGACAACGAGAAAATGGTCGCCATCGGCGGCATGGCCCGCGGCATCGCCCATGAATTGGGCGCGCCATTGAGTGTCATCGATGGACGTGCCCGGCGCCTGCAGCGTAGCGAGAATCTCGACGCCCGCCAGAACCATCAGTTGCAGGGAATCCGTGATCAGGTCGCGCGGCTGACCCGCACGGTAAAACAGTTGCTCGACTACTGCCGCCCTGCAGCCACGCGCCACCGCAGCATTGCCGTCGGCCAGTTGCTTGAGGGCCTCGGCGAAGCCATACGGCCGGAAGTGGAAGCGGCAGGCAAACACCTGTCTATCAGTTGTGCCGACAAACTGCCTGACCTGCATGGTGATGCCGGACGCCTGGAACTGGCGTTGCTGAACCTCACGCGCAACGCTCTGCAGGCCGCCAACCAGGACATCAGCATTGCCGTCGAGGCTAACAACGCCGCCCTTCTCATCCGCATAAATGATGATGGTGCAGGCTTGCCCGAAGGCAACGTGGATCAGTTTCTGGAGCCCTTCTATACCACCAAATCCCCCGGCGAAGGCACAGGCCTCGGCCTGGCCATAGTCCAGGCCGTGGCCGAGGAACACCAGGGGCAGCTACAACTGGGCAACGGCAGCCTGGGCGGCTGTGAAGCCATTCTTCAGCTACCCCTGCCCCTGGCATTGGCATCCGATCAAAGCCAGCCTACTACCAAAAAGGATCGCGACCATGGCCCAGAATGAACATATCCTGCTGGTTGAGGACGACAGCGGCCTACGTGAACTGCTGCAGGAAGAGCTTGAGGGCGAGGGCTATCACGTCACGGCCTGCCCTGACGCCGAACAGGGGCTGGTAGTCCTGCGCGAACAATCGGTCGACCTACTGGTCAGCGATCTGCGCCTGCCCGGGGCCAACGGCCTGAGCCTGCTGCCCGCCACCCAGCAACTCGACCCGCCGCCGGCAGTACTGATCATTACCGCCTTCGGTTCGGTGCAGCAGGCGGTCGAATCGCTCAAGGCCGGAGCGGACGACTTTCTGACCAAACCGCTGGAGATGGACCATTTTCTGCTGACCGTTACCCGCCTGTTGGAAAACCGTCGGCTGCGTAACGAGGTGCAACATTATCGCTCAATGCTGGCGGTCAAGCAGTTCAACGGCATTATCGGCCAGAGCCCGGCCATGCTGCAGCTGTTCCACCAGATAACGCAGATTGCCGGGGCTGACGGCCCTGTGCTGGTGCAGGGCGAGAGTGGTACCGGCAAGGAGTTGGTCGCCCGCGCTCTGCATGACCAGAGCCCGCGCAGCAAGGGACCCTACATGATGGTCAACTGTGGCGGCATACCCGGAGAGCTGATGGAGAGCGAGTTCTTCGGCCACGCCGCCGGGGCCTTTACCGGAGCACGCAATCAACGTGCCGGGCTGTTTCAGCAAGCCGACGGCGGCACGCTGCTGCTGGATGAACTGGGTGAGATGCCCCTGGCATTGCAGGCCAAGCTGTTGCGCGCGTTGCAGGACGGGCGCATCCGCCCGGTAGGCAGCGACCACGAAATCCAGGTGGACGTCAGGGTGGTAGCCGCCACCAATCGCAATCTGACCGAAGCCGTAGCCGACGGCAGCTTCCGTGAGGACCTGTTTTACCGACTGGAAACCTTTGCACTGCAGATTCCGCCATTACGCGATCGCGGTGAGGATGTGCAGTTACTGGCGGAATTTTTCCTGACCCGCTTCAACGCGCGTCAGCAGCGCAGCATCAAGGGCTTCAGTGACGACGCTCTGCGCGCCCTGTTAAGTTACGGCTTCCCCGGCAACGTACGTGAACTGCAGAACGCTGTGGAGCGCGCGGCGACCTTCTGCGACAGCCCATTGATCGAAGTCCGGCATTTGCCCCAACGTATCCTCGATCAACCGGCTGCACCTCAACCGCTAACGCTGGCAGGCAATACCGCACCGCCCGGCGCGAGCGCTGACCCGGAAAGCCTGCCCAGCCTGGAAAGCGTCCAGCGTCTCTATATCAACCAAGTACTGGAGGCCACCCAAGGTAACAAGCGCAAGGCCGCAGATATTCTCGGCATCACCCGTCGCACTCTGTACCGCTGGATCGACTAAGGCTTTTGCCGCTAAAACAGCTATAGTGTCTGCCAACGCACGTAGAGCAGAGGGCTGAATGGAATCAGTGCAATATCGGCCCGGAAGGACAGACGGCAGCAGACACCCCGCCCTGCTCTTCATATTGCTGATAATCGGCTGGCTGTCACCCCTGCAGGCCGCCGACAAACTGACGCTGGTCACGGGTAATGACTATCCACCCTTTTCTGACAGCCGTTTGCATCAGGGTGGCGTACTCACCGCCCTGGTACGTCAGGTATTGGCCCAGGATCAATGGGCCCACAGCATCGACTTCAAACCCTGGACCCGGGGCTACGAAGAAACACTGCGGCTGCAGTACGGCGCGACCTTTCCCTATATAAAAACCCCTGAACGAGCAGAGCTCTTCGAGTTCTCCGACCCGCTATACCAGCTTGGCCTGCGTCTATACGTACATCCCGACAGCGGCTGGAGCCGTGGCACCGAGGAGGAGCTGGAAGAAGCCCTGTTCTGTCTGCCCGTGGGTTACGAGGTCAGCGGCTGGGTCGCGGATGCCATGCAGCGACTGGCCTTTGTCAGACCCAGAACCATGCAGCAGTGTCACGAGATGCTGTTGCGCGGGCGTGTAGACGTGCTGATCAGCAACCGCGCCGAGGTCGCCTACCAGCTACGGAGCGCCAAGCGGCAGCTACCGCAGCCCAGGGAGCTGCCAGAACCCCTGGCGGATGTCACCCTGCACCTGATTATCCCGAGCCACCACCCCCAGGCTCGCGAGCTGATAGACAGGTTCAATCGCAACCTGCGTGCGCTGGAGCAGGATGAGGGTCGCAGCAGGTTGTTCAGCCAGCATCCGGATTATTCCGCGGCGGCGGCGCACGCCGACTGACACGGCTCTTTACAGAGTCTTTACCTTCGAGCTCCCCCGCTTGACACCCCGGACGGTACACTGGCGCCCTGTCATCTGCTTTGGATAGGTTACATGCCGTCTGCTACTAGATTCCGCCTTAGGCCCGGACCAATCATCTGGTCCACGATTATCCTTGCGATAGTTGCCGCCCTGCTCTGGTTCCTCTGGCTGGAACCGCAGAACCGTGCGCCAGCCTATAGCAGCGTGCGGGTGGAACGCAGCGATATCGAAGACAGCATAACCGCTCTGGGTACCCTTGAGCCGCTGGACTATGTGGATGTTGGAACCCAGGTGTCGGGCCAGCTCAAGCAGTTGCATGTGCAGCTCGGTGATACCGTTGAGCAGGGCCAACTGCTTGCCGAAATTGATCCAACCGTCTATCTGGCCAGGGTGGAAGCGAGCACCGCACAACTAGCCAACCTGCAGGCGCAACTGGCCGACCGCGAGGCCCAGCACACCCTCGCCCGACTGCAGGCCGAACGGCAGCAAGGGCTGATCGAACTGGACGCCACCAGCCGCGAGGCAGTGGAAAGCGCCGAAGCCACCCTGCGTTCCGCCAGCGCTCAGATCGCCGCGATAAAAGCACAGATTCGCCAGACCGAATCTTCACTCAAGGGCGACCAGGCCGATCTGGACTACACCCGCATCTACGCACCCATGGCCGGTACCGTGGTGCAGCAATTGGCCAATCGAGGGCAAACGCTGAACGCCAACCAGACCGCCCCGATCGTGGTACAGATTGCCGACCTGTCGACCATGACGGTACGCACACAGGTCTCGGAAGCGGACATCAGCCGCCTCAAACCCGGCATGCCCGCGTATTTCTCCACCCTGGGCCAACCACAGCGGCGCTGGGAAGGCAGCCTGCGGCAAATCCTGCCGACCCCGGAAGTAATCAACAACGTGGTGCTGTTCAATGCGCTGTTTGATGTACCCAACCCGGATGGTGATCTGCTGCCACAAATGAGCGCCCAGGTGTTCTTCGTCAATGCTGCCGCAGAGAACGTGCTGACCATTCCCGTGGCCGCCCTCGGCCAGCAGAATCGCCGTCAAGGCGATGCAGGCAACCGTCACGAAGTACAGGTTTTGGACGCCCAGGGCCGACCACAACCCAGGACAGTCAGCATCGGCACCCGTACACGTGTACTCGCCGAAGTGCTTGAGGGGCTTGAAGAAGGTGAGAAGGTGGTCATTGGCGGCCAGCCCTCTGCCAGTTCAACTGACCGCGTACCCAGAAGGTTCATGTAAGCCATGACCGACGCCCTGATCAGCCTGGACAACATCAGCAAGATCTATCGCAATGGCGAGCTATCCACGCAGGTCCTCTACGACGTGACGCTGGATATCCACCAGGGCGAATTTGTTGCCATCATGGGCGCGTCCGGTTCCGGCAAATCAACCCTGATGCACCTGCTTGGCTGCCTCGACCGTCCAACCACCGGCGCCTACCGCTTTCGCGGTGAGGACATCGCCAATCTCAACAAGGATGAACTGGCCAGCCTGCGCCGGGAGACCTTTGGCTTCATCTTCCAGAGTTACCATCTGATTTCCTCGGCCAGCGCTACCGAGAATGTTGAAGTCCCAGCAATCTATGCCGGTACAGCGCGCGCCGAGCGCCAGCAGCGGGCCGTGGAGCTGCTCACTGATCTGGGTCTCGGCGAACGTTTGGGCAACAAGCCCAGCCAGCTATCCGGCGGCCAACAGCAGCGTGTTTCCATCGCCCGGGCGCTGATGAATGATGCCCAGATCATCCTCGCCGATGAGCCGACCGGCGCACTCGACAGCCAGAGCGGCAAGGACGTACTGGCGCTGCTCAAGCAACTGCACCAGCGCGGCAAGACGGTCATCATCATTACCCATGATCCTGAGGTCGCCAGCCACGCCGAGCGCCTGATCGAAATGCGTGATGGCCGCGTAATCAGTGACAATGGCCGTCAGCAAGTCTCTGCACCCGTTAGCTCCCCTGCTCCTGCAGACCAAAAAGTCACCAGGCCAGACGAACCGGGCCAGACGTCAGTAGTACTGGCAGATAGCGCCGAAGCAGTACGCATGGCTTTACGCGCTTTGAAATCCAATCTGTTTCGCACTGTGCTGACCCTGCTGGGCATCGTGATTGGCGTGGCGTCGGTGGTGGTCATGCTGGCAGTCGGCAATGGCGCCCGCCAGGAAGTGATAGAGCGCATCAGCTCACTGGGCACCAATTTGCTGCTGGTCAGGCCCGGCGCGCCGAACACCAGGCGCTCAATGGATGGCAGCACCAACACACTGATGCCACTGGATGCCGAACTGGCAGGGCAGTTGGACAACGTCATCGCCGCCATGCCGGAAATGAACGGGCGCGTCACCCTGCGCAGCGGCAGCACCGATTACCAGACCCAGGTCACCGCGACCAGCCCGGACCTGCCGCTGGCGCGAGACTGGCGCGTGGCGCAGGGGGTGTTTCTGAATGACGAGGACAACCAGCGCTATGCCGCCGTCGCCGTGCTCGGCAGTACCGTAGCCAGCAATCTGTTCGGCACTGGCGAGAATCCGCTGGGAGAATATGTACTGATCAACAACGTGCCCTTTCAGGTGATTGGCGTGATGGCCGAGAAAGGCGCCACGCCCTGGGGCGCGGATCAGGACGATGTAGTCTTCGTGCCGCTGAACACTGGCAGTTTGCGGATTATCGGCCAGCGTCATTTGAACTCGATCACCATCATGATCGACGATCTGGCCCAGGCTGACCTGACCCAGGAAGCCGTGCGCCAGACCATCACCCAGGCCCACGGCGGTATTGAGGACTTCCAGATTCGCAATATGGCGTCGCTGCTGGAAAATGTCGCTGACACCCAGAATACCTTTACCGTACTACTTGGTTCGATCGCCGCCATTTCCTTGCTGGTCGGCGGCATCGGCGTCATGAACATCATGCTGGTCAATGTCACTGAGCGTACCCGAGAGATCGGTATTCGTGTCGCAACCGGGGCTCGCACCCGGCACATACTGCAGCAGTTCATCGTCGAGGCCCTGGTGGTTTCGGCCATCGGCGGGGCCTTGGGCGTTATTGGCGGCCTGGCTTTTGCTGCGGCCCTTCAGGCTCTGGGCACCGCCATTCAGTTTACTCCGGGCCCGGTCATCCTTGCCTTTGGCTGCGCCTTTGCAACGGGCCTGGTGTTCGGCTATATGCCCGCCCACAAGGCAGCGCATCTTGATCCAGTGGTGGCCCTCAGTGCTGACTAACAAACCTTGTTTGATTCTACTCGCAAGCCTGGGGTTGAGCGCCTGCAGCATCAATGCGCCCCTGCCCCAGGCCCAGATCGCTGCACCTGCGTCCTGGAGCCAGGAAGTCACACACCCGCAGTGGCCTGAACAGCAATGGTGGCTCGGCTACCAGAGCGCAGAACTGGAAACACTATTGCAACGAGCCCGCGCGGGCAACCTTGACCTGGCCACCGCTGCCAGCCGCCTGCAGCAGGCCGACGCACAGCTACGCCAGACCGGTGCCGCGCTGCTACCGCAGCTGGATGGCCGGGTCAGTGCCAATCGCAGCGGTGCCGACGGCAGCGATCCGGGCAGCAGTTATGCCGCCAGCCTGAGCACCAGCTATGAAGTGGATTTCTGGGGCCGCAACCGTTCCCTGCGTGATTCCTCCGCAGCCAACCTGCAGGCTAGCCGATTTGACCAGGTAACCCTGGCGATCAGCATCGAGGCCGCCGTGGTCAGCACCTGGCTGCAGATACTGGAGAACCAGCAGCGCCTGCAACTGGCAAACGACAGCCTGGCCAATGCCGAGCGTGTGCTGGAGCTGGTAGAAGCCCGCTACCGCTTCGGCGCCGCCGACCGGCTGCAGCTCAGCCAGCAGCGCACCCTGGTTGCGCAACTGCGCGCTGGGCTGCCAAGCCTGGAACAGAACCGCCTGCAACTGCGCAACAGCCTGGCCCTGCTGTTAGGGCAAACGCCAGACGCCGAGCTACCGCAAGGGAGTGGCCTAGAGGGGAGCAGCCTGGAAGGAAGCGGTCTGGAAAAGCTACAGATACCCAGCATCGGCGCCGGACTGCCCTCTGAGCTGCTGGAGCGACGGCCTGACATCCGCGCCAGCGAGGCACGTCTGCTGGCCGCCAATGCGGACTTGGGTGCAGCACGGGCAGCGCTTTACCCAAGCATTCAATTGACCGCCCAACTCGGCGCCCAGAGCCTGGCATTGAGCAGTCTGGTGAGCAACCCGGCAACCAGTTGGAACCTGGCAGCCGGGCTGGTTCAGCCAATTTTCCAGGGCGGCCGCTTGCGTGCCCAGGTCGACCTGTCCGAGGCCCGTCAGGAAGAGCTATTGATCGACTACCGGCGCACCCTGCTCGGCGCCTTTGGCGAGGTAGATACCGCACTGGGAGCAGTGCGCCAGGCCGAACAGCGATACCTGTTTCTGCAAACCGCCAGCGAGCTGGCCGAGGAGGCCTTCCGCCTCGCTGAAGCGCGCTACCGGGCGGGCTCGATTGACCTGCAGACACTGCTCGATACGCAACGCACCTGGTATCAGAGCCAGGACAGCCTGACCCAGCAACGGGCCGCATGGCTGATTGCAACCATCGATCTGTACCGGGCCCTTGGTGGTGGTTGGCAGGACGAGCAGGGAGTTTATACCGACGATCCGCTGGGTTAAGCTTGCACACCGCCTGCGCAACGAGGAGAACATCGTGCCCCACGAGTTGCGGCTGACCACCCTGCTGGACCCTGATGTGTGCCAGCACCCGACCAATCTCGTCAGCCTGTCCACCCACCTGATGCTACTGGATGAACTGTGCAAGTCGCTGGGCGTCAGCCGCATCAGCGAGTTTGTCGACATCACCGCAATAGAATGGCAAGACGCCCTGCAGATGGCTGCTGCCGAACAAGGCGCCACAGCACTGGATCCTGAGCCAGAGCAGGCGCTGACTATTGAAGACATGACCTGGCACCCCGCAGCCCTGGGCATGGCCAGCCTTGATGCGCTGATCCAGCATCTGCAGCGCGGCGACAACCTGAAGCTGGACAAGCAGTTACTACCTGCCCTGGTCAAAGAAATTGACTACTGCAGACAGCTACTCGAGCCCCTCGAAACCCAGGGTGGGCAGTTCAACCTGGCTGCGGCCCGGTCTCGGCAAGCGGTTGCGCCACACTGATTGCAGTCACATCCTGTCCCAATAATGCCAGCATGCTGCGGCGGGTTTCCGCCATCAGCTGCGGCAACTGCTCGGCGTCATAGTCAGTGGCGTCGATTGGGGCGCCTACATGCACCTCGACGCGCTGGCCAAGATTGACGCGCCAGCTACGGGCGGGCAGTACCGACTGAATGCCGCGAATAGCCACAGGTACGATCACAGCTTCGGTATCCAGCGCCAGATGAAAACAGCCGCGTTTGAACGGCAGTAGCTCGCCGGTGGGTGAGCGGGTACCTTCAGGCGCGGCCCACAGCACTATTCCTGACTCCATCATGCGCCGCGCCACTGCCAGGTCAGCCACAGCACGCTTTCTGTTACGTCGATCAATTGATGGGAACTCGGCCGCACGCATGGCTGAACCCAGCAAGGGAATACGATAGAGCTCCGACTTCGCCAGCATGCGCACCGAACCAGGCAGGGCCACCAGACTGACTGGGATATCGTAGTGACTGGCATGGGTGCACAGCACCAGATAACGGCGTCCATTGCTGAAGTCTGGACAGCTGCCGCGCACCTCCAGTTGTAAACGTACAAGACGCAGCAACCATTGCGACCAACTGCGGGTGTAGCCGTCCACGCGGCAGCGATCCAGGCGCCCCAGGGCCGCCCGCCAGAGCACGTCAAGGCAATACAGCGCAGTAATCAGGGCGGAGCCCAGTAGCACGCCGATCCGACGAAGCAAGGTGGCGGCCTCAGCACTGGGTGGCAAGCTTGGCATTATTTTGAGGTCCCCTGGCGGACGTTTCTTGAAATATAACGTCTGCCATTTTAACGTCATAAACGCCTATGCTGCACACATCGAACTGAGGAACTCCGAGCCCGCCCATGACCGACCTGATTCGCATCGTCTATATCAGCCGCGCCACCTTTGCCACATCGACGGCTGCCAACGGTGTAGAGCCGACCGTAGCGCGTATTCTGTCGGTGTCGCGCAGCAACAACCGCAAAAACGGCCTGGTCGGTATGCTTTATTACGGTGACGGCTGCTTTTTCCAGTGCCTCGAAGGCGAGACCTCCAAGGTTCAGGCGCTTTACAAGACGCTGCTCAAGGATAGCCGCCATACCGACCTGAAGATCCTTGCCAGTGAGCAGATAAAACGCCTCTCCTTCCCCGACTGGTCGATGAAGTACGTACCGATTGATC
>JBKBSI010000092.1:0-12273 GCA_046291745.1 Pseudomonas sp. | reverse complement strand
ACATGGCGCCGGCTTCGTTGATGCCTTCCTCGAGGATCTGACCTTTCTTGTCCTCGCGGTAGAACATCACCTGATCCTTGTCGACGGGCTCGTACAGCTGACCGACGGAGGAATAGATGCCTAATTGGCGGAACATGCCTTCCATACCGAAGGTCCGTGCCTCGTCGGGCACTATGGGTACGATGCGCGGGCCGAGCTCCTTGTCCTTGACCATCTGCGAAATGATTCGCACGAAAGCCATGGTGGTGGAGATTTCCCGGTCGCCGCTGCCATCGAGAATGGCCTTGAGGGTATCCAGCGGCGGTACTGGAACCTTGAAGCTTTCAACCCGGCGCTGGGGCATATAGCCGCCGAGCTTTTCGCGACGCGAATGCAGGTACTTGTACTCGGCACTGCCTTCTTCGGGCTTGAAGAAGGGTAGCTTCTCCAGGTCTTTGTCGTTGACCGGAATGTCAAAGCGGTCGCGGAATTTCTTCAGGCTGTCGATATCGACCTTTTTCGTGTTGTGCGCGGTGTTCTGACCCTGACCTGCGCCAGTGCCGTAGCCCTTGATGGTCTTGGCCAGAATGACCGTCGGTTGATCCTTGTGGTTCACCGCCGCATGGTAGGCAGCATAGACCTTATAGGGGTCATGGCCGCCGCGGTTGAGCTTCCAGATTTCCTCGTCGGACAGGTCCTTGACCATCTCCTCGAGCTCAGGGCGGGCGCCGAAGAAGTGTTCGCGCACATAGGCGCCGTCATTGGCCTTGTAGTTCTGGTAGTCGCCGTCCACGGCTTCTTCCATGCGCTGTTGCAGCAGGCCGTCGTGGTCTTGGGCGAACAGCGGATCCCACATACGCCCCCAGATCACCTTGATCACATTCCAGTCGGCGCCGCGGAAGCTGCCTTCCAGTTCCTGAATGATCTTGCCGTTGCCGCGCACCGGGCCGTCCAGGCGCTGCAGATTGCAGTTGATGACGAAGATCAGGTTGTCGAGTTTTTCACGACCGGCCAGGGAAATGGCGCCGAGGGATTCGGGTTCATCGGTCTCGCCGTCGCCGACAAAACACCAGACCTTTTGCTTGCCCGGCTCGATAAATCCGCGGTGCTCCAGGTACTTCATGAAGCGCGCCTGGTAGATCGCCTGAATCGGCCCCAGACCCATGGATACGGTCGGGAACTGCCAGAAGTCCGGCATCAGCCAGGGGTGCGGATAGGACGACAGGCCCTCGCCACCGGTTTCCTGACGGAAGTTGTCGAGCTGGTCTTCGGTTATGCGGCCTTCGAGGAAGGCGCGGGCGTAAATGCCGGGAGAGGCGTGGCCCTGGAAAAATACCAGATCACCGCCGTGCTCGTCGGTGGGCGCCTTGAAGAAGTAGTTGAAGCCGATATCGTAAAGTGTGGCGCTGGAGGCGAAGGTGGAAATGTGGCCGCCCAGATCCGGGTCCTGCTGGTTGGTACGCATGACCATAGCCAGCGCATTCCAGCGCACCATGGAACGGATACGCCGCTCCATGAACAGGTCACCAGGCATGCGCGACTCGTGACCCACCGGGATAGTGTTGCGGTAGGGTGTGGTGATGGCGTAGGGCAGGGGTGTACCGCTACGGCTGGCCAGTTCGCCCAGGCGGGTCATCAGGTAGTGGGCGCGGTCCTCACCTTCGTTATCCAGTACGGACTCCAGCGAGTCCAGCCATTCCTGGGTTTCCAGCGGATCGATATCGTCTTGCTTCATGCGTCAGTTCTCCAGACCTTGTGGGCCTAATCGTTGTACCGGGCCGGTTAGCCCTGGGGCGCTGATAGCCGTTGGGACAACGAAGGGGTGTAATATGTTGTTATTGTAGTTTAACTACATAATGAGTCTTTAATCTAGCTGTTAAGCGTATATTTTGTAGTAAAACTACAAGTCGTTCAAGTTGCTATTCAAGTTGCTATTAGTGCTTGGCCTTTTCCACAGGCCTCAGCCATGGCAAGCTGCGGCATTGTGTAAATAACAGGATAGACCATGCCTTTGTCCGTGCCCCCTTCAATTCCAGATGAATTGGCGCCGCTGGTTCGCCACCACGAGGCGCAGTGGCGCGCAGCTGTAAGCAATCAGGGGTTGGAGTCCAGGCTCGACGAGCTGGGCGAGGCCTTTATCCGTGAACTGCCGCAGGTACTGGCCGGGAGCGATTTTGTCGCCGAACAGTTGCGCCGCGATCCGCTGATGGCCTGGCGTCTGGTCGAGGATCAGCTCGATGTGCCGCTGGAGCGGGGGGCTCTGTTCAACCAACTGCAGGAAGCCTTGCTCTCGGTAACGAGCGAGGAGCAGTTGGGCCAGGTGCTGCGGCGTTTTCGTCAGCAGCAGCAGGTGCGCATCATCTGGCGCGATCTGACCCGTGCCGCCGCTACGCTGGAAACCACCCGCGATCTCTCAGACATGGCTGATGCTTGTCTAGAGCAGGCTTACCAATGGTTGTACCGGCAGGCTTGCGAAAGCACCGGTACTCCGACTGGCGCCTCGGGAGAGGCGCAGCATATGGTGATCCTGGGCATGGGTAAACTCGGCGCCCAGGAACTGAACCTGTCCTCGGATATCGACCTGATTTTTGCTTACCCCGAGCCCGGCGAAACCTGCGGCGGGCGGCGCAGTCTGTCGAATCAGGAGTTCTTTATTCGCCTGGGGCAGAAGCTGATCAAGGCGCTGGACGCCATTACCGTGGACGGTTTCGTGTTCCGTGTGGATATGCGCTTGCGCCCGTACGGAGACAGTGGCGCGTTGGTCTTCAGTTTTGATGCGCTGGAACAGTACTACCAGAGTCAGGGCCGCGATTGGGAACGCTACGCAATGATCAAGGCGCGGGTGGTAGCCGGTGATCAGGATGCCGGTGCCGAGTTGCTGGCCATGCTCAAGCCGTTTGTTTACCGGCGTTACCTGGATTTTGCTGCGATTGAAGCACTGCGCAGTCTCAAGTTGATGATCCAGCGCGAGGTGCTGCGCAAGGGCTTGCAGGACAACGTCAAACTCGGATCCGGCGGCATACGCGAAATCGAATTTATTGGTCAGGCCTTTCAGTTGATCCATGGCGGCCGCGATCGAGGGCTGCAGCAAAGGCCCATTCTCGCAGTGCTGGATATGCTCGCCAGCAACAGTTACCTGCCGGATGTGGCAGTTGATGAGCTCAAGGGTGCCTACTTGTTCCTGCGTGATACCGAGCATGCGTTGCAGGCTATTGATGACCGTCAGACGCAAATGCTTCCAGTCGACGCCCAGGGCCAGGCACGTGTGGCCCTGGCGCTGGGTTACGATAACTGGACGGCTTTTCGGCAGGCTCTGGAAGTTCAGCGCGAGCGAGTAGCCAAGCATTTTGCCGGGGTGATTGCTGATCCGGATGATGATCAGCCAGAGGATACCCCCTTGCATGCGGAATGGATGCCGCTGTGGGAAGCGGTAATGGACCAGGAGCCGGCCATCGAGCTACTTGCCGAGGGCGGCTTCCGTGATCCCGCCGAGGCCTGGCGCAAGCTGCAGGGGCTGCAGCAATCGGGCCGGGTCAAGTCCATGCAACGCCTGGGACGTGAACGCCTGGATGTATTTATGCCCAGGTTGCTGGGTATGGCCAGCGAACAGGATGACCCCGATCTGGCACTTGAGCGGGTCATGCCGCTGGTCGAAGCGGTGGCCCGACGTTCCGCCTACTTGCTGCTGTTGACCGAAAATCCCGGCGCCCTGCGCGAGTTGCTGGTGCTCTGCTCGGCCAGTCCCTGGATTGCCGAGCAGATTGCTCGCTATCCGGTAGTGCTGGATGAGTTGTTGAATGCTGGACGCCTCTATCGCCCGCCGGAGACAGAGGAACTGGTGGACGAACTGCGTCAGCAACTGGGGCGTATCCCCGTTGAGGATCTGGAGCAGCAGATGGAAGTGTTGCGCTATTTCCGCCGCGCCCATGTTCTGCGTGTGGCTGCCTCGGAGATCGCCGGTAGTCTACCGTTAATGAAAGTCAGCGACTACCTGACCTGGATTGCCGAGGCCATCCTGCAGCAGGTGCTGTTGCTGGCATGGGGTGAAATGGTCAGGCGCCACGGCCTGCCCAGACGGCCGAATGGCAGTCGCTGCGAGCTGGATTTCGTCATTGTCGGTTATGGCAAGGTAGGAGGTATCGAGCTTGGCCATGGCTCGGATCTGGATCTGGTGTTTATCCATGATGCCGATCCGCAGGCTGAAACCGACGGCGACAGACCGATAGACGGCAGCCGCTTCTATACCCGGCTGGGTCAGCGCATTATTCATATGCTCAACGCCCAGACCACCTCCGGAGCGCTCTACGAAGTAGACATGCGCTTGCGCCCCTCGGGCGATTCGGGCCTGCTAGTCAGTTCGCTGGAGTCCTTTGCCCGCTATCAGCGCGAGGAAGCCTGGACCTGGGAGCACCAGGCGTTGGTGCGTGCTCGAGTATTGGCCGGTTGCAAACGTTTGAGTCATCGTTTTCACGATCTGCGCGCTGAAATTCTGGGGCGCCCGCGTGACGAGGCCGAGCTGCGGCAAGAAGTCGCGGGTATGCGGCAGAAAATGCGCGATAACCTCGGCTCAAAGGCAACCAAGGCCGGGTCGGATGCCACAGCCTTCGAGGCCGCTGCACTCTTTGATCTGAAGCAGGATGCCGGAGGTATCGTTGATATCGAATTTATGGTGCAATATGCCGTTCTGGCCTGGTCGTGCCGGTACCCCGAGTTACTGCGTTATACCGATAACATCAGAATTCTGGATGGGTTGCGTGAAGCCGGACTGGTTCCCGCTGAAGACGTAACGTGTCTGCAGGAGGCTTACAAGGCCTACCGCGCCGCAGCCCATCGTCTGGCATTGCAGAAGCAGCCGGGCAAAGTGAGTGGCGACCAGTTTCATGATTTCCGACATGGAGTCATCCGTCTCTGGCAGCATTGGCTGCCTGATTGAAAGGCTTGATCCCGGCAACCCCGGGTTTCGGTCGGCGGGCAGGTCCGGGCCGGACATAATCGATTCAAGAACAATCTAATAGATGGAGCGGGCTGCTATGTCGATGGCCGATCGTGATGGGTTTATCTGGTTTGATGGGGAAATGGTGCCGTGGCGCGAGGCCAATGTGCATGTAATGACGCATACCCTGCATTACGGCATGGGTGTGTTCGAGGGTGTTCGGGCCTACCGTACCAGTGATGGTCCGGCGATTTTCCGCCTGGATGCGCATACGGATCGGCTGTTCGATTCTGCCCACATCATGGGCATGAAGATTCCGTTCAGCAAAGAACAGCTCAACGAAGCGCAGCGTGCTGCGGTGCGCGAGAACAACCTTGAGAGCGCTTATCTGCGGCCAATGGTGTTCTACGGATCCGAAGGTATGGGTCTGCGTGCTACCGGTTTGAAGGTACACGTGATTGTCGGTGCCTGGGATTGGGGCGCCTACATGGGCAAGGAAGCGCTGGAGCAGGGTATCAAGGTCCGCACCAGTTCCTTTACCCGCCACCACGTGAACATTTCCATGACCCGGGCCAAGGCCAACGGGCACTACATCAACTCCATGCTGGCGCTGCAGGAAGCACTGAGTGCTGGTGCTGAAGAGGCGTTGCTGCTGGATCCAGAGGGCTACGTGGCCGAGGGTTCCGGGGAGAACATCTTTATCGTCAAGAACGGCGTGATCTATACCCCTGAGGTAACCGCCTGCCTGAACGGCATTACCCGCAGTACCATCGTCACCCTGGCGCAGGAGTATGGTTACCAGTTGGTCGAGAAGCGTATCACCCGTGATGAGGTGTATATCGCTGACGAAGCCTTCTTTACCGGTACTGCTGCCGAGGTTACCCCGATTCAGGAGCTGGACAATCGCAAGATTGGTGAAGGCCGCCGCGGCCCGATCACTCAAGTTTTGCAGAAGGCCTACTTCGACCTGGTGACCGGCCAGACCGGAAGCCATGCCGAATGGCGGACGCTGGTCCGCTGATAGCTTCGAGCCGCAAGCCGCAAGCGGCAAACCGTCAGATTGACGTTTGTCGTCTTGTTTGGCTTGCCTGCAACTTGAGGCTTGAGGTTTACCGCTTATGAGAATTCTGATCGTAGGTCCCAGTTGGGTTGGCGACATGGTTATGGCGCAGACCCTGTTCGCCTGTCTAAAGCTGCGCCACGGGCCGGACTGTCAGATTGATGTGCTGGCGCCGGATTGGAGCAGACCGATTCTCGAGCGCATGCCTGAAGTACGGCAGGCGTTGAGCTTTCCGCTCGGGCATGGCGTGCTCGGCATTGCCGTGCGCCGCCGTATCGGCAAAAGCCTGGCGGGTCGCTATGACCAGGCAATACTCCTACCCAACTCGCTGAAATCGGCTCTGGTGCCGTTCTTTGCTGATATTCCCCAGCGGACCGGCTGGCGTGGTGAAATGCGCTACGGGCTGCTGAATGATGTACGGATACTGGACAAGCAACGCTACCCGCTGATGATCGAGCGCTTTATGGCGCTAGCCTATGAGTCGGGTTACGAGCTACACAAGCCCTATCCACGACCGACCTTGCAGATAGACGAAGCCAGCCGCGCGGCAGCGCTGGCGCGTTTTGGGCTGGAGCTTGATCGCCCGGTTCTGGCCCTGTGTCCTGGCGCCGAGTTTGGCGAGGCCAAGCGCTGGCCTGCCGAGCATTATGCTGCCGTGGCCGAGCAACGCATCAGACAGGGCTGGCAGGTGTGGTTGTTCGGCTCGAAAAGTGACCATCCAGGTGGTGAAGATATCCGGCAGCGTCTGATCCCTGGCTTCCGCGAGGAAGCGGTCAACCTCTCAGGAGAGACCAGCCTGGCTGAAGCCATTGATCTGCTGTCCTGTGCCGGAGCCGTGGTCAGCAATGACTCCGGGCTTATGCACGTGGCCGCTGCGCTGGACCGGCCGTTGGTGTCAATCTACGGCTCGACATCGCCTGGTTTCACTCCGCCGCTGGCCTCGCAGGTCGAGGTGGTGCGTCTGGGCCTGGAGTGTAGCCCCTGTTTTGATCGTACCTGTCGGTTCGGTCACTATAATTGCCTGCGCGACCTGCAACCGCGTCTGGTAATAGACGCGCTGGATCGCCTGTCTGGCGAGCCCCTGGCCGACCCGCAGGAGCTCTGAAAATGCGCGTACTGCTGGTCAAAACCTCTTCTATGGGGGATGTTATTCACACCCTGCCGGCGCTTACCGATGCGCGCCGGGCGATTGCCGATATTCAGTTCGACTGGGTGGTAGAAGAAAACTTCGCCGAGATTCCGGCTTGGCATCCAGCCGTTGCCGAGGTCATTCCGGTGGCCATCCGGCGCTGGCGCAAACATCCGATCAAGGCCTGGCACAGCGGTGAGTGGGCACGCTGCAAGGAGCGCCTGGGTACTACTCGTTATGATCTGATCATTGATGCCCAGGGCCTGCTCAAGAGTGCCTGGCTTACCCGCTACGCCCAGGGCCCCAGCGTTGGGCTGGACCGGACCTCGGCGCGGGAGCCCCTAGCCAGCCGCTTCTATGATCGTTTGTGTGATGTGCCCTGGGGGCAGCATGCGGTGGAGCGCGTGCGCCAGCTGTTCTCCCAGGCGCTGGGCTATCCACCGGTGGGCGGGATTGGCGACTACGGGCTCAATCGGAGCTACCTGGCGGGGGAACAAGCCAGTCAGCCTTATGTACTGTTTTTTCACGGGACTACCTGGGCAAGCAAGCACTGGCCCGAACTCTACTGGCGCCAGCTTGCCGAGCGGCTGGTTGAGCTGGGGGTGCAGGTACGCTTGCCCTGGGGCTCACCCGCCGAGCAGGCCAGAGCAGAACGCCTGGCCGCAGGGCTTGAAGGTGTTCAGGTATTGCCGCGGCTGTCGCTGGCAGGCATGGCGCATATGGTGGCTGCGGCCTCGGCCTGTGTCGCGGTTGATACCGGGCTTGGACATCTGGCTGCGGCATTGGACGTACCGACGCTATCTTTATTCGGGCCAACCAATCCGGGCCTGACCGGCGCCTACGGGGCGTCGCAGATTCATCTGGCCAGCGACTTCCCCTGCGCGCCCTGTCTGCAGAAGACCTGTCACTATCAGCCCAGCCCCGAGGAGGCGCGTCAGTTCGACCTGCGGCGCGAGCAGCCGCTATGCTTTACTCGTATCAGTCCTGATCATGTATTCCCTCGCCTGCACAAGTTGCTGGCGAAAAATGGAGCGCTTTGATGCAGCTTGCTTTTCTACTCTACAAGTATTTTCCCTTTGGCGGCCTGCAGCGCGATCTGGTGCGTATCGCCCAGGAGTGCCAGCAGCGCGGACACCAGATCAGGGTCTATACCCTGAGTTGGGAGGGGGAAGTGCCAGAGGGTTTTGAATTGGTGCTGGTGCCGGTTCGCTCCTGGTTTAATCACCGGCGCTATGCCAAGTTCACCCGCTGGGTGCAGGCAGACATGCGCAAGCGGCCGGTAGATCGGGTGGCGGGCTTCAACAAGATGCCGGGGCTGGACGTCTACTACGCCGCCGACCCCTGTTATGAAGAAAAAGCGCGCACGCTGCGCAAGCCCATGTATCGCTACAGTCCGCGCTATCGCCATTTTTCGGCTTACGAACGGGCGGTGTTTGATCCTGCAGGCCACACTCAATTGCTGATGATCTCTGCCATTCAGCAGGGGTTGTTCAAGCATCACTATAAAACCCCCGACGAGCGTTTCCATCTGCTGCCACCGGGCATCTCCCCGGATCGCCGGGCGCCCGAGAACGCGCCGGAGCTGCGTCTGGCAGCCCGCCAGCGGCTAGGTGCAGAGTTCGATTTGCCCGCTGATGGTCTGTTGCTGGTGCAAATTGGCTCGGATTTTCAGCGCAAGGGCCTGGATCGCAGCATCCGCGCCATGGCCGCGTTACCCCAGGCTCTGAGGGAACGCACCCGGCTGGTTGCGCTTGGCTCTGATGATCCGGCACGCATGCAGGCGCTGGCTGATCAGATGGGGGTAGGTCGTCAGGTATTCATGCCGGGTGGGCGTAGTGATGTGCCCGACTTCTTGCTAGCGGCTGACCTGTTATTGCACCCGGCCCGCCAGGAAAATACCGGCACCGTGTTGCTTGAAGCACTGGTAGCGGGTTTGCCGCTGTTGGTCACCGAGGTCTGTGGCTATGCCCATTATGTGCTGGATGCCGACTGCGGCAGGGTAGCGAGTGAGCCCTTTGAGCAGTCACAGCTGGATAGCTTGATGGCGCAGATGCTGGGCGATGACCAGCAGCGAACCCAGTGGCGCGCCAATGCGCTGCGCTTTGCCGCCGAGACGGACTTGTACAGCATGCCCCAGCGCGCTGCCGACGTGATTATCGGAGCGGCCGAGTGACTGTGTTTCTTGCCGAACCTTTCAAGACGCTATGGGCTGACCGCGACCCTTTCACTGAAGTTGAAGCGCTGCCGGGAGAGGTTTTTCGCGCCCTGGAAGGGCGACGTACCCTGCGCACAGAAGTGCTGGGGCAGGGCTACTTCGTTAAGATCCACCGCGGCATCGGTTGGGGAGAGATTCTCAAAAATCTGGGCTTGCTGAAGAAGCCAGTACTGGGTGCGGCCCAGGAGTGGCAGGCGATCCAGGCACTGCAGCAGGCCGGGGTGGCTACCATGACCGCGGTGGCCTTTGGTCAACGTGGGCGTAACCCGGCCACTCGGCACTCCTTTATTGTCACCGAAGAACTGGCGCCCACCCTGAGTCTGGAGGATGTGTGCCGGGACTGGCCGCAGCAGCCCCCGGAATTCGCCTTCAAGCAGGCTTTGATTGGCCGGGTGGCGCAGATGCTGCGAGGTATGCACGGCGCCGGGGTAAATCACCGCGACTGCTATCTGGTGCACTTTCTTTTGCATGTCGAACCACAACCGACGGCGGCGGAATTTCGTCTGTCGGTGATTGACCTGCATCGTGCACAGATTCGCGAGCGCGTACCGACACGCTGGCGCAACAAGGATCTGGCCGCACTGTATTTTTCCGCCTTGAATATTGGCCTGACCCGGCGCGACAAGTTGCGCTTTCTGCAGATCTATTTCGACCGCCCGCTGCGCGACATACTGGCCTCCGAGGCCGTCTTGTTGCGCTGGCTGGAGCGCCGTGCGGACAAGCTGTTGGACCGTTACCAGCGCCGCTTTGCACCGGGGGCGGGTGCATGAACTGGACCCTAAATCCCGAGTATGCCACGGGCGTGAGTGGCAAGGCTTTTGCCGACCTGGATACGGTGTTCGCCTTGCAGGGAGAGGTGATTACCAAGGACCCCATGAGCAGCGTGCACCGTATCTGGGTTGGTGACAGATACTATTTCCTCAAACGCTACAACGCAGCGGGCAAGTATCTGCGGCGCTATGTTGGGCGCCCTCGGGTACAGGCCGAGTGGGAAAACCTGCTGTACTTCAAGGCCTGGGGGATTCCCGCTGCCACCGTTGCCGCCTTTGGTATGGAGCGGCGTGGCGGCGCTTTCGTGCGCGGCGCCCTGATTACCGAAGCGCTGGCCGATACGG
This sequence comes from Pseudomonas sp., assembly GCA_046291745.1. Taxonomy (GTDB): domain Bacteria; phylum Pseudomonadota; class Gammaproteobacteria; order Pseudomonadales; family Pseudomonadaceae; genus Halopseudomonas. Next base: position 1,842 of record JBKBSI010000092.1, on the reverse strand, counting down.
CTGATCTGGCTTACCTTGCCGAACGCTGCCCCGAACAGTTTGCTGACATCGCCTGGCTGGGCCGGGTAAGCCGTCAGGTGGCGCACGCCACGCGGATGATGCACGAACAGGGCTTTGTTCATAACGACTTGAAATGGCGTAATATTCTGGTCGATAAGCAGGTTCGCGTCTTTCTGATTGATTGCCCTACCGGCGCCTTCTGGTGGGGGCCCATGTTACGGTATCGACAGATCAAAGACCTTGCCTGCCTGGATAAGCTCGGGAAGAAGCGCCTGAGTCGGACCCAGCGCTTGCGCTTCTATCTGACTTACAGCGGCCAACAACGACTTGATCCGTCGGATAAAAAAACCATACGCAAAGTCCTGACTTTTTTTGAGGGTCGTGAATGAGTGCTCTACCTTTTATCGCAGTAAATGCCCGCGCACTCTTGTCCCGCCATGGGCTCGACAACTTCGAGGCGCTCTGGGATCTGGAGCTGGAAGCGGTGGATGACCCCAACTTGGGCCGCGGTGGTTGGAGCAGTGTGTATCGGCTGGAGCTGGAGGACGAGCAGGGCACCCAACACGCGTTCTATCTCAAGCGCCAGGATAATCACCTGACACGCACTCTGTTGCAGCCGCTCGGTGAGCCGACCTTCGCCCGCGAGTTTCGCTTTATCCAGGCTTACGCTCGGCAGGGTGTGCCAGCTCTCGAAGCGGCCTTTTATGCCGAGCGGCGTATGCCGGGACACAAGCAGGCGATTCTGATGACGCGCGCGCTTGACGGTTATGAGGATGCCAACGCCTGGATGGCGCGCTGGCAGCAACTGCCTTGGGCCCAAAAACGTGATCTGGTGCTGGCAGCGGGCGCCCTGGTGCGGGCGCTGCATAACGCCCATATGGTGCATAACTGTCTGTATCTGAAGCATATATTTCTGAAAATAGACGGCGACGGCGCTGGTGCGCGGCTGATTGATCTGGAGAAAACCCATCCTGTCTGGTTCGGGCAGGCTCAGTATGTCAGCGATCTCACTACCCTACACCGGCGCAGCGACAGTCCAACGCGCACGCAACGCATGCGTTTTCTGCGTGCCTACTTGGGTAAGACCCGGCTGGATCAGGAAGCGCGTGAGCTTGTTCGTGCCATCAGCGCACGGCAGGGGCGCAAAGAGCGCTCAAAGTGAGCCTGACCCGCACACTCAGAGACTATGGCCGCAAGCCACCCGTGGATATCCAGGTGCCGCTCGCAGGCGGGCGAGTCCTGCAAATGCAGCAGTGGTTGCGGATTCTGCCTGGCAAGCGTTTGGTTGGCAGGGCTTTGCTCGATGGTGAGGCGGTGCTGGTCAAGCTGTTCATCTCGCGTGCCGCGCAGCGACACTGGCAGCGTGAACGGCTAGGTATCGAAGCACTGCTCAAGGCGCAGATTACAACGCCAGCTTTGCTTTCCAGTGGTGAGCTGGAGGGCGGCGGCTATTATCTGGTCAGCCGCTTCCTCGATCAGGCCCAGAGCCTGCAGGATCTGTGGTTGGCACTACCTGAGCGCAACCCCGAGAATTCCCAGGCAAGGCAACTGGTCGAGCAGGTATTGGTGGCGCTTGCACAGATGCATGCCCAGGGGCTGATCCAGAGCGACCTGCACTTGGGTAACTTTCTGCAGTGGCAGGAACAGCTATATGTGATTGACGGAGACGCCGTATCCAGTCTCAGCCCTGGCGAACCGATCAGTGCGGCCCGGGCAGAGGACAATCTGGGGCGCTTCTTTGCGCAACTGCCGGTCGCCTGGGAAGAGCATGTCGAGTTGCTGCTTGCCTCCTATCTGATGAACAACAGTCACCGAGCGATTAATCCGGAAGCGGTGGGTCGC
>JBKBSI010000091.1:0-12412 GCA_046291745.1 Pseudomonas sp. | reverse complement strand
GTGATACCTGGCTATGTTTGAGTCTGGGTGAGCCCATGCCTGCTAGGGACTATACGCATGTGGCTTTTAGCGTCGGCCAAGAAGAGCTCTCGGGTTTGCGCGTCAGGTTGAAACAGGCTGGCGTGACGGAGTGGAAACAGAATGTTAGCGAGGGCGACTCGCTGTATCTGCTTGATCCCAATGGGCACCGTCTGGAGCTGCATTGCGGAACATTGGCAGCCCGTCTGATTGAGTTACAGGAATCGCCCTATAAGGGGTTAGTGTGGTGTTGAAAAACAAAGCATCAGACGTTGCTGCATGACATTGCTGACAGTTCCATCAAATCATTACTGGAGAATAAGAGATTGAAATGCACGTCTTGTAAAGCGGGTACCCTGATCCCTAGTTTTTTGGAGTCTCAGTTCAGATGCCATACGTGTGATAACTGCGGTGGAAACTGGATACTGATCGAGGACTATTTTGCCTGGAAGGAGCGACACCCGGAATTTGAGTTTCATGCAGACAGCATTGAGTCTATTGACTCAGAGGATACAAGCAAGGCGCTGTTATGCCCGGTCACTGGCGGCATCATGAGCAAGTTCCGAATTTCGAAGGATAGCCCGCATAGGCTGGATTACAGTTCAAGAGTAGGTGGGGTGTGGCTCGATAAAGGCGAGTGGGAGCTTCTGGTTGCGGAGGGTTTGGCTGGAAGTTTGAACGCAATACTCACCGAGCAATGGCAGCATAAAGTCAAACTCGATAGCGCAAGAGATACCATGGAAGCCCTGTATCGAAACAGGTTTGGTGATGTTGACTATGAGAAGGCAAAACAGATCCGAGATTGGCTAGATGCTCACGAACATAAGGATGAGTTGCGCCGGTTTATCATGTCACCTCAGAGTTGAATGCCTGTTTCACATAGATCTGTTGGGGGGCGTACTATCCCCCCCCAGGGGACGGAGAGCAAAGCGATTCCGACCATGGAGGTGTCGAGTGGTATTCAAGGTAGAGGCCAGTAAGCTTGTTGGTGAGCATGTCGTTTTGGAGCCGATAGCAGCGTCGCACGTAGACGCTCTGTTTGAGATTGGGCAGGAAAGAGAGGATTGGGCGTACTTGCCTATTCCCTGCTTCTTTTCCAGAGATGATGTCGAGAAGTGGGTCGAGCAGGCGCTTGTGCTTGCCGAGCGCGGACAGCATTTTACTTTTGTGCATGTGCACCCCGCCTCAGGTCAGTTAATGGGCAGTACGAGATATCTAAATATTCGAGAGCGCGACCATGGTCTGGAGATTGGTTACACCTGGCTGGGTCGGGCTCACCAGCGGACGATGGTGAATACGGAAGCGAAGTACCTGCTGCTAAGGAATGCTTTCGAGTCAATTGGGGCGCACCGCGTGGAGCTGAAGACTGACTCGAGAAACACCCGCTCGCAGAAGGCAATCGAGCGTATAGGCGCGCAGCGAGAGGGCGTACTGAGGCGCCATATGGTTACGCAGAACGGCTACGTTCGAGACTCCGTGCTCTACAGCATTACGGATCTGGACTGGCCGCAGGTTAAGAAGAACCTTGAAAGCAAGCTCGTGCGGTAGCAGCAGCTTCCAACGGCTCGTTCAATCTATGCGCAGCTTTAGTTGCGCATACGTGAATCCTTCCGTTGGGGCAGTGAGCCCAGTAGTTCATTCAGACTGGTGTTATGTATAGGCGGTGAAAGTGCGATATCGAGTTTTAGCAGCCCTGTTGATTGTTCTGGCGCTTGGGGTTGGCGCCTACTTCGCAGATACCCGCCTGCCGGCGATGTTGGCTGCGGACCTGCCAACAGCGGAAGCGGTATTGGTTATCAAGGGAGAGCGGAAGCTTTATCTCCTGCGGGATGGTGAGCCCTACCGCGAATACCGGATTGCACTTGGAGGTGATCCGGCTGGGCACAAGCGAGAAGAGGGTGATCAACGGACACCGGAGGGCGACTACCTGCTCGACTGGAGAAATCCGAAAAGCGCGTTTCATCTGTCTCTCCACGTCTCCTATCCAAACGAACACGATCAGGCCCAAGCCGAGGCGCGGGGCGTGTCGCCTGGAGGCATGATTATGGTTCACGGCCAGAAAAATGGTCTTGGTTGGTTGGGTGGTCTGCTGCAGCGGTGGGATTGGACGGATGGTTGCATCGCGGTTACAAATATCGAGATGGAGGAGATCTGGCGCGCTGTACCGGACGGAACCCCGATCCGCATTGAGCCCTAATAAAGCTGTAGTTAATAGTATTGAGGCAGTCAATCTGTAACGTCATGAGCACCAAAGACCAGCAGGGGACGGAAGTGCTTATGAGAGCTCTGAAAAATAACGAAGATATTTTACCAACGGCAGATCCGGAAAAGGAGCGGACAGTGCAAGTGTGTGAAACGGAAAGGTTGGTTATACGGCCGTTGTCCTTAGACGACGTGCCTGAGTTGACGAAGATCCTTAGTGACCCTGAGGTGATGAAGCACTCGATCCGTGGTGTGTGCGATGAAGCCGCCACCCGTGAATTTATTGAGTGGTCCATGGCTTGCTACGATTCTTCTGGCGTGGGGCCATGGGCGTTGATTGATAAAGAGAGTGCTGAACTCATTGGGTTCTGCGGTGTTTCCCCAGAGATAGTTGCTGGTGTTGAGGAAGCGAATCTCGGCTATCGGCTTGCCTCGGCCTACTGGAACAAGGGGCTGGCGTCTGAAGCGGTTAAAGGGGTCCTGGGCTATGTGTTCGCGAGGAAACAGTATCGGTCGGTAGTGGTAATCATCGAGCCTGAGCATGTCGCATCATTCAAGGTCGCGGAGAAAGCAGGTTTTTCTGAGTTCGACACTATCGAGTTTCATGGTCGTTCTGTTCAGCTGTATCGGTTGCCAGCTTTTTCAGGGCGGGAGACGTCTCATCCGCCCGAACTTTAGGGCCGTGGTGTAAAACGTACAATGCAAAGGACGCTATGAGCATCACTCTAAGGTCAATCGGTGTACTTGGGATCTTCCTATTCGGACTTCTATTCTCTGTGACCTTTGTGTCTCCCGAGACGGTCGAGGAGTCGGCGAAAGGCTTCGTAAAACATCAGATTGAGAAAGATTTACGGGCCAGGCAACAGGCTGTGAGCCAGTCTGACGTCGCGGAAAGGGCTTTGGGTATCGCAGAGAGGCTGGGTTATGAGAAGGCAATGATTCAGGAGGACCTTGATAACAGGTTGCCTGAAAGGATCGCCAGCATCATCGCTGCCATGTGCGGCTATGATTGTGAAAAGAAAAAAGCCTTAGCGCAGTCAATAACAGCGGGCTACCTTGAACGTATCAAAACCATCCAGATCGCTGAGGCTACCTTGAGCGATATTGTGAAGGGTAAATATCTCGAAATTGTTGGTAACTTGAAAGTCGACTTGCGAATATTTCTTGGCACCAACTTTGTCATGTTCTTCGTTTTGCTGGCTGTATCCTTTGCCAAGCCTGGGGCCATCGCACACTTGTTTTTACCAGGATTGCTTCTGCTGTTTGCGACGGCATTGTCTTCATCAATATACATTTTTGGCCAGGATTGGTTTTACACGATTATCTACAATGACTACATGGGGTTTGGGTATCTGGCTTATATAGCCCTGATCTTTGGTCTTTTGATGGATATATCCCTTAACCAGGGCAGGGTTGTCACCGGAATAATAAATGGTATTGCTAATGCCATTGGCTCTGCATTCTCGGTGGTTCCGTGCTAGTCGTATTTTACGTTCGCGGTAAGCTTCACAGAAAGAACGCAGGGTGAGCGAAAAAATAGGGCCCACCGGCAATGCCTTCCTTTCATTCAACGCGTCCTACGTCAAAGGAGAGACCATGACTGACAAATCCATTAAAACGCTGTTCTCAGGCAACCTGGGTATTGAGTATGGACAGTTTTACATCGACGTCCCGGAGCTTGATGACGAGGAGGATTACCTTGATCCTGACATGGCTTTTCAGCACCAAGCCAACGGGATTTGTGGCGCCGCACAATCGGGGAAGGTGTTTTTCATAACCGGCATCCAGAATGGGGTCATCGCAATCGATGTGGCGTTGCATGGCGCTGAACCGCCCGTGGATCACACGTATGAAGAGATTGTTGAGGTTTCCTTTGAGCGGGGAAGGTCAGCGGTGTCGCTGTGTGAGTGGGCCTGTGAAGCAACGCATGAGCTGGAACTTGAACAAGATACGTATCGAATTCGCTATTCCATCATTGGCATGGATAAGGACTACGACGACGATGATGAATACTGTGAAGCCCCCGTGCAGGGGCAACGGCACCTGATTCAAATCTGGAGCGCTGCGGCTAAGCAGGATTCGATCATCAAACAAACCTCTGAAAATGCGGCGTACTGGCATCGAGAGTGGGGAGGCCAGGACTGATCTGTTACCGCGCGCTGTGCCACTTAATTTCGGTGCGGCGAGCTTGAAGCAGCTTGCCAGTTTTCTAGAGTTCGTCTCTACTGTAGATGACGGCCTTCTGGCTGAAATAAGCTCTCACACAGGCTACTCCGACGCACGCACTGATACCCAGTGGCTGTGTCGGGACCCTCTTTATGACGGCAACTCCTAGACCACGTTTCCAGGAGGATGCAAGAGTACCGCCTGTGCGCGCTATCGCCTGACGCTGGAAGGACTTTGCTGCTGATTTTGCTTCAGATCAGCGGCAGGGGGCCGAACAAAAAAACAAAAACAAGAATCGGGTCCTCAAGCCCGCGCGTAGGGGGATGCAATGGTGTCCAAAGCGATGTCGGACAAGCCATTTTTAAAGGAAATGCCTTTTGTTGAGGCGTGCAATGAGACCCTGATGGAGCTTGGGGAATGGTGGCGCAAAGTCGCCCTGATCGGAAAAATCACCAGTCTGGATATAGCCGCCACGATTCTGGATGACATGGATGATGCTCGAAACGGCTTTCAGCAATTGCAGAGCGAACTTATAGACAACCTTGTCCGGGAGAACCTGCGCAAACTGGATCAGGAGCTGGGTGGTCGGGCGCAGTTTGCCATCGACATCCTGATCCGCAACCTCTTTGAGCGCACCGCTGATGTGGGCTTCCTGGCAACAGATGAGGACATTCGCGAGTTCCTGCGTCACCGGGATGCTCCCCCGCAGATGAGCGAGAGAATCGTCGAACGGCTGCGCGAATATACGCTCAAGTACAGCGTGTATGACGAAATCCTGCTGCTTGACCCCCAAGGCAATGTCCGCGCCCACCTTGACCCGGATAATCGGGTAGTCCGTTCTAGTGATCCGCTGATTAAACACACACTTGGTGGCGGAGCATCCTACGTGGAAACTTTCCGCCCCACGGATTTACTGCCCGGACGTCGGGCGGGTTTGATCTATTCGGCACCTGTGACCGATTCCAACCAGCCTGGAGCTCGGGTTTTGGGCGTGCTTTGCCTGAGCTTTCGCTTTGACGACGAGATGCTCGGGATCTTCGCTAACCTGGTCAGACCTGGGGAACTGGTCGCTATCCTGGACAGCAACGACCGCGTTATCGCCAGCAGTGATGAGCAGTGTCTGCCTATCGGCAAAAGCCTATCAGGTACCCGCTACGGCCAACTTTCCAAAGTAAGCAGTGGCAAGGATGTTTACCTGGCCAGAAACTGTCAGACCAAGGGGTATCAGGGCTATATGGGACTGTCCTGGCAAGGCCAGGTCATGGCGCCTTTGCACTCTGCGTTTCAGGCTGGCGCACAGGCCGGGGAGGCAAAGGCTGCCGGGTCGCATCAGGAAGGGGAGTTCATCTCCATTGCGTTGCGCAACATTCGCAAGCATGCCGCCCGGGTTACCGATGATCTGTCCCTGATTGTGCTGAATGGACAGATCGTAGCCGCAAAGCGCGATGCCCACGAGTTTATACCGGTATTAAGTGAAATCCGCGTGATCGGCAACCGCACCCGAACGGTCTTCGACAATTCGATTACCAGTCTCTATGCGACGGTGCTGGAATCCCTTATGAACGAGGTTCGCTTTCAGGCCTTTTTGGCCGTCGATATCATGGATCGCAATCTCTATGAGCGCGCCAATGATGTCCGCTGGTGGGCGCTCACTAGCCGTTTCGGGGAGATTCTGGATCAGCCTTCCCCCACTGATGAGCAGCGTCAGACGTTGACCAGCATTCTGGCTTATATCAACAGTCTCTATACCGTTTACTCAAACTTGATTCTGTTCGATACCCATCGCAGCATCCTTGCCGTGTCAAATCCCGATGAGCAGCATCTAGTAGGTACGACGCTGCCAGCCGAAGGTGGTTTCAGCGACGCCCTTGGGATCCGTGATTCGCGGCATTATGTGGTATCCCCGTTTCTGACCACTCACCTTTACAACAATCGTCCCACCTATATCTACATGACCTCTGTGCGTTCGCTTCAGGGCGGACGGGTTGTGGGCGGTATTGCTATTGTCTTTGACAGTGAGTCCCAGTTTACCGCGATGCTTGAGGATGCCCTGCCCAGGGATGACGAGGGCAAGATTCTTAAAGGCAGCTTCGCCGTCTTTGCGGACCGCCAGGGTACCGTCATCAGTGCTACCGAGGGCAAGCTCCGCCCCGGTGACAGAATCGAGCCGATTGGAGATTTCTTCAGCCTAGAGAACGGCAAGCGCCAATCTGCACTGGTCACTCACGGCGGCCTGAACTACGCCGTCGGAGCAACGGCCTCCCAAGGTTACCGGGAGTACAAGACCACCAATGACTACGACAATGATTTGCTGGCGCTGGTTTTTGTGCCGGTGTAAGAGGGGCGTGTTTTGATGCAAAGCGCAGTGTGGCACTTGCCGCAGACTCGCACAGTGAGTAAGGCAATACGATGGTCCTGAACTACAGAACGGTGCTCTTGGAAACTTATCATGGAGCACCAGTTGGATGCTCGAAACAGAATGTGCTTGAGCTATACGAATAGGTCAGCCCTGCCCAATTAGATGAGTAGGTCCGCAAACCAAGCATCAGATTTTATAGCGCCTAACTGCCTATGCCCCGGAGTGAATAATGGACGTCGTCACTACCTTTCTTTCGCATTTTCAAAGCTCCCAGGGACGGTTTCGGATGCTGATTCCGGAGGAAACGGCATACGAGAAAATGGTTAGGGAATATGAGGCGGGCATACCGCACATGCTCGAAGTTATGCGCCTTGTTGTCTCGGACGAGTCCACCGAAGAAAAAGAGCTTGTTCTATGGAAGGAACGGGCTGTAGCTGAGCGCAGCCGCCTTCGGACTTTTGTGAGAGTGCAACACACCCTCAATGCCCCAGACGACACTGGCTGGCAAGACCTCCAGAACATGACAAAAGGTGCTTCGGAAAGTCTCGTGTGTTTGTACCAGCGGCTGGATTCGGCCGAACTCTATGTTGACGAAGAAGAGAGCGAGAGCGGGCTTCGTTTTTATCCAGTTTCTGAAATGTGTGACGAGCTGGAGTACGTGCGCAGTTGGCTTCAGGAGGATGAGGGGGACTACGAAGAGTCTGAGTGGGACGGCCAACTGGAATTGCTTGGTTTGCCGCCATGGTTGGACGAAACCGTGGTTTTTGGCGGTATCGGGCTGGCTGCAGAACGGTTTCTGTTGGCCTGCGGCGGTCCTTACCGCGGCAAAGTACTCGCATTCGATCACGACCCCCTTGGGATGCGTGTGGTGGCAGACTCCTTCGAGCTGTTTCTGGAACAGATAATGAATGAGCCTTTACGCGTAGCGCACTGGACAGGAATCTACGAGCCGATCAGCTATGAACATAAGGTGTAACCCATTTCGGCCTTTTTTGTTGCCGTTTGAAGGTGCTGTGGTTGTATTGTTTTGCCAAGATAGTGGCTAACCCGGCGGTGTATTGCCGCGGCAATAAAGAAGTGCGTCTACGCACAGATATTATGCTCTGGAGGACCATGGATAGCAGACACTTGGTGATTTTTGACGGGGTATGTAATTTCTGTAATGGAGCTGTCAACTTCATTATCAAGCGCGACCCTTCAGGGAAGTTTGCGTTTTCCCCAATGCAGAGCGAATACGCTCAGAATGTCCTGCGTTCGCACGGAGTTAATGATGTTGGAGTTGATACATTTCTCCTGGTGAAAAATGGCAAAACCTATTTCCGTACAAATGCGGCTATTGAGATTGAGAAGTGTCGGCTTCCGTGGCCGCTGGTTTGATCGGGCTACGTTTTTCAGGTAGCTGGCAAGCGCTGCACCAGCTAACCTTCACACACTTGCCATAATCAAGAAAATCTTATGACTCTTGCATGCCTACGCCCCTTGCGGCTGTCCCTGTCACTACTTGCCCTTTTTCTGCTCGCCGCCTGTGACACATCGCATCTATTGCCGCCCGATGCGCGCCTGCCTGATGGCAGTACCTATTCTGGCGAATTCCAGGATGGGCTCTTTCATGGCGAGGGCGTGCAGCGTTTTGCCAGCGGGAAGACCTACCGGGGTGAATTCCGCGAAGGCTATTGGCATGGTCAGGGCACGCTTGAACTTTCAGCAGACTGGCGCTACGAAGGCGAGTTCGAGAAGGGCCAGATGGCGGGACAGGGCATCCTGGAGCATAGGAGCAACCGCTATGAGGGTGCTTTCCAGAATAGTGAATTCAACGGTCAGGGGCGCTACGAAGGCGATAGCGGTGTTTATATCGCCGAGTTTGCAGACGGCGCCCCGGTCAAGGGGCAGCACATAACCGAGTACGGGGTCTACGAGGGTGAATTTCGTGACTGGCGCTACCACGGCGAGGGTGCTTTTTCCTATACAGGCGACTATGAGGGCATGGAAGGTTTTTCAGGACCCTGGGAAGAGGGTGAGTTTGTTGGCGAATTCGCCGATGTGGAAGAGTACACACCCCCAGAGCAGCCAGCCCTGCTCACCGAGAAGATTCTTGTCGAGGATCGTCAGCGCCTCCTGGCTCAGATTGACAGCCTGCAAGCTGAACGCCCCGGCGTGACTGATACCTACTTCTTGGCTGTGGGTGGCGACGGCACCGAGTCGGTATTCATGCGTGACATCGAGGTGGCCCGCAGCGGTTTGCAGTCGCAGTTTGATCTGGATGGTCGCAGCATCATGCTGCTTAACCACCGGGATTACGAAACCTATCCCCTGGCGACTCGGCCTTCTATTGAAGCGGCATTGAAGGCGCTGGACGAGCAGATGAATCCGGATGAAGATCTGTTGGTGATTCATCTTGTCAGCCATGGTGGCAGGGATGGTGAACTCTTGCTGCAGCAGCCCGGCATAAAGTTGCCTGGGCTGTCGCCCGAAGCCTTCGCCGAGATGCTGGAGCCACTGCAGGCTCGCCGCAAAGTACTAGTGGTCTCGGCGTGCTACTCCGGCCACTGGCTGAATCAACTCAAGGATAGCGACACCCTGATTTTGACCTCCTCCCGTGATGACCGCACCTCATTTGGCTGCGGCGACGACTCGGAAATGACCTGGTTCACCAAGGCCCTGTACCAGAGTGTGGGCCTGTCACTGACTGAGCCGGAGGCTATGTTCGAACAGATCACCCAGCAGATAAGAGTCTGGGAAGAGGAGATCGGTATGGAGGAGGAACGCTGGTCCTACCCCCAGTTCCATCTTGGTGAAGAGCTGCGGTTATGGTTGGAACAGCACTTGTTATAAAGCGAATACTCTGTGAATCGCCAGCCTTGGGGGCTATATTACTAAGAGCACGTCTGGTCTAGCTTCTGGTTTCATCCCTTCCGTCATACGCTTTGTCGTGGTTCACTTCCAAAAGGTCGCCGCTTGGAAAGGTGAGCATGCAACTGTACCGTCTCTATTATTCGAATATGGGTGAACGCACATGCGTCGTCTGTTTGTCCTTATAGCCTTTCTAACCATCTCTCAGTCAGTTGCAGCAGAAACCGTCCTGAACAGGGAAGCCTTCATGCGCGAATTCATTGGTGCGCTGAGTGTTAGCGAGCCAAGTGCCGCGGCTCAGCCGGTCAGTGAATCAGAGGTGAGAGTGGTGCTCTCGGGCGATAGGGAATACACCGTTTATCTCGACAATGCCTACGCTACCTACCTTCTGAGCCCGGAGACTCGCGAAGAAATTATAAATATGTATGTTGAGTCAGCTGTAGGTTTGCCCACCTTCTCTGAAACTGAAATCAATCCAGCGCACATTATTCCTATTGTGAAGGATCGTTCGTGGTTGGTTGAATTGCAGGGGGTAGCGCAGGCGCACGGAGAGAACGAGCTACTGAATTATGTCTATGAGGACCTGAACGAAGACTTGCTGATCCTCTTTGCAGAGGACACCCCCACAAGCATTCGCTATCTGACGGAGAAAAACCTGAAAGATTCGAATATCGAGGCGGCGGGGCTGAGAGACCGGGCAGTGGATAACCTGCTGGGCCTGCTTCCCGAGATACAGATTCATGGCTCGTCAGGCATCTACATGGTTGTGGCTGATGGCAATTATGAGGCAAGTCTTTTGCTGGCAGATTCGATATGGCAGAGCAAGCAGATTCCTGTGAAAGGCGATTACGTAATGTCTATTCCTGCCAGAGATCTATTGTTTGTTACCGGCAATGAGGATCTCGAAAACATCGCCGTGCTTAGAGAACTGTCTACTGCTGCGGTCAAGGATAGCCCCTATCCTCTCATCGACACCCTGTATATCTACCGGGAGGGGTCTTTCCGCCGCTTCACTCCCTGATTCTGTCGAAATCAATTTTATCCTTGCGCGCTCTGTGAGTCGGGTCAATACCTTTTTCTTTCACAAAACGCTAGAATGCCGACCGCGCGCAACCATGCAGGTTGCGGCAATGGGTTCCCTCACCCCATTTCAGCTTAAAAAGGACATCATATGCCGTTGTTACCTGCTTCGGTCAGCCGTTCTGTTGTGGCCGGTCTGATTGCGTTCCATATCCTTATCATCATTGCCAGCAATTACCTGGTGCAGTTGCCCGTGACGCTGTTCGGTTGGCATACCACCTGGGGTGCGTTCAGCTTTCCCTTTATCTTCCTGGCGACCGACCTGAGTGTGCGAGTCATGGGCAAGGGCGCGGCGCGGCGGGTGGTTGCGCGGGTTATGTTGCCGGCCCTGGTGGCCTCCTATGTGGTGTCGGTGCTGTTCCACGATGGTCGCTTCAGTGGCCTGGCGGCATTGGGCGAGTTCAACCTGTTCGTCTTTCGTATTGCTGTGGCCAGCTTTCTGGCCTATGCGTTGGGCCAGTTTCTGGATATCAAGATATTCGACGGCTTGCGCCAGGTGCGTCATTGGTGGGTTGCACCTGCGGCCTCGACAGTGCTTGGTAACCTGCTGGATACCTACCTGTTCTTCTCAGTCGCCTTCTGGAACAGCACTGACCCCTTTATGGCGGCCAACTGGGTTGAGATCGCCACGGTCGATTACCTGATCAAGCTGGTGATCAGCATGGTGCTGTTTGTGCCACTGTACGGCATGTTGCTGAACGGGATTGTGCGATTGCTGCAGCCGCGGCCTGTGGTCAGCGGCTCGGTCTGAGAGCAGACAGGCTGCGAGCAGCCTGCCTGGCAGTAGCTTCAGATCAGTTCGATAGCGATGGCTGTGGCCTCACCACCGCCAATACACAGCGATGCAACGCCGCGCTTGCCGCCGGTCTTCTGCAGGGCGTTGATCAGGGTGACGATGATCCGTGAGCCGGTGGAGCCAACCGGGTGGCCCTGGGCGCAGGCGCCGCCGTAGATGTTGACCTTGTTGTGGTCCAGGCCGTGCTCTCGCATGGCCAGCATGGTAACCATGGCGAAGGCTTCGTTGATTTCAAACAAATCCACTTGGTCCTTGTTCCAGCCAGTCTTGTTGAACAGGTTGGTCATGGCGCCTATGGGGGCGATGGTGAATTCGCTCGGATCCTGACTTTGAGTAGCGTGGCCGACGATCTGGGCCAGCGGCTTGAGACCACGTTTCTGAGCTTCGGCGGCGGTCATCAGTACCAGGGCGCTGGCACCGTCGGAGATCGAGCTGGCATTGGCGGCGGTGATGCTGCCGTCCTTGCGGAAGGCTGGCTTGAGGCCGGGGATCTTGTCGACGTTGGCGTTGTGCGGCTGCTCGTCGTCCTTTACCAGTGTCTCGCCTTTACGGCTGGTCACCGTGACCGGCACGATTTCGCTGTCCAGTGCGCCGCTTTCAATGGCTTTCTTTGCGCGGGTCAGGGATTCGATGGCGTAGGCGTCCATATCCTCGCGGCTGATGCCGTACTTGTCAGCGGTTTCCTGCGCGAACGAACCCATCAGGCGGCCAGTACGGGCGTCTTCCAGCCCGTCAAGGAACATGTGGTCCTTGATTTCACCGTGACCCATGCGCAGCCCGCCGCGGGCTTTTTCCATCAGGTAGGGTGCGTTGGACATGCTTTCCATGCCACCGGCGACCATGATCTGGTTGGTTCCGGCCTTGAGCAGGTCATGGGCCAGCATCACCGCTTTCATGCCGGAGCCACACAGCTTGTTGATGGTGGTGCAGCCGGTAGCTGA
>JBKBSI010000090.1:5591-12619 GCA_046291745.1 Pseudomonas sp. | reverse complement strand
TACTGCTGACCACGCCTTCCTCCGGCAAATTTTACCGCGCTCGCGACAACGGCACCTTGCAGGTGCAGCACAACCGTTTCAATGTGGCGGCGGGCGCCAGTCTGGAGTACCTGCCCCAGGACACCATCGCCTTTGAAGGCTGCAACGCGCGCATGATCACCCGTATCGATATCGCCAAGGATGCCCGCTTCTGCGCCTGGGATCTGCTTTGTCTGGGCCGTCCGGCCTCCGGCGAGGGCTTCGAACGTGGCCGCGTTGATCAGCATCTGGACGTCTGGCGCGACGGGCGGCCGCTGTATATCGAACGCAACCGCTTTGAAGGTGGTGATGAGTTGCTTTCCGCGCGTTGGGGGCTTGGCAACGCGGGTGTCAGCGGTACCTGGCTGGCCACCCTGACGCTGGATCGGGATCAACTGGACAGCCTGCGTGCCGACTTTGCCGATTATCCGCAACTGGCCTTTACTCAGCGCCATGGTCTGCTGATCGCCCGTTATCTGGGCCAACATGCAGAGCATGCGCGTAACAGTTTCATTCGTTTGTGGCAGCAGTTGAGACCCTTGATCAATGGTCGGGACACCTGTCTGCCGCGTATCTGGACTACCTGAAAGGAGTGTGCCTGCATGGAATTGACTCCCCGCGAGAAAGACAAGCTGTTGTTGTTCACAGCCGCACTGGTCGCCGAACGACGCCTGGCCCGAGGAGTGATTCTGAATTACCCCGAAGCCGTGGCGTACATAAGCGCCGCCATCATGGAAGGCGCCCGCGATGGGCGCAGCGTAGCCGAAATGATGAGCTTTGGCCGTACGCTGTTGACCCGTGAGCAGGTCATGCCGGGTGTGCCGGAAATGATCGCCGAAGTGCAGGTAGAGGCGACCTTTCCGGATGGCACCAAGCTGGTCACCGTTCACAATCCGATTCCCTGACAGGAGCTGAACATGATTCCCGGAGAAATCCAGACCCGTCCAGGCAGCCTGACGCTCAATGAAGGACGCCAGACGCTGACCCTGAGTGTCGCCAATAGCGGCGATCGGCCGATCCAGGTCGGCTCGCATTATCACTTTGCCGAAACCAACGGCGCGCTGCAGTTTGATCGCGATGCCGCCCGCGGTTTTCGTCTGAACATTGCTGCCGGTACTGCGGTGCGCTTCGAGCCGGGCCAGAGCCGAGAAGTCGAGCTGGTGGCGCTGGCGGGTGAGCGCAAGGTCTATGGCTTTCGCGGCCTGGTAATGGGCAGCCTGTGAACAAGGAGTATTGAATGGACATCAGCAGACAGGCCTATGCCGAAATGTATGGCCCAACCACTGGCGACCGTGTGCGCCTGGGTGATACGGAACTGTGGATCAGCGTCGAAAAGGATCTGACCCGCTATGGTGAGGAGGTCAAATTCGGCGGCGGCAAGGTTATTCGTGACGGCATGGGTCAGAGCCAGCGTGTGCGCGCCGAGACCCCGGATACCCTGATCACCAATGCGCTGATCCTCGACTGGTGGGGCATCATCAAGGCCGACGTGGCGATCAAGGACGGCATGATCGCCGCCATCGGCAAAGCCGGTAATCCGGACATTCAACCCGGTGTGGATATCATTGTTGGCCCCGGCACTGAAGTGATTGCCGGTGAGGGCATGATCCTCACCGCAGGCGGTATCGACGCGCATATCCACTTTATCTGCCCGCAGCAGATTGAAGAGGCGCTGATGTCCGGCGTTACCACCATGCTGGGCGGCGGCACCGGCCCGGCTACCGGCACCAATGCCACCACCTGTACGCCGGGTGCTTGGCATATTGGCAAGATGCTGCAATCGGCTGAGTCCTTCCCGATGAATCTGGGCTTTCTCGGCAAGGGTAATGCCAGCTTGCCGGATGCCCTGGAAGAGCAACTGGAAGCCGGAGCTATGGGCCTCAAGCTGCATGAGGACTGGGGTACTACACCGGCAGCGATTGACTGCTGTCTGAGTGTTGCCGAGGCCTACGACGTGCAGGTGGCGATCCACACCGATACCCTGAACGAGTCCGGATTTGTTGAAGATACCCTGGCCGCGATCAAAGGGCGGGTGATTCATACCTATCACACCGAAGGCGCGGGCGGCGGCCATGCACCGGATATCATCAAGGCTTGCGGCGAACCCAACGTTTTGCCGTCTTCGACCAATCCGACCCGACCCTACACCATCAATACCGTCGATGAGCATCTGGATATGCTCATGGTCTGCCATCATCTGGATCCGGCGATTGCCGAGGATGTGGCCTTTGCCGACTCGCGCATCCGCCGTGAGACCATCGCCGCCGAAGACATTCTGCATGACCTGGGCGCCTTCAGCATGATCGCGTCGGACTCACAGGCCATGGGCCGGGTTGGCGAAGTGATCAGCCGTACCTGGCAGACCGCGCACAAGATGAAGGTGCAGCGTGGGGCACTGCCGGAAGACGATGAGTGGTCAGACAACTTCCGCGCCAAGCGCTATATCGCCAAATACACGATTAACTCAGCCATCACCATGGGTATCTCCCATGTGGTCGGCTCAATCAAGGTTGGCAAGCTGGCCGATCTGGTGTTGTGGAAACCAGCGTTTTTTGGTGCCAAACCCAGCCTGATCATCAAGGGCGGGGCCATTGCTGCGGCACCCATGGGTGATCCCAATGCTTCTATTCCGACCCCGCAACCGGTGCATTACCGGCCCATGTTTGGCGCCTTTGGCAGCGCCATGAACGACACTTGTGTCACCTTTGTCAGCCAGGCGGCGCTGGATGCTGGTATTGCCGACAAGTTGGGGCTGAATCGACGCCTGGAAGCGGTCAGCAAGACCCGCACGATCAGCAAGGCGGATATGAAGCTCAATGATTATCAGCCGACCATCAGCGTCGATTCGCAAACCTATGTGGTCAAGGCCGATGGGGTTGAGCTGCTGTGTGAGCCTGCCGAGTCGCTGCCCTTGGCGCAGCGCTATTATCTGTTCTAGGGAGAAGCCAATGATCGAATGCCATCAATGGCTTGAGGAGCCGGGTCCCGCCGACCACGTGCTGGAACTGAGTTACGAGAAGCGCACCCGCAGTCGTCTGCGTGCACAGACCCAGGACGGGCTTGAGGTTGGCCTGTTCCTGCCGCGCGGCCGTGTGTTGGCCCAGGGCGACCGGCTACAGGGTAATGACGGTAGCGTGGTGGTTATCCATGCCGAGTCCGAATCATTGTCGCGGGTATTTTGCGACGATGCCCTGTTGCTCTCGCGTGCGGCCTACCACATGGGCAATCGCCATGTACCACTGGAAATCCAGGCCGGACAACTGCGCTACCTGCGTGATCATGTGCTCGATAGCATGCTGCGCGGCTTCGGCCTGGAGGTAGAAGAGATCTTCGCACCCTTCAACCCGGAGCCTGGCGCCTATCACAGCCATGGCCACAGCGTGGCGACCCCGGCCGGACCAATCCAGTCCGCACCCTTTCTGCGCCTGGGCGGCCATGAACATGCCTGACGTCACTGACCTGGCGCTACTGCGGGTGTTGCAACTGGCCAGTCCGGCACTGCCGATCGGTGGCTACGCCTATTCCCAGGGCCTGGAGTATGCCATCGAGCAGGACTGGGTGACCGACCTGGACTCCGCTTCCGAGTGGTTGACCGCACTGGCAGCGCGTGCGCTTGGACGCCTGGACATCCCGGTGCTGCTGCGCCAATACGCGGCCTTGGAGCAGCGTGACGCACAGGGCTTTGCCATCTGGAATGACTGGCTGCTGGCCAGCCGCGAAACGGCAGAGCTGTACCTGGAAGACAGCCAGCAGGGCGGGGCGCTGCTGCGCTTGATGAAATCGCTAGCGATCCCGGCAGCACTGGACTGGCCGACTAGCGAGCCGCTGGCATTGGTCAGCGCCTTTGCCATGGCCGGGCAGCACTGGCATACCGGACCGCACGCACTGGCCCTGGGCGTGCTCTGGAGCTGGCTGGAAAACCAGACCGGTGCTGCGACCAAACTGATACCGCTGGGCCAGACCGATGCCCAGCGTTTGCTTGATCGGCTGTTGCCCGCGCTACCGCCGATTGTCGAGCGGGCTAGCGAGCTGCCGGATGCAGAGCTCGGTGCTGGTTTGCCCGGGCTGGCCTTCGCCAGCGCCCGACATGAACACCAATACACCCGATTATTTCGATCCTGACCTGATGATTTTCTGAGGAGTAACACCATGCAATCCAAACCTGCCCTGCGCGTTGGTATCGGCGGCCCGGTCGGCTCCGGCAAGACCGCACTGGTGCGCATACTCTGCGAACGCCTGTATCCGCATTACGATCTGGCGGTGATCACCAATGACATCTACACCCGTGAGGATGCCGACTTCCTGCTGCGTCACCAGGCGCTGCCCGCTGATCGCATCCTCGGGGTGGAAACCGGTGGCTGCCCGCACACGGCGATCCGTGAGGACGCCTCGATGAACCTGGCGGCGATTGCCGAACTGCAGGAGCGTTTTCCGGCGGTCGAGCTGATTTTTGTCGAGAGCGGCGGTGACAACCTGGCGGCGACTTTCAGTCCAGAGCTGTCGGACCTGACCCTGTATGTGATCGACGTATCCGCTGGCGACAAGATTCCGCGCAAGGGTGGTCCGGGCATTACCCGTTCGGATCTGCTGATTATCAACAAGACCGATCTGGCTCCGCTGGTGGGTGCTGACCTGGGTGTCATGGACCGCGATGCGGCGAAGATGCGCGGTGAACGGCCCTTTGTATTTTCCAATCTTAAAAGCGGCACGGGTGTCGACGACATCATTGCCTTTATCGTTCGTCAGGGCATGCTCAAGCCGCTGCCCGAGAACACCCAACAGGCACAAGGAGTCTGAACATGCAGTCCTATTCAAGTCGTTTGCTGTTGCTGGTCGGGGTGCTGGCGCTCCCAGGACTGGCCCATGCACACCCGGGCCACGAAAACATGAGCGGGCTGCTCAGCGGCCTTGGGCATCCCTTGTTCGGGCTTGATCACCTGCTGGCGATGCTCGCGGTGGGCCTGTGGGGCGCGCAATTGGGCGGCCGGGCGCGCTGGTTGCTGCCCGTTCTGTTTGTCGGTGTGATGCTGGCCGGTGGCGCACTGTCCATGCTGGGGCTTGCTGTACCTGCTGTCGAGCCAGTGATTGTGGCTTCGGTACTGATGCTGGGTCTGTTTCTGCTCTGGGCACGCCAGGTACCGCTGCTGGTCAGCGGCACCCTGGTGTCGATCTTCGCGCTGTTCCACGGCGCAGCCCACGGTACCGAAATGCCGCTGCAGGTCAGCGCCATGACCTATGCCCTGGGCTTTGCCGTGGCAACGGCTGGGCTGCACCTTGTTGGCCTGTTCGCGGGTGCCTGGCTACAGCGGCGCTCCTGGCCCCTGGTCTCGCGGGCCCTGGGCGCGCTGATCGGACTGGCGGGTGTCGGTATGGTCGTGGCTGGCTGAGTAGCACGCAGCAGCCGCTGGTAGCCGGATTGCACTGCCAGTATCGCGCTTGCCCGGCGTGGCGTTTAGACTCGGTGTAACGCCACGCTGGAGAGCCCGAATGAATGTACTGAAACAAGCGGCCCTGTTTGTCCGCGCCAATCTGTGGATAGTGCCCCTGGTTGGGTTGTTGGTCTGGGTGCTGTTTCGCTTCCTTGATCCAGCGCCGCCGCGCACTCTGGTAATGACGACTGGCAGCGAGACCGGTAGTTATCATCAGTTCGGCCTGGCACTCAAGGACGAGTTGGCCAAGGAAGGGCTGACGCTGGAGGTCAGATCCAGTCGCGGCTCGCTGGACAATATCCAGCGCCTTACCGACCGCAGCGGTGAGGTGCAACTCGGCCTGATTCAGAGCGGGATAGAACGGCTGGCCACAGCGCGCGAGCGTGATCGTCTGATCGGGCTAGCGGCGCTTTATCACGAGCCGTTGTGGCTGTTTCAGCGCAATGATGTGGATATTCAACGGCTGTCCGACTTGTCCGATCTGCGCGTATCGCTTGGTGGGGAGGGCAGTGGTACCTGGTCCGTGGTGCGTAGTCTGTTCGAAGCTCAGGGCGACCTGGGTAGCTGGGAAAGCCAGGGCGATGGACGCTGGCGAACCCTTGCCGGGCGTGCCGCGTTCGAGGCCCTGGTGGCCGAGGAGCTGGATGCCGCCTTCTTTGTACTACCGGCAGATAACAGCCTGGTGCGTGAGCTGGTGCGCCATCCGCAACTCAGCCTGGTCAATCTGCGTCAGACCGAAGCATTCTCTGCACGCCTGCCGTTTCTCGCTGACTTGAGCATTCCCGAAGGCCTGCTGGATATTTCCCGTAACGTGCCTGCACAGGAGATCAATCTGCTTTCACCGGTAGCCACCCTGGTTGCCAATGAGCATTTCCACCCGGCATTGACCGCCCTGGTGCTGGAGGCCGCACGAGAGGTGTTGCGTGAAGGCAACCTGCTTGATCCGCCAGACCGCTTCCCTGCAGCCACACCCATGGCTTTGCCGCTAAGTGGCGAAGCCGACTACTACCACCGCAGCGGCACCCCCTTTCTGCAGCGCTACCTGCCGTTCTGGATAGCATCGATCGTTGATCGCTATATCGTTCTGGTGATTCCCTTTATCGTCATCATGATGCCGTTGATGCGCAGCATGGGCCCGATCTATCGCTGGCGCATGCGGGCGCGGGTCTATCGCTGGTATGAGCAATTGCGTCGCGTCGACCGCTTGATCCTCAAGGACCAGATCCAGGCCGTGCTGGAAGAGGAGATCAAGGGGCTGCACCGGCTAGAGGACGAGCTGACCCGGGTAGATGTGCCGCTGTCCTATGCACATGAGCTTTACAGTCTGCATCTGCACGTACGCTATATGATCAACCGCCTCAAAAGCATGCGTGCCGAAGCAGAGGGTCAGGATCCTGGCGAAGTCTTGCCATCCTGAGCAAAAACGAAGTCGCGGACCTGATCGGCAATTGGCTCCCAGCCTTGAAAGGGCCGGGCCATGGCCAGCAGCAGAGTGAAATGGTTCAGTGAAGGATATACCTCGCTGTCGACACTGACGCCCGCGTCGCGCAGCTTCTCAGTCAGTTGGCCGGTGTTACGCTC
>JBKBSI010000090.1:0-5581 GCA_046291745.1 Pseudomonas sp. | reverse complement strand
GACCCGCGGATTGATGATGGGAATAAAATCATAGGCACCAGCCAGAGCGATCCAGCCACTGAGCTGCTCCCGTGACAGGTCTTGTTCGGCAAGCCAGCGATCATCCAAGGCCAACATGGCGGCATTATAGCCACCGGCGCTGTGACCCATGACAAACAGGCCCTGGGGGCTGTCCTGCCAATTGTGGCGCTCGCGCTCGACCCAGGCCAGCGCTGCCGCATTGTCACGCAGAAAGTCCGGATAGCGCACCTCTGGGTACACCCGGTAATCGGGTATCACGGTAATGATGCCGCGTGCCGCCAGTGCTTCGGCGACAAAAGCGTAGTTCTGGCGCTTGCCGCCGCGCCAACTGCCGCCGTAGTAGAACACCACCACCGGAGCCTGCTGCAGATTCTCCCGGGGCAAGTAGACGTCCAGCTTCTGCCGCGGATTGTCGCCATAGGCCTGATCTGCCAATACACGGTACTCGCCATCGGGGATCACCATATTCAAGGGCGCCAACGGCGAGCAACCGGCCAATACCAAGAGCAGGGCGTAGAGCAGGTGCTTAGGTGGCTGGGTTGTAGGTGACAGGCGCATCGACTCGGCTCCGTGGATATCAGTCCCGATCATGCAGGACAGAGCAAGTAAGAAAAACAACAAGCTGTTACAAGTCGTTGCGTTTTGCTTTAAAGCGGTCGCGCATCCACCTACTATGCGGTGACAGGCACACAAGGGGTAAGCATGAAGGACGCACTCAATAGCGCTATGGCGGCGGTCGATCAGGTATTGCTGGGCAAACAGCAGGCGGTCAAGCTGGCGGTAACCTGCATATTGGCCAAGGGGCATTTACTGATCGAGGACCTGCCCGGAATGGGCAAGACAACGCTGTCCCAGGCACTGGCCCGGGTCATGGGCATGAGTTATCAGCGTATCCAGTTCACCAGTGATCTGTTGCCAGGTGACATTCTCGGCACCTCGGTATTTGACCGCAACACCGCCCAGTTCGTGTTTCACCCCGGGCCAATCTTTGCCGAGCTGGTACTCGCCGACGAGATCAACCGCGCCACGCCCAAGAGTCAGAGCGCCCTGCTTGAGGCTATGGAAGAAGGGCAGGTAACGGTTGACGGTGCCACCCGCCCGCTGCCGGATCCGTTCTTTGTAATTGCCACGCAGAACCCTGTATCTCAGGCTGGTACCTTCGCGCTACCTGAATCGCAGTTGGACCGGTTTCTTATGCGTCTATCGTTGGGCTATCCCTCTCCAGCCGCGGAGAAGGCTCTGTTGATGGGTGACGCACGCAATACTCGCCTAGAGCGTATTGAGCCGTTGCTCGACCGTGCCAAACTAAAGCATCTGCAAGATGCCGTGCCTGATATTACCGCCAGTCCTGCGGTGATTGATTACATCCTGCGGCTGGTCAATCGTACCCGTGAAAGTCAGGTGTGTGCCTGGGGGCTGTCGCCGCGTGCCAGCCTTGGTTTGCTAGCGGCTGCACGGGCCTGGGCCATGATCGAGCATCGCAGCTACGTAATCCCTGAGGATGTGCAGGCGGTGTTGCCGTCAGTAGTTAGCCATCGCCTGCGCGCCAGTGACGACCCGGCAGGACATGGTGGTGGTGGCCTGGCGCAGTGGTTGCTGAACGAGGTAGAGGCAGTGTGATGCAACTGGGCAAGCGCGCTACAGGTCTGTTTGACCGCTGGTTGAAGCGGCGAATTCCGACCGCACCCCAGGTGCGCCTGAATCACCGGCAGATCTTTATCATCCCGACCCGTGCCGGGCTGGCGTTACTGTTGTTGTTGGCAATCATGCTGGTCGGCGCCATCAACTACCAGAACAGTCTGGTGTATGCCGTGACCTTTATCATCGGCAGCCTGTTCTGGGTGTCGCTGCATCATACCTACCGCAACCTGGCCAGCCTGGAGTTGCATGCGGCCGGCAGTCGCCCGGTGTTCGCCGGAGAAGCCGCGCCATTGCACTTGCGCTTGTTGGCTACCCGGCATGAACATCAGGCGCTGACCCTTAGCTGGCCGCTGACCCAGCCGCAGCGGCTGGATGTCGCGCTGGAAGGTGACACCCGACTGACGCTTTACCATCCGGTAACCAAGCGTGGTTGGTTCAGCCCCGGACGCCTGCGTATCGAGACTCGCTATCCGTTAGGCTGGTTTGTCGCCTGGAGTCTGGTGGACCTGGACTGGCAGGTGCTGGTTTACCCTAAACCCTTGAAGGCGCCCCTGCCTGCGCTGGGTGCCGGGGCTGGGGAAGAAGAAGGTGAGCAGCCGCAAGGTGAGGGCGTGGACGATTTCCAGGGCCTGCGCCATTACCAGCCGGGGGACTCGCGTAGACGCCTGGACTGGCGCGCCTGGTCGCGAGGCCAGGGCTTGCACAGCAAAGTGTTTGCCGACGAGCCGAGACATAACACCCTATGGCTGGATCTGGAACAGACCGCAGGTCTGGATCTGGAACAGCGGTTGAGTACCCTGTGTGGCTGGATCATGCAGCTGGAGCTGGATTCGCGGCCCTATGGTCTGCGCCTGCCCGGACGCGAGATCAGTCCGGCCCAGGGCGAAAATCATCGTGATGCCTGCCTCCGGGCGCTGGCGCTGTACGGAGCCCGCTGATGACGGTACAGGCGCTTATCCCACGCAACAGTCTGGCCTGGCTACTGACCGCCCAGATTGTGGTGCTGTTACCGCAACTACCACGCCTGCCACTCTGGGTCGCGGCCCTGTGGTTGGGTTGCGCTATCTGGCGTATCCAGATTCAGCGCATGCGCTGGCGCTATCCCGGTACCCTGTTCAAAGCGGCGAGCATAGGTTTGATCGGTTTTGGCGTGTTCACGTCCCAGGGCACCCTGATAGGACTGGACGCTGCAGTGATGTTGCTGCTGTTGTTGTTCATGCTCAAGCTGCTGGAAATGCGCAACCCGCGCGATGCCACGGTGGTGATCTACCTGGGCTTCTTTATCGTTGCTACCGCATTCCTGTTTGATCAGAGCATCCTGCTCACGCTCTATCAGTGCTTCTCCCTGCTGGTACTGGTTGCGGCCTTGGTCGGGCTGCACCAGACTGCGGGGCGCAACGATCCTGCCAGGGCGTTCAGAACCGGCGCGGTGATGCTGATGCAGGCGGTGCCACTGATGCTGGTACTGTTTCTGCTGTTTCCGCGTATCGGCCCGCTGTGGGCAGTTAATGCACCGGGGCAGGGGGCTACCACCGGGCTGGCGGAAAGCATGGCGCCAGCGGATATTGCTAATCTGGCCCAGTCCGACGAGCTGGCGTTTCGTGCCAGCTTTGACGGGGAGATTCCGGAGCACGCCGAGCTGTACTGGCGCGCGCTGACGCTGAGCAGCTTTGATGGGCGGCGCTGGAGCCATTCATCTTTTGCCTCCGCCGGGATGCCAGCGGAGTGGGAGCAGATCGGCGAGCCGCTGGCCTATCAGGTCATGGCGCCTGCGACCCAGCAGGCCTGGGTGTTCAGTTTGCGCGGTGCCACCAGCGATGATGAGCGGCTGTTGCTGACCCGCGACTATATGCTGCAGGCGCGACGTCCACTTGCGCGCAGTATCAATTACAGCGCGGTGTCCTACCGCGACAGTCGGCTTGATCCGCAGCGGCTTGATCCGCTGCAGCAGCGCATTTATACCAATCTGCCGGAAGAGGTTGATCCGCGTAGTCGCGCCTTTGCCCAGGAGCTACGCGGCCGCCATGCGCAGGATGAGGATCTGGTGCAGGCGCTGCTGCAGCACTTCAATCGCGAACCCTTTCATTACACCCTCAGGCCGCCGACTCTGGGCCAGCATAGCAATGACGAATTTCTGTTTGATAGCCGTCGTGGCTTCTGCGCGCATTTTGCCGGGGCCATGACCTTTGTATTACGTGCCGCGGGTATTCCGGCACGTGTGGTGGCTGGCTATCAGGGCGGCGAATTGAATCCGCGCGGCAATTTTGTACGGGTGCACCAGTTCGACGCTCACGCCTGGGTCGAGGTCTGGCTGCCTGGTCAGGGCTGGGTCTCGGTAGATCCAACCTTTCAGGTCGCACCCGAGCGGATCGAACGGGGCCTGCAGGAGGCCATGCAGGAGGAGGGCAGCTTCCTCGAGGGTTCCCGGCTGTCTTCGGCCCACTACCGCAACATTGGCTGGATCAACAGCCTGCGCCTGGGTTGGGATGACTTGAATTACCAATGGCAGATGCGCGTGCTGGGTTATCAAAGCGAAAGCCAGTTGGCCTTTTTGCAGCGTTGGCTGGGTACCACCGACTGGCAGCGGGTGGGCATTATTACCCTGGTGGTTGTTGCTTTGGTAATGATTCCGCTGGCGCTCTGGACCTTGCGACCTGGCCGCCGTGCCGCCGACTCCAGGTTGCGGACGTTACAGCGGGTCGATCGACGCCTGCGCCGTCTGGGCCTGGAAAGCCGTAGGGGTGAGGGCCCGCGCGACTGGCAGGCACGCCTGAATGCTGCTTTGCCTGGGCAACGGCAAGCGCTTGCAGTCTTTTTTGATGAGTATGTGCATCAGACCTATGCGCTGGGCGCTACGCTGCCGGACAAGAGCAGTCAACGCCAGTTGAACGAATACGCGGGGCAGTTGCTAAAGTGCCTGCCGCGCAAGCTTCCGCCGCGCCCCAGCACTGCGCTGGACAACAGCGGCTTGCCGGAGCAACCCACCCGCCTATAATGGAACATTGGCGAGTTCGCCGTGTTCAGTGCCTTCGGAGTTTACATGCATCCTTTCAGCGCCATTCGACCCCCACCGCTGGCCGTCAGTCTCGGTCTCGCCGGACTGATCCCCTTCGTCACCGGGGCACTGGGGCTCTGGGTAACACCGGAAGCCTGGCGCGAGCGGGTTATGGAAGAGTTGCTGAGCTACGCAGCGGTGATATTGGCGTTTATGGGGGCCATTCACTGGGGGCTGGCGATGCGCGCCGATGAGGCCAGCGACAAGGCGCCAGTGCAGTTGGGTTTGTCGGTGATTCCACCATTGCTTGGCTGGCTGGCGCTGAGCCTGCCGATCAACTTTGCCCTACCGGTGTTCTTTTTCGCTTTTGCCACGCTGTACTTTGCCGATATCTGGGCAGTCAACCATGGTCTGGCACCGGTCTGGTATCCGGCCCTGCGCAAACCCTTGAGCCTGGTGGTGATTGCTTCACTGGTGGTCGCCTGGCTGGCGACCTGGATCAGTCACTGATTGCGTCAGGACTTCTTCACGAAAGCTGATTTGAGCTTCATGGCGCCTATGCCGTCGATCTTGCAGTCGATGTCGTGGTCGCCGTCTACCAGCCGGATGTTCTTCACCTTGGTGCCGACCTTGACCACCAGGGAAGAACCCTTGACCTTCAGGTCCTTGATCACCGTCACACTGTCGCCATCCTGCAGCGGGTTACCGTTGGCGTCGCAGATCTGAGCTGCGTCCGAGCCCGCGTCCTGGGCAGTGGCTGACCATTCGTGGGCGCACTCCGGACAAACCAGCATCATGCCGTCCTCGTAGCTGTAAGTGGAGCCGCAGGCGGGGCAGGGTGGCAGATCGGACATCGGGTATACCTTTTCAGCAATATTGGGACTGGACCGCCTTGCGGCGGGCAGGCGCGATAATGCCAGAGCC
>JBKBSI010000008.1:0-33824 GCA_046291745.1 Pseudomonas sp. | reverse complement strand
GAAGATCACCAGCGCCATGGAAAAAGTGGCCGTCAGCAAGATGCGCAGAGCTCAACAGCGCATGGCTGCCAGCCGCCCCTACGCTGAGCGTATTCGTCAGGTAATTGGTCATTTGGCCAATGCCAACCCGGAATATCGCCACTCGTTCATGCAAGAGCGTGAAGTCAAGCGAGTGGGTTATATCGTGGTCAGCACGGATCGTGGTCTTTGCGGTGGCTTGAACACTAACCTGTTCAAGGCGCTGGTACTGAACATGAAAGAGTGGCGTGACCGTAACGTCGAAACTGAGCTGTGCGTTATTGGCAGCAAGGGCGCTGCGTTTTTCCGCAGCTTCGGTGGCAACGTCGTCGCGGCGATCAGCAACCTGGGTGAACAGCCCTCGCTGAACGACCTGATTGGTAGCGTCAAGGTAATGCTTGATGGTTACAACGAAGGCCGTATCGATCGTTTGTATCTGGTCTCCAATGGCTTCGTCAACACCATGGTGCAACAGCCCAAGGTGGAGCAGATGATCCCCCTGGTTCCCGCTGATAAAGCGGAACTCAAGGGCCATTGGGATTATGTTTACGAGCCCGACGCCCGTGAGCTGCTGGATGGTCTGCTGGTTCGTTACATTGAATCCCAGGTCTATCAGGCAGTGATCGAGAACAACGCCAGCGAGCAAGCGGCACGCATGATCGCAATGAAGAACGCGACGGACAACGCAGGAGATATCATCGATAACCTGCAGCTGATCTACAACAAGGCCCGTCAATCTGCGATCACCCAGGAAATTTCGGAAATCGTCGGCGGCGCCGCCGCGGTCTGACGTTAACGGTTCATACCACTTAGAGGAACCAAACATGAGTAGCGGACGTATCGTTCAAATCATCGGCGCCGTCATCGACGTGGAATTTTCCCGCGAAGACGTGCCGAAGGTGTATGACGCGCTGCTGGTCGACGAAAAGGGTCTGACCCTTGAAGTCCAACAGCAGCTTGGTGATGGCATCGTGCGTACCATCGCCATGGGTACCACCGAAGGTGTCAAGCGCGGCCTGGCCGTGACCACCACCGGTGCAGCCATTTCCGTCCCCGTGGGTATCAAGACCCTGGGCCGGATCATGGACGTACTGGGCAACCCCATCGACGAAGCCGGTCCTATCGGCGAAGAAGAGCGCTGGGGCATTCACCGTCCTGCGCCTACCTATGCCGAACAGGCCAGCTCCAACGAGCTGCTGGAAACCGGTATCAAGGTAATCGACCTGATCTGCCCGTTTGCCAAGGGTGGTAAAGTGGGTCTGTTCGGTGGTGCCGGTGTAGGCAAGACCGTAAACATGATGGAGCTGATCCGTAACATCGCCATCGAGCACAGCGGTTATTCCGTATTTGCTGGTGTGGGTGAGCGGACTCGTGAAGGTAACGACTTCTACCACGAGATGAAGGACTCCAACGTACTGGACAAGGTAGCCCTGGTATACGGTCAGATGAACGAGCCGCCGGGTAACCGTCTGCGCGTAGCTCTGACCGGTCTGACCATGGCCGAGAAGTTCCGTGACGAAGGTCGTGACGTACTGTTGTTCATCGACAACATCTACCGTTACACCCTGGCCGGTACCGAAGTATCCGCACTGCTGGGTCGTATGCCTTCAGCGGTAGGTTACCAGCCGACCTTGGCCGAGGAGATGGGTGTTCTGCAGGAGCGTATTACCTCCACCAAGCAGGGTTCCATTACTTCGATTCAGGCGGTTTACGTACCAGCCGATGACTTGACTGACCCCTCGCCAGCCACCACCTTCGCCCACTTGGATGCGACCGTGGTACTGTCTCGTGATATCGCCTCGCTGGGTATCTACCCTGCGGTAGATCCGCTGGACTCCACTTCCCGTCAGCTGGACCCCCAGGTGATTGGTCAGGAGCACTACGATACTGCCCGTGGCGTTCAGTACGTTCTGCAGCGCTACAAAGAGCTGAAGGACATCATCGCGATTCTGGGTATGGACGAACTGTCCGAAGAAGACAAGCAACTGGTAGCCCGCGCTCGTAAGATCCAGCGTTACCTGTCGCAGCCGTTCTTCGTGGCCGAAGTCTTCACCGGTTCTCCTGGCAAGTATGTTTCTCTGAAGGACACTATCCGTGCCTTCAAAGGGATTCTGGATGGCGAGTTCGACCACCTGCCCGAGCAGGCGTTCTACATGGTCGGCACCATCGATGAAGCCATCGAGAAAGCCAAGAAAATGTAATGCTAGCGCCCGCGCAAGCGGGCGCAGAACCGAGGCGATAACATGGCTATGACAGTGCACTGCGATATCGTTAGCGCGGAAGAAGAGCTGTTTACCGGCCTGGTCGAGATGGTAGTGGCGCACGGCAACATGGGTGATCTGGGCATTTTGCCAGGTCACACGCCGCTGCTCACCGACCTCAAGCCAGGTCCGGTCCGGGTGATCAAACAGGACGGCAGCGAAGAGGTGTTCTACATCTCCGGCGGCTTCCTGGAAGTTCAGCCGAGCATGGTCAAGGTGCTTGCCGACACGGCTATCCGTGCCGGTGACATTGACGAGGCCGCTGCAGTGGAAGCGAAGAAAGCCGCTGAAGCAGCCCTCAGTGAGAAAGGCGCCGAGTTTGACTATGGCTCAGCCTCTGCCCGTCTTGCCGAAGCCGCAGCCCAGCTGCGTACCGTGCAGGAACTGCGCAAGAAATACGGCGGACCAGCGCTCAACAATCGCTGAGTTTGTTTGCAATAAAAAAGGCAGCTTCGGCTGCCTTTTTTATTGAGCTACTGAACACAAGTTACAAGCGGCAAGCCACAAGCTTCAAGCAGTCCTAGTGGGTTTTCGGGAAATAGCTTGACCGACATAAACGGGATCCCAAACTGTTAACGCTTGCAGCTTGCAGCTTGCAGCTTGCAGCTTGCAGCTTTGCTATGATCTACCCACCTAATCACAACACGGTTCTCACCATGATATTGGATATCGTCATCCTGGCGGCTGGCCAGGGTACCCGCATGCGCTCGACACTTCCCAAGGTTCTGCACCCGGTAGCGGGTAAGCCGATGCTCGGACATGTCATCGACTGCGCCCGGACCCTTTCCCCACGACGTATTCATGTGGTTGTGGGCCACGGTGCTGAAAGTGTGCGTGAGACCCTGCAAGCGGACGATATCAATTGGGTGGTGCAGAGCCAGCAACTGGGTACCGGTCATGCGGTGGCGCAGGCCTTGCCGCACGTCGAGGGTGCCGAGCAGATACTGGTGCTCTACGGTGATGTGCCCCTGCTGCATAGTGAAACACTGCAGCGGCTTAGCGCCTTGGCAGGGCCTGCGGCCTTGGGCTTGCTGACGGTGCAGATGCAGGACCCAACTGGCTATGGACGCATTGTGCGCGGCGCTGATGGCGCGGTGCAGGCTATTGTCGAGCAGAAGGACGCCAGTGCCGAGCAGCTGCGCATCTGCGAGGGCAATACCGGCATTATGGCGCTGCCGGGCGCTCACGCCGCCGCATGGCTTTCCAGCCTGTCGAATACCAACGCCCAGGGCGAATACTATCTGACAGACGTGGTAGCTCTGGCAGTCGCCGCGCAAGTGCCGGTGGAAGTGGCCCAGGCGCAGGACGAGCTGGAGGTGCTGGGGGCAAATAACCGGCAGCAGTTGTCCGTGCTTGAGCGGGGCTATCAGCAACGTGAAGCACAGCGCCTTATGCGCGAGGGGGTGACGCTGGCGGATCCAGCGCGTCTGGATGTGCGCGGCCAGGTCCAGGTCGGACAGGACATCTTTATCGATATTAACGTGCTGCTGGAAGGTGATGTCAGTATTGGCGACAACGTACAGATCGGGCCCCACTGTGTGATCCGTGATAGCCAGATCGCAGCGGGTAGCGTGATCAAGGCCTACAGCCATATTGATGGAGCGGTTATTGGCGAAGACTGTGAGGTCGGCCCCTATGCCCGCTTGCGTCCCGGGACTCATCTGCAGTTGGGGGCCAAAATCGGTAATTTTGTTGAAACCAAGAAAGCCAATATTGGCCCCGGCTCGAAGATCAACCATCTGTCCTATGTCGGTGATGCCGAGCTCGGACGCGATGTGAATATTGGTGCAGGTACCATCACCTGTAATTACGACGGGGTAAACAAGTTCATCACCAGGATTGGCGATGAGGTCTTTGTTGGCTCCAATACTGCTCTGGTTGCGCCTGTCAGTCTCGGCGCAGGAGCGACCACAGCAGCTGGCTCGACTATTACCCAGGATGTAGTGCCTGGCGCGCTGGCTGTGGGCCGCGCAAGGCAGCGCAGCATAGAAGGCTGGAAGCGTCCGAGCAAAAAGGTCTGAATGCCTGCCTGGAGCAGCTAGCGAAGTTGTTGGACTCGATGCAGTGTCCAGGAGGCATTAAGAAACCTATTCTTGATCTACAATGACATGATTGATGGCACCTTGCCCCCGCCGTGCTAGAGTTGCCGTCGCACTAAGGAATAACAGGACTGGAGACGGCGTGTGCCCTTGATTCCGCTTACCGAAAACGAGATTCAGCTAAATAGCCCACTGCCCTGGAATGTCCTGGATGCCGAAGGCAACGTACTGCTTGAGCAGTCGCGTATCATCGACAGTGAACCGCTGCTGACTCAGCTAATGAAAATGGGCCTGTTCCGCGCCGCCCCCGAGCGCAATGCGGCGGAGGAAAAGCTGGATGTGGCGGGCAATGGTGCCCAGGCCGAGATTCAGATATCCACGCTGTCGCAGATTCAACTGGCACCCGGCGACCTTATACAACTGCAGACCATGAGCCCGACGAATGCCGAGCGCTATCAGGTGCGCATGATAGGTTTTCATGCTCCGGTGAGTCTGATGGTGACTGCGCCCTTGGTGCAGGGGCGTCTGGTATTCATCAAGGAAGGTCAGCAATTTCTGGTACGTGGCTTCGTCGGCAAGGATGCAGTGGCGTACAAGACGCGCGTGATCAAATCCAACCTGTCCCCTTTTCCCTACCTGCACTTGGCCTATCCTGAAACTGTGCAATCCATGCGTATACGTGGATCGTCCCGTGTCTCGGTGCAGTTGGTAACAGCGGTTACCGGACCCAAAGGCCAGGCGGCAGCGAAGATTGTCGACCTTAGCTGTGGCGGTGCACGCATGGTTTCGCCGACCCCGGTAGCGCAAAAGGGCGATGAGGTGAAACTGGCATTTCGTATCAATCCCTCGGGTCTTGATGTGTACCTGACCATCAGCGCCCACGTGCGCGCCGTCAGCCGTGACGAAACCGGCGATGGACAGGTAGCGACCGGGGTGGAATTTGTTGATCTGAACGAGCAGGACCGTCTGTATCTGACCAATATGGTTTACCAGAATCTGCTCAAGGATAATCTATGATGCGCAGCTTGGTTCGGCTACTAATGGCTGCAGGCCTATCCCTGGTTGCTTTGAGCACGTTGGCTGAGACCCAGTGGCTGGAAGCAGAGTTGGCTGGCGAAGCCTTCCGGCTGGAGCGGGTCGCTGATCCTGAGAGTCGCAGGCAAGGGTTGATGGGTCGCACCCATTTGGCGGAAAACGAAGGTATGTTATTCGATTTCCCGGCGGGTACCGTACCGGCCATCTGGATGCACAATATGGTTATCAGTCTGGATTTGCTGTATCTGGATGGGGATGGCCGCATAGCCTACATCTTTGCCGACGTGCCGCCCTGCGCCAGTCTGCCCTGCGATGTCTATCAGGCCAGTGAACCCCTGCGTTTTGTACTTGAGTTGGCGGCGGGCAGTGCCGAACGTCTGAAGTTGCAACGCGGGCAACGGCTCGACCTGGGTGCTGCGCTGGAACAGCCGGTGCCGGATTACTGATCCGGTACTGTCCAGGCGCCCTTGCTGATGGTCTCGCAGTAGGCCTTGAGTACCGGGGCATCATCCGCATCGCTGTAGTAGTAGATCGCCTGCTCATAGGCCACACCCTGAGCCTGGGCCCCGCTACAGACGCCATAGGCGCCCTCCGGGCAGGCGTCGACAAACTCGATATCGAATTCCCGGTCTGGAATCTGCGGCTGACAGAAACTGTCGCTGAACAGGCTCGGCGGTATGCTTATGTTCTGCTGGCACATGCGGATCGGCACCTGATCATCGACGGACGAAATGATGCAGGCTTGGGCCAACAGCTGAGTGCTGAATAGCTGGGTGCTGAACAACAGTGCAGTTGCCGCCAGGCTGGTAACTTTCCAATGCATTGTGAGATCGACCGAAAAACCACTACCTTAATCGCAGCTCCCGGCTGCCCGCAAGCCCCGCTCCAGATCCGCCGGGCTGAGCGCATGGTCGTTGATTAATTCTACCCGGTTATCCTGCCGCCAGTCGCTGGGCTGCCAGTTGAGTGGCTGGTCCGGCAATGCATTGAACGCCATCCAACCCTGATCCGTATGGACCACCCCCTTGGCCCTTAGCCAGGGCACGCTGCCAAGCCAGTGTTGCAATCTGGTGAGGTTGAACAGCTGTGCGGGATGCATGCGCCAACCGATGCTGTAGTGGGCGTCCAGCTGTTGGCTATGGCAGTGCCAGACCTCGACGCTGCGCCAGAGACTCGTTAATGGTGCGGGGGCCAGCGGTGGTAGCTCAGCGAGTGGCGGTTCAGGCGTCAGGACAACAGTAGGCAACTGATTCAGGGGTACGTTGGCTTCCTCACACCAGTAACAGTCTGCAGGCAGATGTTGTAGCAGAGCTGCCCTGGTGCTTTCGTCGAGGCCTGCCGACTTGTTCAGTAGCACCAGCCCAGCGGCCGGTAGAGCCAGTTGCTGGGCTTCAGGCAAGGGCTCACCTGCGGCCAGGCGCTGCGCATCCAGTACCATCACCAGGGGTTGCAAGGCCAGTACACCACGCCAGGGCGGTGCGGCCAGTTGCTCCTGCAGATTCAGTGGGTGCCCCAAGCCAGAGGCCTCGATAAACAGCCGGTCGGGAAGACTTTTGCGCAGCAAGCGACCGAGGCCAACCTGAAAGGGCAGACCATTGACGCAACATAGACAGCCCCCAGGTACCTCGGCCAGGGCGATGCCGTCGGCTTGGCTCTTGAGCAGCGCGGCGTCGACCCCGACCTGTCCAAACTCGTTGATCAGTATGCCCCAGCGCTCGTGCTCCGGGCGTTGCTGCATCAGTTGCCGGAGCAGGGTGGTTTTTCCGGCTCCAAGGGGTCCGGCGATCAGATGAGTAGTGATATTTTTCAGCATGGTCTCAGCATAACGGCATAGTCACCATAGGTGGGAAATGGCTTTAAAAGGCGATAAGTGTTATAACATAACCATAAATTGAGCCGTGAGTTGTTAGCATGAATGCCCCCCTTCTTCCTGATATCGCCGCCTCCGCTGCTACCCATGCCATTGCCCTGGATTGGGTCGGTATGGAGGCTGTCAGTGTACCGGTACAACTGGATGACCAGATCCTGCTGATGCGGGCTGACCCGGGTGTCAGCCTTGATGACCCTTTGGCCAAAGGTATTCATATGTCGCGCCTGTATCTAGCGTTGGAAGCACTGGCTGAACGGCCCCTGACCGTAGCAGGACTACGGCAATTGCTGGAGCACTTTCTGCGCAGTCATGAAGGGCTTTCCAGCCAAGCTTTTCTGACCCTCAAGGCCGACCTGCCGCTGCGCCGCCCGGCCCTGGTCAGCCCGCTCGCGGGCTGGAAGCAATACCCGCTGGACATCATCAGCCGCATGGGCCCCGATGGGTTCCACGTGGAACTCAAGCTGGGTATTGCCTATTCCTCTACCTGTCCTTGTTCCGCCGCCCTGTCCCGGCAGTTGATTAGTCAGAGCTTTGCTGCAGCCTTTCCGCAGAATCAGGTCAATACAGCGATGGCTGCCGAATGGTTGGCCGAGCAGGGCATGCTTGCCACACCGCATAGCCAGCGCAGTATGGCGCATATCCACATCAGGCTTGGCGCAGATGCTGTGAAGCTACCTTGCCTGGAGGTCATCGAAGCAGTAGAGGACGCCCTTGGCACTGCGGTGCAGACGGCAGTCAAGCGCGCGGACGAGCAGGCCTTTGCCTTGGCCAATGGTCAGAATCTGATGTTCTGCGAGGATGCGGCGCGGCGGATCTACCGGGCGCTGGAGCTTCAAAGTCTGATCGGGGCTTTTAGTATCCGAGTGGTACATGCCGAGAGTCTGCACGCCCATGATGCGGTAGCACAGGTAAGCCGCGGCTGGTAAAGACTGGCTCAGGGCAGCAGCAAGCCGGGCTGCAGTCGGCGCGGCAGCTTGCGCACCACCAACTGGTGAGACTGGCGTATCAGCTCGCGCAATTCCTCGTCCTGCAGTGCATAGGGGAAATCCAGGCTGATCCAGTGAGCACGGGCCAGATAGGGTGAGGGGTGGAATCCCGGTCGGTCGCAAAAGCCAAGGAACAGATCATCTTCGACCTTGAACGCGCAGCTATTGTCCTTCAGATCGATCAGGGCGAACATCTTGGTATCGGCCACGGAGAAGATGCGGTTCTGTCCCCATTTCAAATCCTCGCGCACCCCCGGTAGGCTCAGGCAAAAGTGTGAAAGCTCTGCGGCATTCATAACAAATGCCCTCCGGTCAGGCTCGTCTGCTCAGGCTCAGCACCGGGGAACGGGTGGGGCGCCAGTTCAATGCCCATCAAGCGCGAGCCGTGCAGCTTGATGCTACCGCTGTAGCGGCGCTCGCCGGTAACGGTGAACTCGAAACCGTAGCTGCGGACCACACCGACGCGGCCCTGGCGGCTGCGTCCCAGACGGAGACGCGTCAGCGCAATGCTTTCGTCCAGCAACTGCACATCGGCCTGCTTGCAATGCTGTCTTACCAGGTTCAGCGCTCGGTCGCGCAGACCCATTCCACGCCAGATCCAGGTGCCAACCAGTGCTGCCAGCATCAGCAGGGCGACATGGCGAAGATCAAACATCAACCAATCCCCCGTTCAATTTATCGCTCCAGAGTACCACACGATTGCGCCCGCCTGACTTGGCCGCGTAGAGGGCCTGGTCGGCGCGCCGGAACAGGCTTTCCAGGGTATCGCCGACCTGCCAGACCGCCAGTCCGATACTGACCTGTAACTGGAATTGCTGCTCGCCCTGTTCCAGGGCCATGCCGCTGACCTCCTCGCGCAAGCGTTCCAGCCGGGCAATGGCGGCCGTGGCGTCGGTATCGGGCAATAGCAGTACAAACTCTTCGCCGCCGAAGCGCGAAAGAAGATCGCCCTGGCGTGACAGGGTTCGGCACAGATCCGCAAACTGGCGCAGCCCCAGGTCGCCTGCCAGGTGTCCGTAGTCATCATTGATGCGCTTGAAGTGATCCAGGTCCAGCACCGCCATGCTCATTGGACGCTGGTAGCGGGCAGAGCGCATCAGCTCACGCTGGGCCTGCTCGTTGAAGGCTCGACGATTCAGTGCGCCAGTCAGGGAGTCCTGGGTGGCGAGCAGTTGCAACTGCTGCTCCAGTGCCTTGCGGTGGCTGACATCGCGAACTTCCAGAACCAGGTCACGACTCTCGGCGTTCAGCGGCGCGATGCTGGTCTCGGCAGGAAAGTTATTGCCATCGGCATGCAAGGCGTCCAGGTCAAGCTGACTGACATGGCTATGCTCCAGGCAACTCTGCACTATCTCGTGGCTATGTGGTGGAAACAGCGCCAGTACCGGTTGGCCCAGCAGGCGCTGGCGTGGCAGGCCGACCAACTGCTCCAGGCGCAGATTGGCGTCCTTGATCAATCCATTTCGCACGATAGCCACGCCAGAGGTCGCAGCACCCAGCAGCCGCTCGAAGCGCAGGGCGTTCTCCCGCGCCTGCTCGGCGTGCAATTGGCTGGCCGCCAGAATGCGCTGCATGGTCATCAGCGTCATACCAATAAAGCCCATGACCAGCGCGGGAATGGCGAAGTTGTATGGCAGCAAATAACTGAAGGACTCGGTCGGGTTGGTATAGGCTTTATCCATCCACCAATCGTGGTAGCCAAGGTAACCACGCAGCAGGGTAACAACCGAGTAAATCAGTAGGCTGCAGCCCACCAGCAGGCGCGCCGGCCGGGTCGCTGGATCAGGTCGTTCACGCAGGAGCAGCCATATGGCTTGCACTGGCAGCAGGCCGGCAATGGTTGAATACACGCCCATGAGAAAATCGGAATTGCCATCGAACATCCAGTAATGGACGTTGAACAGAACCATCAAACCCACGCCTACCGGTAATATCCACCAGGGTAGCGGGCGGTCCATAAAGCGGAAGAGCCCTAGTATGAAGAGCGCCTCACCAGCCAGTTGTCCAACATTGCCAAGCACGTTCAGGGTCGGGCTACCGGTTGCCATAAAACCGACAAACAGCAGAACGCCGCCAATCAGCGACCAACTGCCAGCCATCCAGAAACCCGGCCCGGCGTACGGCCTGGACATGTGCCACAGCGCGGTAGCGGCTATGGCTACTGCTATCAGCAAGCACAATCCCAGCAACATGGGCGAAAAGTACAGAGCGAGCATGGGAGGAGTTAAGCGGCCTGATCGTGAGTTCAGGCCGAGTATAGCGGCTGCCGAAGGGCGTGCCGAGTATTGTTGGCAGGGCGAAGTGGAGCGAGTCTGTTCAGGCGGGCAGAATGCTCAGAACGCAGATACGCTCAGGCACGGGATAGTGCCAGCGCACGTTGATATCCCAGAAACGTACGCCGTATTCACGCTCCGGCTCGGGTTGCTGGTAGGCGGGTTTGGGGTCCTGGGCCAGGCACTGTTCTATCAACTCGACTACCGGTTGCTGAAGGCGCAGGGCGTGAGCCTGCGCCTGTTGCAAGGCGGTGTCGGTCCAGTCCACCGGCAACAGAGCGGGCGCGGTATCGGCTAGCGCATTTTGGGCCTGCGGCAGGCTGTCGGCGTAGGGTACATAGGGTTTGATATCCAGAACCGGTGTGCCATCGAGCAGGTCGATCCCGGAGATCAGCAGACGCCCTGCTTCGATACCCTCCAGGCGCACCACGGATTGACCAATGGGGTTGGGCCTATGGGTGGAGCGGCTGGCAAAGACGCCGATGCGCTGGTTGCCACCCAGCCGCGGCGGCCGCACACGCAAATGCTCTGGTCCGCTGCTGGCGGCATGGAAGACAAACAGCAACCAGAGATGTGATACGCCCTGCAGACCTTCGACGGCCTGGGGCTGGTCATAGGGCGGAAACAGCTCGATCCAGCCCCGCGCCGCCGGGGCCAGACTGGGTTGGCGCGGGATGGCGAACTTTTCCGCAAAGCAGGAATGCACCACGCCCACAGGGTCGAACTGGTAGCTCACCTTCAGAGTCGGGCCAGCGGCGGGATCGAGTCGGGGTTATCGGCAATAACGAAGTGGCTGCCGTTCTCGATCTGGATAACCTGCAGATTCTCCGCTTGCCGAGCGCTGGCAAGCATGGCCTTGCTCTGCAACACATGATCATCGCCGGGCACAAGAATCGCGCCGCGGCGGACGTGACGGTAGATATCAGTTCCGGTTTCTTTCATCCACTGCTCGATGTCCTGGATATTGGTCATCATGGTTCCGGCGCGCTTGGCGTTGAACGGATAGGCCATGATCAGCTCACGCTTGCGCGGGTTGTCCAGCGGACCCCAGGTGGCACGGTTGCGCTCGGAAATGGGCTGTTGTTGCCAAAGTGGCAGTAAAAACGGCAGAAACCAGCGGGCCCAACCGGGCATTTCGGCGTAGGGTTTGCCCTGTGGCAGTACCGGGGCCTCGAGTATCACCTCGGCGGCGTCGAACAGCACCGGTTGCTGGCGTGCGGCCTCAAGGATCACAGCGCCGCCCCTTGAGTGACCATGCACCCGAACATGTTCGGTTGAAACCAGATGCTCGAGAGCCAGGTTGAGTACCGTCGCATCGTAGGCGATGGTGCCTGGGCGTGCGCTGGGCTTGACTGCCCAACTGGGTGATTGCATCTTCAGTGGTGAGACTGGCACGTGATAATCGGCGCTGGTCAGCATGATCAGCTCGATGCTCGGGTCACTGTAGTACTCGGTAAAGTAGAGAAAGTTCTCTACAAGACCGGGCATGACCACCACGGTGGACTGTGGGTTGCTGCTTGCCCTTCTGGCAATGCAGGCCTGACCTACGGCATACAACTCCCCATCCAGGGGCATTGCTTGCTGTTTGGGTGATTCCTTTCTGAGCAGGTACTTGCGCAGGTAAACCACTACCAATAACGCGAGACCCACAATACCAATCAGCGACTCCATCTGAACTCCTGGCTATACAACGGTGACAGGGTGCCAGCATACCGGATTTTTCCAAGAGTTCCCCCACCTAGAAGGGCGATGCCAGGATTCTATTCGCCGTCGTAGATCCATACTCGATCAGCATCGATACGGTAGCTGGCGTCCGCCAGATCGTTGCTGGTCTGGTCCACATGCAACTCACCCGTCAGCCAGAAGGGCTCGTAGATATCGTTGATGGCAATACCCTTGGGATACTCCACCAGAATTATCTGGTTCGGTGGTGGCGGGGGGACATGGATGCAGGCGCCGCCGTAGGGCACCAGGAAGAACACGGTATACAGACCACGTTCGTTGGTTTCGATGGGTACCGGAAAGCCGGCTATACGCACTTGCTGGCGGTCAAACTCGCCGACAGTGGTAGTGGAATACATTACCTCCGGCAGGCTGTCATCGCGCTGGCGCATACCCAGGGTGAAATCCCCTGGCGCTTCATCACCCCAGCCATGATCGATCTCCGGCATATCCAGCATGGCTTGCAGGTCTTCTTCGGGCAGCAGATCCAACCAGTCTATGGTGCGTGGTTCGGCCAGCACTGTGAGGGGAAACAACAGGACAAAAAATAACCAGCGGCGCATGGGACAGTAACTCGAAGTCTAGGGTGTAAGTCGGACAATTTCTGTCCGGGCAAGTTTCGGCCAAGCGTAAAGGGGCTGCAATGTATTTTCAGTTAACGAAACAGTCGAGTGGGCAGCCACCACAGGTAGAACAGCATACCGAAGAGCTCCACTAGCGACTGCATGACGATAACCACCGCGACCAGCTCCCAGCCGCTGGGCAGGGCCAATGCCAGGGGCAGTACCACGAAGGAATTGCGCGTACCCATGCTGAAGGCGAGGGTTCGCCCCTGATCGGCTGGCAGGTCGAACCAGTGGCTCAAGGCCTTGGCCAGTAGCGCGGCCAGCAACAGGAAAACGCTGAATAGTGGCACCAGCATCAGCAACAAGTTCAGATTGGCTTGTACTGCCTGAACCTGCGCTCCGGCGATTAACAACACCACCACTGCCAGCAGCGGAACGGGCCACCAGGCAAGGCGTTCGCGCAGTCTCTCCCGGCCGGGCTGAGCCTGCATCCAGCGCTCGCTCAGGACTGCCAAAGCCAAGGGCAGGAATATGACCAGTAACGCAGGCCAAGTCTGTGCCAGGCCCAGACCGGTCAGTCCGTTGCCGTCATGCATTAGCCACAGATACAGCGGCAACAGCAGTAGCTGCAGGATCAGGTTGATGGGCGTGGCGCTGATTGCCCGGGCGGTATCGCCACGACCCAACTGGGCAAAGGTGATAAACCAGTCGGTACAGGGCACCAGCAATACCAGCAATACCCCCAGGCGCAGGTCAGGGTCCGCTGGCAGCCATTGCACCATGCCCCAGACTAGCAACGGCAGTAGCACGAAGTTGCCAATCAACAGCGCCAGGGTGAAGCGCCGGTCGCCAAGGGCCAGGCGCAAATGCAGCAGTGGCACCTGAACAAAGGCGCAGTAAAGCAACAGGATCAGAGCGGGCCATAACAGCAGTTCGAGCCAAGGCCCCAGTGCTGGCCATAGACTGCCGAACAGCAGGCCAATCAAGATTGCGCCGAGATAGATCCAGACCTGTTGGCGTTCAAGGGTAAGGCGTTGCATAGGTATAAAGGCATTCCGGTCGGTGTCAGACGCCCATGGTGGCATACTTTATCGGCGCAGGCGTCAGTCGCCGATCAACGCCTGTAATGTCTGAATGCGTTGTCCAAGCACCGCAGCATCGCTGCAGCGCAGGGTGGCATGGCCAACCTTGCGACCGACCTTGAAGGCCTTGCCGTAATGGTGCAGGTGGCAATCGGCAATGGCGGTAATCTGCTCCACCGGCGGTACTTGGCCAATAAAGTTGAGCATGGCGCTTTCGCCAACCTTGGCAGTCGAGCCCAGCGGCAGACCGGCAATCGCACGCAGGTGGTTTTCAAACTGACTGCACTCGGCGCCTTCAATGGTCCAGTGCCCGGAGTTATGCACCCGTGGCGCTATTTCATTGGCCTTGAGGCCGCCATCCACTTCAAAGAACTCGAAGGCCAGCACGCCGACATAATCTAGTTTATCCAGCACGCGGCTGACATAGTCCTCGGCCAGCGCCTGCAGTGGGTGATTGGTGCTGGCAACGGACAGGCTGAGTACGCCCTTTACATGGGTGTTATGCACCAGGGGGTAGAAGCGGGTTTCGCCATCGCGGGCGCGCACGGCGATCAGTGACACCTCGCCGCTGAAGGATACAAAACCCTCAAGAATGCAGGGCACGCTGCCCAGCTCGGCAAAGGCGCCGTGCACATCCTCGGGATGCCGCAGGACCTTCTGGCCCTTGCCATCGTAGCCCAGAGTGCGGGTCTTCATTACCGCAGGCAGGCCGATGCGCTTGATCGCCGCTTCAAGGTTGTCCTGGGATTGAATGTCGGCAAATTCCGGGGTGGGAATGCCCAGATCCTGGAACATCGACTTTTCAAACCAGCGGTCGCGGGCAATGCGCAGCGATTCGGTGCTGGGAAATACCGGGACGAACTGCGACAGAAAGGCCACGGTATCGGCTGGCACGCTTTCGAACTCGAAAGTCACCACATCCGCCTCATCCGCCAGCTGGCGCAGGTGGTCGCGGTCGCTATAGTCGGCACGGATATGCTCACCCAGAGCTTGGGCACAGGCGTCCGGTGCCGGATCGAGGAAGGCAAATTGCTGGCCCAGCGGCGTGCCAGCCAGCGCCAGCATGCGTCCGAGTTGTCCACCACCGATTACGCCGATCTTCATAATGTTTTCCTCAGCCCTGCCGCGGATCTGGATTATCCAGTACGGTCTCGGTCTGTTGCTTGCGGAACGTTTCGAGCGCGGCATGGAATTGCGGGTGCTTGCCGCCGAGAATGCTGGCTGAAAGCAGGGCGGCGTTGATCGCGCCAGCCTTGCCGATGGCCAGGGTGGCAACCGGCACACCGGCCGGCATCTGCACGATCGACAACAGCGAGTCGACACCCGAGAGCATCGATGACTGCACCGGCACACCGAGTACCGGCAGGTGCGTCTTGGCGGCACACATGCCTGGCAAGTGCGCGGCCCCGCCAGCACCGGCGATGATCACCTCAATGCCTCGGCCAGCGGCCTCTTCAGCGTACTGGAACAACAGATCCGGGGTCCGATGGGCGGACACGACCTTGACCTCATGGGGGATGCCCAGCTGTTCCAGCATGTCAGCCGTGTGGCTAAGGGTGGACCAGTCCGACTTGGAGCCCATGATCACGCCAACCAATGTGGTCATTGTTCGCTGCCTCGCTCAAATAGCCCGCCTGCGGCGGACTGAAAGGAAAAGCCGGACATTATGAAGCTACAAGCTACAAGCTACAAGCTACACCGCGATACAAGCGCTGCGGGTGGGAGCGCCGGCCTCGGCGCGAAGCGGAGTCCCATTCGCCGCGCGGCCGCGGCTCCCACCGGGAAGTTGCAAGCGTGCGCAAGCTTAGAACTTCTCCGCCCGCAGCACCTCGACCTGGCTCAGATAGCAAACCATCGCGTAGTTGTCATAGTAGCGTTCCTGAAAATGCCGGGCGATGCGTTCGGCTAGGTCGTTGCTGCAGATCACTTCCAGGCGAATATTGCCATCGTTGTCCCAGCCGGCACTGCGTACGCCGCGGGTGCCGCTGCCACGGGCATCGGACAGAGTCCAGCCGGGGGCGCCGAGCTGTTCCAGATCCTTGATCAGGCGATTTTCCAGGGCCGCTTCACAGATCAGCGTCAGCAAGGTTCGCGTTGGGTGATTCATGTTGGGCTCCTCAGGCGGCCAGCCATTCGGCGAAAGACAGGTACAAGGGTATACCCACCAGTATATTGAACGGGAAGGTAATGCCCAGCGAAGCGGTCAGCGACAATGCGGGATTGGCTTCCGGTAGTGCCAGACGCATGGCCGCAGGTACGGCAATATAGGAGCCGCTGGCGCCGAGGGTGGCCAATACCGTGATGCCCCCCACAGACAGCCCCATAAAGTGACCGAGCAGGGCGCCGGTCAGGGCGCCGAGCAGCGGGAAGATCAGAGCAAAGGCGACCAGGCGCATGCCGGTGGTGCGCAGGCTGCCCAGGTGCCGCGAGGCGATCAGGCCCATTTCCAGCAGAAAGAACGCCAGTACCGGCTTGAACATGGTGGTGTAGAGGGGTTCCAGCGGCGCAATCGCCTCCTTGCCAGCCAGCAGGCCGATAATCAGCCCGCCGAGTAGCAGCATGATGCTTTTACCGAGAAATACTTCGTGCCCCAGTGCTTTCCAGTCGGTATCGCGGCGTACACCCTTGGCCAGCAGAATACCGACGATGATCGCTGGTACTTCCAGCACCGCGACAAATAGCGGCATATAGCTTTCAAAGACAATATCGCGGGCCAGCAGGTAGGCGATCACCACGGCAAAGGTACCGGCGCTGACCGAGCCATAGTGCGCCGCGATACTGGCCGCATCGACCCGCGGGAAGCGCAGCGCGCGCAGCAGCGGAAAGGCCACCAGCGGCAGCGCGATACCCATTGCCAGTACCATCAGCGTCTGCCCGAGCAAGGCCGGGCTGGCCTGCGCCGCCAACTCGACACCACCATGTAGACCGATGGCCAGCAGCAGTACGATTGATAGCGTGTCGTATAGCGCTGGCGGCAGCTTAAGCTCGCTTTTGACCAGCCCGGCAATCAGGCCAAAGACAAAAAACAGTACAACAGGATCCAGACCCATGCTTTCCCTCCGGGAAAGCAGCGGCAAGCTGCAAGCCTCAAGCTGCAAGCTACCCGAAGTCAGTCCTCAGACTGAGACCAGTCAGAGACTCCATGGCGCTTGTCGCTTGTAGCTTGCCACTTGCGGCTGCTTTACTCTATTTCAATAAGGATTTCGCCCGGATTGACCCGGTCGCCTTTGGCTACGTTTACGGCCTTGACCGTACCATCGATGGCTGCCTGGATTTCGCTTTCCATCTTCATCGCTTCGCTGACCAGCACGCCCTGACCGGCCTTGACCGTGTCGCCGACAGCTACCAGCACGTCGACTACATTGCCGGGCATGCTGGTGGTCACGTGGCCGGGCTTGCTGGCTTGCTTGCGCTGGCTGCCGCCGGTGCCGCTGAAGGAGTTAAGCGGTTCGAAAACCGCTTCTTCGGGCATGCCGTCCAGACTCAGATAGAAATGCCGCTTGCCGTCGCCCTTGACGCTGACGCCGGTGATGTCGACCCGGTAGCTTTCACCGTGTACATCGATAATGAACTCGGTCGGGGCACCCTCTGCGGCCATGGGTTTGCCCGCGGCGCCGGGTACGGGCAGCAGGGCTTCGGGCTTAAGCGTACCGGCGGCGCGCTCTTCCAGGAACTTGCGGCCAATGTCGGGGAACATGGCGTAAGTCAGCACGTCTTCATCGGATTGTGCCAGGCTGCCGACCTCGGCCTTGAGCTTGTCCATCTCCGGCTTGAGCAGGTCGGCGGGGCGCACATCAATAACCGCTTCGTTGCCGATGGCGCGGCGTTGCAGTTCTGCATCCACCTCTCCAGGCGCCTGGCCGTAGCGGCCCTGCAGGTAGAGTTTGACCTCGTTGGTGATGGTCTTGTAACGCTCTCCGGCCAGTACGTTGAACACTGCCTGGCTGCCCACGATCTGCGAGGTCGGCGTGACCAGCGGCGGGAAGCCCAGGTCAGCGCGCACACGGGGAATCTCCTCGAAGACTTCCTGAATGCGGTCCAGCGCGTTCTGCTCCTTGAGCTGGTTGGCCAGGTTGGAC
Source organism: Pseudomonas sp. (assembly GCA_046291745.1). Classification (GTDB taxonomy): domain Bacteria; phylum Pseudomonadota; class Gammaproteobacteria; order Pseudomonadales; family Pseudomonadaceae; genus Halopseudomonas. The sequence goes on along the minus strand of JBKBSI010000008.1, from coordinate 15,893 downwards.
ATCATGCCGCCCGGCACCTGGTTGATCTGCACGCGGGTATCCACGCCGGTGAAGTCGCTCTCGAACTGGTGGTACTTCTTGCGTACGGCATGGAAGTACATACCAATTTCCTGCAGCAACGCCAGGTCCAGGCCGGTGTCATAGGGCGTGCCGCGCAAGGCGGCGACCATGGATTCGGTGCCGGGGTGGCTGGTGCCCCAGGCCATGCTCGAGATCGCTGTGTCGATATGGTCGGCGCCGCTCTCGATGGCCTTGAGCTGGCACATGGCGGCCAGACCGGCGGTGTCGTGCGAATGGATAAACACCGGCAGGGACTGTTCGGCCTTCAGTGCCTTGACCAGTTCGCCGGTGGCGAAGGGCGTCAGCAGACCGGCCATATCCTTGATGGCCAGAGAATCGCAGCCCAGCGCTTCCATCGCCTGCGCCTGTTTCACAAAGGCTTCAACCGTGTGTACCGGGCTGGTTGTGTAGGCGATGGTGCCCTGCGCATGCTTGCCGGCAGCCTTGACTGCGGCTATCGAGGTTTCGAGATTGCGCACATCGTTCATGGCATCGAAGATGCGGAACACATCGATACCATTGGCCGCCGCCTTGGCGACAAAGGCATGGACCACATCATCACTGTAATGCCGGTAACCCAGCAGGTTCTGGCCGCGTAGCAGCATCTGCAGTCGGGTATTGGGCAGGGCTTCGCGCAGTTGGCGCAGGCGCTCCCAGGGGTCTTCCTTGAGGAAGCGGATGCAGGCATCAAAGGTCGCACCGCCCCAGACTTCCAGCGACCAGTAGCCGACCTGGTCGAGCTTGGCGCAAATCGGCAGCATGTCTTCGGTGCGCATGCGCGTGGCCAGAAGCGATTGGTGGGCATCGCGCAGAATGGTGTCGGTAACGGTGATCTTGCGTGTGCTGCTCATTTCTTTATCTCCTGATGAGCTGGAAGCCTGAAGCTGGGAGTCGCTTGCGCGCGGACTGCCTGCAGCTTGCGGCTTAAAGCTGAATTTATAGTCCTGCATGCGCGGCGATGGCCGTGGCAATCGCCAGGGCCAGTTCTTCGGGTTTGCGTTTGACCGAGTAGCGCGTCAGTTCCGGGTGCGCCTCAACAAAGCTGGTGTCGAATACGCCGCTACGGAACTCGCCGTTACGCAGAATTTCCTGGTAATAGGCGGTGGTGGTTTTCACCCCCTGCAAACGCATGTCGTCCAGTGCACGCAAGCCGCGGTCCAGTGCCTCTTCCCAGGTCAGCGCCCAGACGATCAGTTTCAGACACATGGAATCGTAGTAGGGCGGAATGCTGTAGCCGGTATAAATCGCCGTATCCACCCGCACGCCTGGTCCACCGGGCGCGTAGTAACGGGTGATCTTGCCGAAGGACGGCAGAAAGTCGTTTTTCGGGTCTTCGGCATTAATGCGGAACTGGATGGCAAAGCCGCGATGCTGGATATCCTCCTGCTTGACCGAGAGCGGCAGGCCGGAGGCGATGCGGATCTGCTCGCGGACAATGTCGATACCGGTGATCTGTTCGGTGATGGTGTGTTCCACCTGTACGCGGGTATTCATTTCCATGAAATACACCTCGCCTTCGGCGAGCAGGAACTCCACGGTACCGGCGTTCTCGTAACCCACAGCCTGCGCTGCGCGCACCGCTAGATCGCCGATATAGGCGCGCTGTTCCGGGGTCAGCTGCGGGCTGGGGGCAATCTCGATCAGCTTCTGGTTGCGGCGCTGGATCGAGCAGTCGCGCTCGAACAGGTGCACGGTATTGCCTTGGCTGTCGGCCAGGATCTGCGCTTCGATATGCTTGGGATTGACGATGCACTTTTCCAGAAACACGTCGGCGCTGCCGAAAGCCTTGGTCGCTTCGGAAATGACCCGCGGCCAGGCCTGCTCCAGCTCTGCGCGGCTGTTGCAACGGCGAATACCTCGGCCGCCGCCGCCCGAGGTGGCCTTGAGCATGATCGGGTAACCGACTCGTTCCGCTTCCTTAAAAGCCTCATCGAGATCGACGAGGTTGCCCTCGGTGCCGGGCGTGACCGGTACCCCCGCCTTGATCATGCTGCGCCGGGCCTCGGTCTTGTCGCCCATGCGGCGAATGACTTCAGCGGATGGCCCGATGAATCTCACTCCGCGTTCGGCGCAGATCTCTGCCAGTTCGGCGTTTTCCGATAGAAAGCCGTAACCGGGATGAAGCGCATCGCAGCCGGTCTCGACCGCCAGATTGACCAATTGCCGGGCGTTCAGATAACCGGCCAGCGGTTCGCTGCCGAGACTGTAGGCCTCGTCTGCACGTTTGACGTGCAGCGCGTAGCGATCGGCTTCGGAGTAGATGGCCACCGAGCGAATGCCCATTTCCGCGCAAGCGCGGACGATACGGACAGCAATTTCACCGCGGTTGGCGATAAGAATCTTCTTGATCACGTGCATTGTCCTCCTGGTGATCGGATGTGCCCACGCTACGCTTTCGGCTAACCGAAGAAAAATGAATAATTATTGCCTTAACTATAAGTAATCACTTATATCTACGGGAAAACAGCTCACAGCTTTGTAAAGCAAGGTTAGACCAGAATGCGTAAAGCCCTTTATCGATTGACCTTGCGGCAGTTGCAGGTGTTCCGTGCGGTCTGCGCGCACCTGTCCTCTAGTCGCGCCGCAGAGGAGTTGGCGCTGACCCAGTCAGCGGTGAGCCAGCAGGTTCGGCAACTGGAAGAGCAGCTCGGCCAGCCGCTGTTCGATTATGTCGGCAAGCGTCTATATCTGACCGCCGCGGCAGACAGCCTGCTGGCCGCCAGCAGCGATATTTTCGCCCGACTCGACAGCCTGGACATGAGCCTTTCCACCTTGCAGGGCAGTCTGCAGGGCGAGCTGCGGATTGCCGTGGTCAGCAGTATTCAGTACCTGACACCACATCTGCTGGCCGCGTTTCGGCAACGTTATCCACAGGTCAGCTTCCGCCTGGAAGTTACCCGGCGTTCCCAGGTGATTCAGCGGTTGCAGAACAATGAAGACGATGTAGTGCTGATGGCGCTGGTGCCCGAGGACCGGGCGCTGGCGTTCTTTCCCTTTCTGAACAACCCGATCATTGCCGTGGCCCATCCGCAGCATCCGCTGGCTGATGGCAACGAGAGAGCCCTGGCGGAGCTGGAGTCGCACCTGGTCCTGCAGCGCGAACCCGGATCAGGCACGCGCAAGGCCTGCGACGAGTTTCTGCAGTCAAAACGGGTTCACCTGCGCGAGACCATGCAGATGGGCTCCAGCGAGAGCATGGTGCATGGCGCCCTGGCGGGACTGGGGATAGCCCTGGTGACCGAGCATGCGGTGGCGGGATGGCTGCGGCAGGGCGAGTTGGCACGCCTGCATTTCAGCGGGTTGCCACTCTACCGCAGCTGGTGCGCTGTGCATGCACGCGGCAAGCGCATGAGCCCGGTCAGCGAGGCCTTTCTCGGCTACCTGCGTGAGGAGCAGGGCGAGGTTCGCCGAATCGCCGAGCGCTTTGGCTGTTAATGCAGACGTTGACTAGCCGGGCTCATCAGCTCCGGAAAGTCGCATACCTGCATCTGCAGCGCCTGGCTCTCGCGATAATCCTCTATCGCGCGTCGGTAGGCCATGCGCCTGCGGTCTTCCTTCTGGCGCCGCTGCTTACGTATCGAGCTGGTGCTTTCTTCTTCGTAATCCGGGTCAAAGGCCATGCTGATTCTCCGCAGTTGCAGTCTGGGAACAGGCTCAGCATGGGTGGCGTGGATGACGGACTGATGACAGGGCGGTGAAGAGTCGGTGAAGAGGGGTCGCTATAATAGTATTGCGAATCATTACTATTATCAGTAGTATCCTTTGGCTCAGCCCACTTAACACGAGCCAATACCATGCTGTTAGCGGCGGAACCCACCCTGGATCGACTCTACACCAGCCATAACCGCTGGCTGCAGGCGGTGGTGTACCGGCGCGTAGGTTGCACGGAAACCGCCGCAGATCTGGTGCAGGATGTGTTCATGCGCCTGCTGTGCAAGCAAAGCATACCGGTGATGGATGAGCCGCGTGCCTATCTGGCCCGTATCGCTCATGGGTTGATGGTCGACTACCGTCGCCGTCAGGCGCTGGAGCGCGCCTGGCTGGACAGTCTCGCCCTGCTGCCGGAAGCCGAGATGCCCTCGCCGGAAGAGCATCTGCAGATCGTTGAGGCACTCGCTCGCATCGACGCCCTGCTGGATGGCCTGAATCCACGGGTACGCAGGGTGCTGCTGCTGTCACGGTTGGAGGGCTGCAGTTATCCACAGATTGCCGAGCAGTTGGGCGTATCGCTGAGCACTGTGGAAAAGGATATGGCTCAGGCCCTGCGCCATTGTTACCAGGTGCTGATGGGATAAGCCGATGAACGCCGCGCAGGGTTGTCAGGATATCCCCGATCGGGTGCTGGATCAGGCAATCGCCTGGGCAGTAGCTCTGGGCGCTGATGGGGTGGATGCTGCCAGCCGTTATGCCTTCGAGCGATGGTTGCAGGCAGATGCCTTGCATCGCATTGCTTGGCAACGTCTGCAGATGGTCGAAAGCGAGTTTACCGGGGTACGCACCTACCAGTCCTCAAGGCCGCAAAGCTCAGTGACTGGCACGCGGCAACCCAACCGGCGCTCTGGCTCGCGCCTCAGGACGGCAGGTCTGCTGCTACTGCTGGTGATGTTGGCGGCCCCCCTGCTGCCTCGCCCGCCGCCGGGTCCGGCAATAGCAGGTGACGACCCGCATAGCCTGTCCAAAGGTAGCTTGAACGCCACAGCTGCCTGGTCCTGTCTGGTCTTGCGCGGCTTTGCAAGCCTCCGACCTTCGGCGGACGGCAGCTGCCGCCATCCGCGCGTCTGTAGAAGCTAAGCCTCACTCTTTCGGCTTATTGCCACTGATCTCTCGAATAGCATTACGGGTTAGCCAGGCCTCGCTCGGCATGGGGAAAAGATCCCTACTTCGCCAAGAGAGCCTTGCTTATGTCTTTATCCCCCGTGCGCCCCCGATTCGCGCTATTGCCCTTATGTCTTGCCATTGCCGCCGCCAGTCCCGCTTCGAGCCTGGCCCAGGAAGGGTCAGGTACAGGTGGCGGTGCTGGTGCCGAGGATAGCGCCCTGGTGCTCGACACCATGGTGGTCACCGGCGCAGCCAATGCCGAGGTAGCTGACGGTCCGGTTCAGGGTTATCGCGCCAAGCGCAGTGCCACGGGTACCCGCACTGACGTGGAGCTGATGGAAACGCCGGTCTCGGTGCAGGTCGTCAGCCGCGAGCTGCTGGATGACCAGCAGGCGCTGAGCATGGACGATGCGCTGAAGAACGTCAGCGGCGTCTACGTGATGCAGGGTCCGGATGGCAACACCATGGACGCTTTCAATATCCGTGGCTTTCAGCTTGATGCTCACGGCGCTACCTACCTCGATGGGGTCAAGGATTTTTCCCGTGCACCCAAGGAAACTGCTGGTCTCGAGCGTGTCGAGGTGCTCAAGGGGCCCGCGGCGATCATGTATGGACGCATCGAGCCCGGCGGCATGATCAACCGGGTCAGTAAGCAGCCGCAACTCGGTCAGTTCACCCGCTTGCAGCAACAGGTTGGCACAGACAACCTGTTGCGCACCACGCTGGACACCAATGGTGCCTTCAACCCTGAGCAGAGCTGGCTGTACCGGGTCAACCTGGCGGTGGAAAACGCCGATGGTTACAAGGACCATACCGACAACCAGCGCACCTATCTGGCGCCGCAGGTGAGTTGGCAGATCAGTGATCGCAGCCAGGTGCGTGCTGGGCTTGAATATCAAACCAACGAGCGTTCCTGGGCCTCTACCTATGGCACCATCGGCGACGCGAACGGCCCGGTCAAGGTGCCTGTGAGCACCAACCTGCATGACAAGGATGACTACTATGAGGACGACAGCCTCACTTGGCACCTGAGCTGGCAGCACGCATTCAACGACAACTGGCGCATCCAGCAGCGTCTGACCTATGTTGATCGCAGCAGCAAGGCGGAAGGTACATCGTTGAGTGCTGCGGATCTGGATGGCAACTACACGCGAACCTACTGGGGCTGGGAAGACGAGCAGGCAACTATTGCCTCGACCAATATCGACTTGATTGGCGAATTCGTCACTGGCTCTGTCGGCCATACCCTGTTGTTGGGTGTCGACTACTTCGATGAAGAGTACGACTCCGGTGGCTGGGCCTCCGGCGGTACGCCGCAGCCATCGAATATCTATGACCCTAACCATGACGACGCGCCCTATGATCAGGACTACAGCGTCACCGATTACTGGTACGACAACCGCAATATGGGTGCCTATCTGCAGAACCAGATGGCCTTGCTGGATGACCGTTTGCACCTGTTGATTGGTGCGCGTTACGACAAGGCAGACTACACCTATCATTACGGCGGTCGCGAACTCAATCCCACCGACAGCAAGCTAACCTGGCGCGGCGGCGCCCTGTACCAGTTGACCCCGCAGGTCGCGGTCTATGCCAGCTACGTTGAAGGCTTCGGCAAATCGAACTACAGCTGGGGCAGCGGCGAGATCTTCGATCCCCAGACTTCACATCAGTACGAGATTGGCACCAAGCTGCAACTGACACCGGATCTGAATCTCACGGTCGCCGCCTTCGAGCTGGTCAAGGACAACCTGACCATGGCCGATCCAAACGATATCACTCGGACCATCCTCGCCGGGGAGGCCACCAGCAAGGGGCTGGAACTGGACCTTGTCGGGCAACTGACACCCAACTGGAAGATGGTCGCAGCCTATGCCTACACGGATGTGCGCTATACCCGTTCTGACCAGTTCCAGGGTGAGCGCTTGCACAGCATTCCGCGGCATGGCGCCAGTCTCTGGAACACCTACGCCTTTGGTGGCAGTGGCTGGGAAGTAGGTGCCGGGCTGACCTACCGCAGTGAGCGGCTGGGCGTGCAGCGTGGTAACCAACCGGCGCTCTATCCCTACACCATGGATGCCTACACGCTGGTGGATTTGATGGTCGGGTACGAATTTCCGTTGCGTGACATGACGGCAAAAGCCCAGTTGAACGTCAACAACCTCACCGACAAGGTCTATTACCCGGCAACCTATGCCCGCAACAGTCGCATCGCTCAGGGTGAGCCGCGTCGGGTGATCGCTTCTTTAAGCCTGTCCTTCTGATCTTTACGGGTTTGCGCTGTTCGCTCGGCATAAGGGTAAATCACCTCCATGCCGAGAGTTCAGTCCCATGCCGCATACCTTCGCCCGCTACTCGCTGTTGTCTCTGTGCATCAGTCTGGCCGTTTCCGCCCAGGCCTGGGCCCAGGGCCAAGCTTCGCAACCCGCTCAAAGCGAAGACTCGATCGCCCTCGAACCCATGACGGTGACCGCTGAAATGCGTGGTGATACCGCTACCACCGAGGGTAGTGGCTCCTACACCAGCAACAACATGCGCTCGGCCACTGGCCTGGGGTTGTCTCCGCGGCAAACACCGCAATCAGTAGCTGTCATCACCCGTCAGCAGATGGATGATTTTGCTCTCGGTGATGTCTCGGCGGCGCTGGGTCACACCACGGGTATCAGCATCAATCAGGCCGAAAGCGACCGGGTTTTCCCCACGGCCAGAGGCTTTGCCATCACCCATGTGCAGATCGACGGCACTCCGATCGAAGCCCAGTCCAGTGTCGAGGGCGATTTTCTTGCCGACACGGCGATTTATGATCGAGTCGAGATCGTCCGCGGTGCTGCCGGACTGCTGAGCGGCGCAGGCAACCCCTCTGCGGCGATCAACCTGGTACGCAAAAGGCCTACCCACGCGTTCCAAGGCAGTACTGCCGTCAGTGCGGGCAGTTGGGACAAGTACCGGTTCGAGACGGATCTGTCCGGCGCGCTGACCGCTAATGGTCGTCTGCGAGGCCGCGTGGTGGCGGCCTATCAAGACAACAAGTCCAATCTCGATTTTCTCGATCAGCAACGCAAGGTGCTGTACGGCATCGGCGAGCTGGATCTGACTGATGACACCACCCTGTCCTTGGGCTTCGATTATCAGCACCTGATCTCCGACGGCACTACCTATGGCGAGCCGGTGCCGCTGTTTTTCTCCAATGGCCAGCGCACAGACTTTTCCCGCTCGACCACTACGGGAACCGACTGGACGGTCTGGGACAAGGAGCGCAGCATCTATTTTGCCGACCTGGAGCACCGTTTCGTCAATGGCTGGACCGCCAAGCTGGCAGCCAGTCACCTGCAGGGCGACTACTTCGGGCGCCTGCAGTACTTGTCGGGTTACATGGATCAGGACACCGGCACGGGCTTCAATAGCTCGCTGAACAGCTTCAGCGTGGATCGCAGCCAGACCGGCATCAACCTGTTTGCCAATGGGCCCTTCGAATTACTCGGCCGCGAGCATGAACTGATAGTGGGTTGGAATCGTGCCAGGGAAACCAATGATCGTCAGTGGTATGACCCGCTGACTACTCCCGACCCAGGTAGCTTCTATGACTGGAGTTACCCGCGCCCGGTATTCAGTGATGAAGCCTCACGTTTTCGCAAGGCGGTCACCGACCAGTCCGGCTATTACGCAGCAACGCGCCTGAGCCTGAGCGAATCCCTGGCGCTGGTAGCGGGTGTGCGGGTCAGCGACTGGAAGCGCCAGGAGTGGGTCAACAAGCAAAAGACCGATGAATACCAGCATACCGATGAAGTTAGCCCCTATGGCGGACTTATCTTCGACATCAACCAGACCTACTCCCTGTATGTCGGCTACAGCAGTATCTTCAATCCCCAGTCCAACCGGGATGTCAGCAACCAGGTTCTGGCCCCGGTTGAAGGCACCAGCTACGACGCGGGTATCAAGGCCTCCTACCTGAATGATCGACTGAACGCCTCGCTGTCGGTGTTCCGTATCGAACAGGACAATGTCGCCGAGCCGGACCGCATGGTTGACGGCGAGCAGCGCTACCGCACGCGTGATGGGGTCGTCTCCAAGGGCTATGAGGCCGAAGTCTCCGGCGAGATAGCCCCAGGCGCACGGCTTTATGCCGGCTACACCCACCGCAAGGCTGAAGATGCAAAGGGCCAGGCTGCATTGACCTACGAGCCTGAAGACATGCTGCGTCTGTCCGGTACCTACGATCTGTCAGCAGGAATGGAGCGGACCGTGGTGGGCGGCGCGGTTCGCTGGCAGGGCGATATCTACAAGGAAAACTCCGGGCCCAATGGAGAAACAGCCAGGCAGGGCAGCTTTGTCGTGGTCGATCTGATGGCCCGTCAGCAGCTATCCCCGGCACTGACGGCCAGTCTGCATGTGAACAACCTGTTGGACCGCAGCTACTACAGCACCTTTATCTATAACGGCGGTTTCTATGGCGCACCGAGGAGCGCGGAGCTGAAGCTGCAATACGCCTTCTAGCGACTAATTAAAGATTTTTTTACGGGATATTCAGTGCTGGCTCGGCATTGAGGTACATGTCTCTAGGTAATGGAACACTCAGCATGGCAGTAGAGCCAGCAAAACAGTATCGCTTGCCCAGTGCTATGCGCCACACCGGAGCATTGGCCTGATGCGTCTGTGGCTAGATATTACCCTCAGGGTGTTGTTCGCCCTGTTGGGAGGCTATGCCCTGGCCAACCTTGGCGCAGTGGCTTTTGCCGCACTGCTACCGGTGGCGCGGGTGGATGCTGCACTGATCTCGATACAACTCAGCTTTGTCATCTACGCCTGTGCCGTGGTCTGGGTTTTTGCCGCACGCAGCGCGATCTGGGCGGTTTCAGGTCTGCTGCTGGTGGCCGTTGCTTGCACCCCAGCGGTGTTGTTGCTGGCAGAAGGCGTGCAGGGATGAAAGAAAGTTTTCGTCAATCCATGGCCTGGCTGCACACCTGGGTGGGGTTGTTGCTCGGCTGGCTACTCTACTTCATGTTCATTACCGGCTCGGCAGGTTACTGGGATACCGAGATAGACCGTTGGATGCAGCCTGAGCTGGCCGTTGCGGGTCAGCACCCACCCACCGCAGAGACCATTGACGCTGGATTACAGCGCCTGGCCGAAGTGGCACCGCAGGCCTCGCGCTGGTTCATTACTCTGGCCAGAGACCGCAATAACCCTTATCCCAGCATCTTCTGGCAGGAGGGGGGAAGCAGTGCTGAAGAGCAATTGGATCCCGGCACGGCCGCACCTCCGGTGGCCCGGGCTACCGGAGGCGGCCAACTGCTGTATCAGATGCATTGGCGTCTGCACTATCTGCCCAGAACAGCGGCTGACTGGATAGTCGGTATTGCCAGCATGTTGATGTTTCTGGCGCTGATAACCGGCGTGGTGGTGCACAAGAAGATCTTCAAGGACTTTTTTACCTTTCGCCCAGGCAAGGGACAACGCTCGTGGCTGGATGCCCACAACGTTATCAGCGTTATCAGCCTGCCGTTTCAATTAATGATCACCTACTCCGGCCTGGTGTTCATGATGTTTATCTACATGCCGCTGACTGTCGCGGCCTTCTATGGCACTGATGCCGAGAGCCGAACCCTGTTCCAGCAAGAGGCCTTTCTCGCGCCAGACTTGCCCGAGCCCTCCGGACAGCCTGCGCCTTTGGTAAGCACTGAAGCTTTGCTCGGGCAGGTTGTCATGCTCTGGCCGGAAGAGCGGCTGAGCTACGTGGATATTCGTCATCCGGGGGATGCCAATGCGCGGATCATCGTTTCCTCCAGCAACGCTGAGGGCCCGCTGAGAAGCCGGGATACCTTGGTCTTCGATGGCACGAGTGGCGAGCTTCTGGGTAGTCATCCGGCCCAGGGCAGCGCCGGACGTTTTAGCCGCGACCTGCTATTGGGTCTGCACGAAGGCTTGTTTGCTGGTGTGCTATTGCGCTGGCTGTATTTTTTCTCCGGTTTGCTCGGCGCCGCCATGCTCGCCAGCGGACTGGTGTTGTGGGCGGTTAAACGTCGCCAACGAGCTGAGCGACGCGGAGAGGATCACGCGGGCCTGCGTTTGGTCGAGGGCCTGAATATTGCCAGCATTGCCGGTTTGCCCGTGGCCGTTGCGGCCTACTTCTGGGCCAATCGCCTGCTACCGGTGGGCTGGGAAGGGCGCGCCGACTGGGAAGTGCATGTGATGTTCAGTGTATGGGCCGGTCTGTTCCTGCACGCGGCACTGCGACCCGCGTCGCGTGCCTGGATCGAACAACTGAGTCTGGCCGCCATGGCCTTTGCGCTGTTGCCGTTGCTGAGCGCCCTGACCACCGAGCGTCACCTGGGGCACAGCCTGCTGGCGGGCGATTGGGTGTTTGTCGGTTTCGAATTGACGATGCTGGCAGTCGGTCTGGCTGCGGCGCTCAGCGCTGTCTATCTACATCGCAGGGATCAACGCTGCCGCTCGGAACCCGCCTTGAAACAGGCAGGCGTGGCACGTCGGCAGCAGGATCGCCCTGCAGAGCTGCGTGAGGCGCGCCCATGATCTGGCTGCAGCTAAGCACGCTGTTTACCGCGTACGCCGGCCTGAGCTGTCTGGCTCTGGCAATGGACAAGCACCACAAGCAGGTCCTGCCAGGTCGACGGTGGAAGGCGGGCCGAGCCGGATTGGTTCGCTTGGTTGGCTGGTTCTGCGTGCTGGTGTCGCTGACGGCCTGTGTCATCGGCCTGGGTCCCGGAGCAGGCCTGCCACTCTGGTTCGGAATCCTGAGCTTGGCCGCTCTGCTGCTGATCTTGCAGTTGGCTTATGCGCCCATGCAGGCGCGCTATGTCGTTTTGTTGTCACTGAGTCTGGGTCTGAGTGGCCTGGTACTGCAGTGACTGAAGAACCTGTTCCGGGGCCAGACCAGGTGCCGGAAGGTAGCATTATCAACCCATGAAAGGAGAAACACCCATGCACACATCCATTCGTTTGTTCGCCGGTATGCTGGTCCTGAGCCTGAGCGCCATGAGCTGGGCTGACGACAGCCAGCGCATTGACCACTACAAGCCCAAGGCCTCTGAAACCTTGGAGCAGGCGGTCGAGAATATGAGTGAATACAACGAAAAACTGGCGGAAATTCTGGCCAAGGACGAGCTGAGCGCGAATGACCTGCACAATGTGCACGAGCTGAGCTACACCCTGGAAGAAGCGTTGAAGAAGATTCACACCGATCTGGCTGAAGTTGCCGATGTCCTCGAAGAAGTGCATATCGCTTCTGAAAAGTCTGACGCTGCCACCGTCAAGTCACGCGGCTAGGCCTACCTGGACGTCACCCGCACTGTTGTAAAGTAAGGCTGTGTGACGGGGCGCGGTTAGCGCCCCGGTCAGACGCGGTCACCCGCGCTCGCGGGTGGCTCAGTTTTCGCGCATGTGCTTCTCGCGCAGTTCCTGGCGCTCCTTGGCCTCTATGCTCAGGGTCGCGGTAGGGCGCAACAGCAAACGCTTGAGGCCAATCGGCTCACCGGTTTCTTCACACCAGCCGTAATCATCCCGGGCTATCCGATCCAGAGCCCGATCAATCTTGTCCAATAGCTTCTTGGCGCGCTCTAGCATGCGCAATTGCCAAAGACGCTGTTCCTCGGCACTGCCCACATCGGCAGGGTCACTCTCGTTCTCGTGCTCCCTCAGCCCCTGAAAATCGCCGTCAATGCGCAGTTGCAGATCCTGGCGCTCGCTCAGCAACAGGTCGCGGAAAAACGCCTTTTGCTGTTCATCCATGTACTGCTCGGCAGGCTGTGCGAGCAGGGCTTCTTTGGTCAAGAGGGTATTGGTCATGGGCATCATTAGGTTGATTAGGTGAAAAGGTGTTATAACATAACATCGCTTTGAGCTTCGGATAATTCCATCAGTTCAGTCGGGGCACTATAGATGATTTACTGCCGTAATTTACAGTGGGGGGCACAAGGATATCCGCTTACTCCACCCTTGGATTTGCGCCTGGAGCAGGGCAGCCTGACTGCGGTACTGGGTGCCAATGGCAGTGGCAAGAGCAGTTTGCTCAAGTTGTTGGCGGGTCTGGCCCGGCCGCTGGCGGGCGACTATCGGGTTGCTGCGCAAGCATTGGGGGATATCGGCTATCTGCAACAGGTCCAGGCCCTCGACCGCCAATACCCGATTGATTGCCAAGCCTTGGTGGATGCTGGCCAATGGCGCAGCCGCTTGCCTAAAGCGCAGCGCCGTGAACGTCTGGAGCAGACGCTGCTGGAGTGGCAACTGACCGAGCAGGCAGGCCGCCCCCTTGGCGCACTTTCCGGTGGTGAGTTACAGCGTGCCTTGCTCGCCCGCTTGAGCCTGCAACACGCCCGCTTGCTGCTGCTTGATGAGCCGGAATCAGCCATGGACGAGGCCGGACAGCAGCTGTTCTGGCGCGCCATTGGACGCTGGCAGGAGCAGGGCAGAACCATAGTGCTGGTCAGCCATAATCTCACCCGGCTGGCCGAGCATGTGCCGCAGGCACTGTCCATCAGCAAGGAGGGATGTCGGTTCGGGCCGCCGGGTGAGCTGCTCAAACCCGTCAGGCTGCTGCATGCGGCATGATGCTCGATTGGCTGTGGTCGCCCTTTGTAGAATTCACCTTTATGCGCCGGGCCCTGTTCGGCGGCATGGCACTGGCCTGCAGCGCGGCGCCGCTCGGCGTATTTCTGATTCTCAGGCGCGTGAGCATGATGGGCGACGCCATTGCCCATGGCATGTTGCCCGGCGTGGCGCTGAGCTTTCTGCTGGCCGGATTCAGTCTGCCAAGCATGACGCTTGGCGGCCTGCTGGCAGGCTTGGGTATGGCTGCTCTGGCCACGGCCATTACCCGGCGCACCGGTCTGCGTGCCGACGCCAGCCTGGCCGCCCTGTATCCCATCAGTCTGGCAGCCGGGGTCTTGCTGCTGGGTCTGGCCGGGCGGCGCCTGGATCTGATGCACATTCTGTTTGGCTCGGCACTGGCGGTGGACCGGGAGGTGCTGCTGACCATGCTCGGCGTTTCAGTTGTCAGTCTGTTGGTGCTGGCCAGTCTGTTCCGGTTGCTGCTGTTGGACAGCCTGGATCCCCTGTTTATGCGCGGCGTCAGCCGTTTTGGGCCGACCGCCTATGGTCTGTTTCTCGGCCTGGTGGTGATCAATCTGGTAATCGGTTTTCAGGCAATTGGCGCACTCATGGTGATTGGTCTAATGATGCTGCCCGCCGCTGCCGCGCGATTCTGGAGCCGTCAGCTGTTGCCGATTCTGCTGCTCGCCGCAGTGCTTGGCGCCGTCAGCGTCTGGCTTGGCCTGTTGCTGTCATTTCATCTCGGTCTGGCGACCGGTCCCTGCATCGTACTGGTGGCAGGTGCGGTATACCTGCTGTCGGTGTTGTTCGGGCCCGTGCACGGGGTCTTTCGCCAGCCTTTCGTTACTACCCATCATTGAGGATCTATCATGCGCATAGTGGTTTTTCTGGCCAGCTGTTTGCTGGCCCTGTCGGTCAGCGCCAACGAACGGCTGCAGGTGGTTACCAGCTTCAGCATCCTGGCTGACTTCACCGCAGAAATCGGCGGTGAACATGTTCAGATTACCAATCTGGTCGGTGCCGATGAGGACGCCCATGTCTACCAGCCCACGCCGGATGATGCGCGCGCCCTGCTGGCAGCGGACCTGGTGATTGCCAACGGCCTCGACTTCGAACCCTGGCTGCCGCGGCTGATGAAGAGCACCGAAAGCACTGCGCCCTACATAGAGGCGACCCGGGGCATACTGCCGTTGATGGTCGAAGAGGATGGTGAGCGGGTTGCCGATCCGCATGCCTGGCAGAGCCTGGCGCACGCCGAGATTTATGTGGCCAACATTACCCAGGCCCTGAGCGCTGCCGATCCGGCTAATGCCGACTATTATCAGGAGCAGCGCGATAGCTATCTGCAGCGGGTCAAGGAACTGCTTACGGAGGTGCGTGTCAGCCTTGGTCGTCTGCCTGCCTCGCAGCGCAAGGTCATCACCAGTCATGACGCTTTTGGTTATCTGGGTCAGGCTTATGGTCTGCAATTTATTGCGCCGCAGGGCCTGTCCACCCATTCCGAGCCCTCGGCTGCCGAAGTGGCGGCGCTGATTCGGCAGATACGGGCGGATCAGGTGCGTGCGGTGTTTGTCGAGAATATCCGTGACCCACGGTTGATCAAGCAGATCGCCGAAGAGGCGGGCTCCCGGGTTGGCGGTACGCTGTATTCTGACGCCCTGGCTAGCAAGGGCCCAGCCAGCAGTTATCTGGGCATGTACCGGCATAATGTCGAGACCCTGGTCGAGGCGCTGGGTCAGTGAGTATCTGGCTTGAGCTGGAATCCACGCCAGTTCACGGCAGCCGGCCGTTGCCGGAGGTGCTGCAGGCCATTCCCTGGAACGCCCAGGGCCTGATCACCGCCATTGCCCAACAGCATGGCAGTGGCGAGGTACTGATGCTGGCCTGGATGAATGCCGAAGCCTTGCAGGAGACGCTGGCCAGCGGTCAAGTGTGCTACTGGTCGCGCTCGCGCCAGCAGCTCTGGCGCAAAGGCGAAACCTCCGGCCACCGGCAGCGCCTGGTTGAGGCCAGGCTGGACTGCGACGGCGATGCGATCCTGCTGCTGGTCGAGCAAACCGGCCCGGCCTGCCACACCGGAAGGACGGGGTGCTTTTACAACGCTGTGCGTGGCGACCAGGTGGTGGTGATCAGCTAGCCAAGCGACTTACGCTGTCTGGCGTCAGGCAGAGCGCAATCTATCCAGCCGTGACCGCCAGTTGCCATGATTGACCCGCTGACACTCTTCTTCGCTGTCGAAGCGCACATGGGCGGTAATTTTCTCGACCTGCACGCCGGCTTCACTCAGTGCTTCGGCGGACAATGCATACAGGCGCTTGCCATAGCCCTGCTCCAGAGCGTGAGCTATATCGGCCTTGGTCTCGAACACCCAAATCACCTGAAGACTAGTCGGAAAATTCTGCCACTCGCTCTCATGAGTAACCCAGGCAAAGCCTTCGATCTCGGCTTTG
>JBKBSI010000089.1:0-12646 GCA_046291745.1 Pseudomonas sp. | reverse complement strand
GTCGTCGTATTCAATCCGGGCGGCATAGCCCTTATAGGTCATGGTGTTGGTCATGGTTTCACCCCGATCCGTTCCAGGAAGTCGCGGGCATCGCGCACCTGGTATCGCTTCGCTTCCTTGGCGGGGTGCGGGCGGTGGAACGTCGCTACCTCGCCATCCTTTTCAAACCGCACCCGAGACCCGCGCCCTTCGATCAGCCGCGCACCTGCGGCCAGCAGCAGGTTTTCGACTGCAGCCCATTCGATGGTGCCGGACACCGGATCGGTGAAAACGGCGGCCAGGGTCTTGCGGTGCTTGCTGTTCATCGTGGTAAGGTAAGGCTTGCTAGCAAAAATTGCAAGCACATTGGCGGCGCTTCCCTAAGATTACACTAAGGCAAGGGGCGAGGCTGGCGGTGCATTCCTACAATTGAGCACATATAAGGAATCGCCTTTGGATAGGCTTTGACCTAGACCACTAGCCTGCGCCTGTATCATGGACTCTGACAATGAACCGCTTTTTGCCTGCCCTTCTCATTTGCGCTCTTGTTGGCACCACCGCCCGTGCCGAGGTGCAGCGCTACGAGCTGATGCTCGGGCAGCGCCAACTTGGTACATTTAGCTTCGATACCAGCACGCGGTATCTGGTGGCAGAGCTAGACAACACGCCGCTGGGAGTTGCTGACGGCCATTTTAGCGCGCAAAGCCGCGCCGCGCGTACCACCGAAGGTATTGCAGTGACACAGTACCTGTCACAAGGCGTCAAACGACATATTTCAGTAGTACTGGACGGGGGCAAAGTGCTGGCGACAACCATAACTCCCTCAAGGGAAGCAACATCACTGTCGGAGCCAGACGCGGTGCCGATCGGTATCATCCCACTCACTGAAGGCTTTGCCAGAATAGCAACGGCCGGCAGTTGCCCTAGCCCCTTCACCGCCTACGATGGGCGCCGTGTGGTGCAGGTTGCTACCCGTGCACAATCCGTCAATGGCCTCGAGACACTATGCGATATGGATTACCGCGTCACAGCCGGACCAGGGCACCTGTCACCGTTCCGGTTCAGAACACTGGATATGGCACTGCTGTACCGTGATGGCGCTCTGGGGCTGATCACTGTCAGCGCAGGTGGTTTCGAACTGCAGGTAGTACGGCAGTAGGGCTATGCCCGCCCCTACAATGTGGGACACCTGCACGGTCAGACGCATGGTCAGCTATTGATGATCTGAAAATACGCATAGCCAGTATTTTCATGTATCCATTGAATGGATTGCACGACCAGACCTGTTTTGGCATCAAGCCAATATACATTGGTGAATTGATCTGCCTCATTCTTGCAGGCTTCCTCGAAGCGCACCGTCGAAAAACTCTGATCTGAAATCCTGATTTCGGCACGCTCCATCGGTGTCACGTCGCAAGCGAAGACCTTCCTCTGCTGTTGAAAATCACGTGTCAGATGAACATGCACTCTTTGCGTAGATCCTCTTAGGCCAGACGCCATGACTGTAAAGAGTTGCGTAAATTCCGCGTTCTGAAGATCATTTCCCAGACCGACCGTACGCACCAGCATCGTCCCACCGATGAAGGTGAATGACGTCCTATCCGCGCTCAGCCAGGTCATCAGGTTTCCGTTCTGGCCAGACGGCGTCAACAAGGCTTGGGAATTTCGTGCTTCCAGAACGACACCAACGACAGGGTCACTTTCTGCTGCAACAAATTCAGAGGATACAGCCAGAAAACCATCTCGCGGGATGATAGGAGGCGTTGTCTCGCCAGCACCCTGAATACTTGCCAGCACCTGCTTCATTATGCCTGTAAGAGGGGCTGGTTCTTGCTGGTTGCTACATCCAGGCACTAAAAAAAAGGCAAGGGCTAGCAGGGAAAGAACGCGGCTTCTTGCAATCATTGCAGAACGCCCTCCCAGCTGCGGTGCAATGACTCTTGGCGCGTGTCACGGATGCTTGGATAGAGACGATTTGAGATATTCACCCTTGCGCCACCATCGCGGGTAATCGAGTTCAGGTTAGTTGTATTGCGCGTTGTCGTCGGTGTCCCAAGCAGCGTTGCGATGGGAATTGTAACAGTGATGCCTTTGTCAAACGACCCCTCACCAAAATCATCAAAAGCCATGTCGGTTAACGTCGCATAAGCACCAACGCGGATACCGTTTGCAAACTCGCGTTCCAGCGTCAAAGTACCTCCGGTATCGCCGGCCAGATAGCGCCCCAGATCAAGCTGCGCGAGAAACCCGTCCCCAAAACTATAATATCCGGACGCATGCCATGAATCGATCTGCAGGTCATTCGTGCCTATCAGCGAATCCGGGTCTCTTTGCTGCAGGGCGTTGACCTCAACCCCGAACGCGAATGGACTGTCGGCAGGACTCCAGAGCAGTTCTGCCGAGGCACCGGCATACATGCGTTCCAGCAAACCTAGGCTCACGCGCCCGTAAAGGTCTTCCATAGGACGAAAGGTATAATCCAGCGTCGCGCGCTGCAGAACAGGCGAGTCGCTGGAATAAAGTAGCGAGTTTGTCCTGACTCTGGGATAGCCCGGTGACGGCGGCCCGATGGACCCTTGTGCGATGTTACCCAAAATCCTCTGCGTCGCATCGACACTGACAGATAAGTTTTCCGCAAAGCTATACGAGAGACCAAGGCTAACGCCGACATCAGCCCGAACCGGTGTATTGGGATCGAAATAGGACAAGTCAAAATAGGGGCCGACAGACCAACTAAACGGAGATTTGTCAGGCCAGAGGGGTTGCCAGAACCTGTTGCCCCCCGAAAAGCTGAGAGGATCTTCTAAGCGCGTCACAGCCAGTATCTGCTGTGCCCCATCCAGTTTGAACTCGTTCGCTTCCAGCGCTGATCTGTTGATGACGACAGCAGTGCCCTCAATCCCGTTCGTCGTCGGAATGACAACGATCTCTTCGATTGAGGGTGGCAGTCCGTATGTCGAGATCCGCGCGGTCCGGCCCAAGGCGCGGGTCAAAATTTCATGACGCAAATTCTCGACACGAATGACCGCACGACGTTCTTCCAAGCTCACGCTGCCCAGCCTCATCCCCTCTTCGACAAAAACGGGGCTCCATGCTTCTGTCAAAGCGGATTCCCATGTCTGTTTCTGGCTAATCCAGTCTGCATCCCACCGGCTCTGACCAGGGGCCCTTGGGCGAACCAAGACAGGTGCCGGTGCTGTCACGCGTGTTCCGCGCTCCGTCGCAACCTTGGGGTTTAGCGCGAAATTTGCGCTCAACGCGACATTCGTGCCCTGAATGATCGAACCGGAGAGTGTGGTCCCTTCGTTAACGCGATACCGGAACCCGAAATTGAACGGTGTATTGCGGCGCTGGCCCAACCCTTCGCGAACATATGCAAAGGATGAATATTCCGCGAGAAGGCTGAGATCGGGATTAACTCGATATTCGAGATTGGCGAAAGCAGCAGCATCCCCACGGAAAAACTGCTGTCCTTCGATACGTCCGCCCAACCCCGTAAACCCCCCAGGCCTGTCATTGAATCTGCTGCTGAGTACACCCAATGGATTGGAGAACGCGCCCTGGGTTGCAAGTTGTCCCCATCCTAAGCCAGCGCTACCCCGCAGCTGTGGCGAGAATGTTTTGGATGCTACGATATACTCGCCAGAATAGGCGCCCGTGCCGATGAAATCACGCAGACCCACGGCCAGTGCCGGGGTGTATTGCCCCTCATTCAACAGCTGAAGTTGAATATCAAAACTTCTGTCCCGCAGCCCAGTCCCGGTCCGGATTCTCCAGTTGATATCGTCGACGTTCGAATAACGCAGCGCGACGGTCACTCGAGGCAAAGCTTGAAATGTCAGAGAGCTGCGCCATGACGATTCCATGGCAAACCCAGTGAACATCAGCGTACCATCTGGAAGCGTTGACGCTGAAGGGGTATCAATCGCACCCGGCATTCCAAAAGCGTTGAATTCTAGATGGGCATTTTGCGCATGCGATGGTGCAACACAAAAGCCTGCAACCCCTAGCACAAAAAGATACGGGCCAAGCTTAATCATGAGAGACTATGTGCCATCACAAACTCTCTATATTGGAGATTGTCTAAGATCATATGGTGCATGACGAATATTTTCGTCATGCACCATATTTAGAACTCAATCTGAGCCGGATCTGGAGGGAAACCGTATCTGACTGTTCTGTAGGATAAACACCTACAAGCAGGCTCACTTCAGTGCGAGGTACGCGTGAGGATGAAGTGAGACGCCATAACTAAGAAAAACTTGGAGCAGAGCTCCGAATCATTACTCGGTTGTGGTCGCGGTAGACGAGCTGCTGCTGCTTGCTGCCAGAGCGGCCAGTACGAGAACGCCAGCACCTGCAGCGATCAGACCTGTGTTGCCCATCGACCGGCCTGCAACTGGGACAGCTGGAACGACAGGAGCTTGGACAGTGGACTCCATCGCCGCGGGGCTCAGGCTACCGGCAAAAGCCGGCATGGATGCGAGACACAATGCAGTCGCCAATGTTACTACTTTTTTCATGGAGAAATCCTTTGTTTTGACGGTTTCTCTACTGTCGCTATCGTAATTCGACGTTCCGCACAAGTATTTACAATCATAGGAGGATTGTTAGCGAAGCATCAAATCCGAGTGTGGTGATAACGACACGCCTCTCCGTTTCACGCTCGACCGTCTACAGAACCTTTCAGTGCGCTGCTGCCAAGGTCAGATCTGAACCAGATCACAGGTTATAGCCCTGCTCGTCTCTATAGGCCCGGCCTCCCTCCATAGATTTGGCAAATATTCCTGGAATGTAGGCCAGGTCAGAAGCTGTCTTGAGCCTCGACCCAACCACGTCTCCTGCTCCGCTCTACAGGCATCCACACGACTCCCACCGCCCCGCCCTAGATATCGGAAATATTCCCGTAATGTAGGATTGTCGAACCAGCGCCTTATGCCAAGGCCCTACCACGCTGACAGGATGTTGGGGTTGCGCCGCAGCGCATTCAGTACATGCCAGTGGAAATCGTCGAACCAATGGGCAAGAGTGGCGGTGACCCCTGCACGCTGTGGCATCCTGTTCCTGCAGGCACGCGCCGATTAACACGGTGACGCTCGCTGCCTTAGCAACGCATTACTGGTTCGGTACATCTGCATTCATCTGGTCTTGGATAAATTCCATTCTGAAGAAAGGTTGGATCATGAAGCACGCGGTAATCATCGGTGGCGGAATGGCGGGGTTGATCGCGGCAGCTGTCGCCGCACGGCATTTCAAGACCGTCACGCTAATTGACAAGGACAGGTTCCCTGATACCCCGCATCCTCGAAAGGCCGTGCCCCAAGGGCACCATGTCCATGCGCTGCTCAAATCCGGCGAGATTTTCCTGTCCGACCTCTTTCCCGACTTCCGCCAGAAGGCTCTCGGAGCCGGTTGCCTTGAGTTTCGGGTGCGATCGCAGTGGCGAACCTATGGTGGCAATGGATGGATTGCGCCGGTGGATATCGGTTTGACGGCCCTGTCGCAAACCCGGCCCTTGATCGAACAGGTGTTGCGAGGATTGGTCTCGGGTCGGGAGACCGTCTCTTTCATGACCGGCACTGTCGAAGACCTTCAGACGGGCCAGACGACAACCGAGGTCCATCTATCGGATGGAACGTCCTTGCAGGCTGATCTGGTGATAGATGCGTCAGGACGCGGAGGGGGTACCCGTCGGTGGCTTGCTTCCCTGAATGGCCCGGACGTGCCGGTTGACACCTATCACCCCGAGATCCGCTATGCCTCGGCCTTGTTCTCGCGCCGGATTCACGACGGTCCTAATTATGGCGGCTGGCTGATGTTTACCCCAGCGCCGGGCCGCAAGGGGGCGGTGGCCCTGCCCGTGGAGAACGACAGATGGCTTGTTACCGTCTATACGCGGTTTGGAGATCCGGAGCCGCATTCGGAGGAGGATTTCCGGGCCTTCCTGCTTGACCTGCCTGATCAGAAGATCGCAGGACTGATCCAGGACGAAACGGCGGAAACGTCGATTTCGACCTATGCCATACCCAAGGTCCAGTTCAGAAGGTTTGACAAGGTCGCAGAGTTCATGCCAGCTGGATACCTACCTTTGGGTGATGCGATCGCCACCTTCAGCCCGATCAACGCTCAGGGCATGTCAGTGGCAGCCCTACAGGCGAAGACCTTGGGTGAGGCCCTGATGCAGTATTCCGGGGACGCCAATTGGCGCGTAAGCTTGCCACCGGAATATTTGATGAAGGCCGCCATGCCCGCGGAATGGGCTTGGATCCTATGTCAGGCGTTGGATGCGGGTTTCGACAACCTGCGAAAGTCCATCAGCGCACCAGCCCTCGATATCAGCAAAACCATCAGGCGCGTCAGTGAGAATGCCGCAACCCATCCTGAACTGATCGGCGCCATGGGCCGCGCAATCCACCTGCTCGAGTCGCCTGCTGCATTTACCCGACAGGTTAACGCAACACTCGACGCCTGAGGCTTGTCGCGGCCCGACCGGACTGTTTTACTTTGACGGGTAATTTACTGATGTGGTTGAACCAGTGTCGCAACCTTGATGTGACAGGCAGCGGCTTGGGGAAACAGGTGGCGTTCAACATGGTCGACTGGTTGTCCCCAACCGGCGCAGTGCCATGACACACCTGTTGGCGTTCTCAGAGCGTCGCGGCCAGTCCTAGATTTATCAAAGATTTGGGGAATGAGGCGGTCCTATCCGGAGCCTGATCGCGTCTCTGCTTCCCTTCTGCATCCACCTAAAGCAGACCCCCCAAGAAAAACCGCGCGCGAGCTATAGACCCCGGGTGGGGCGAACCCCGTTATACACCTGTTTTCTGATCCGTCAATTAATAAAATGAACGTTAGTTAGAATAAATTTACCCTTTTAGCCACGCCCTGATCAACCATCTCAGCAACCCATTGAGCGCGATATGCAGTGTACACCAACTTAATCGAACCAGTTGCCGAACTTGGCTGGACCGGTTCGGCCAGTTCAAAAGTTAGGTTATAGTCAAACTGCCATTTTGGCTTGTTTTAGGGGGTTGGGCTTTAGGGTCTCTTAGTCGATTTTGCCCGAAACGGCTCGGTTGAGTTTTAGGTTTGAACTTGGTTTCAACTTGCATCCCGGTTGCTCGAAGTTGAGAAAAAAGTCATTGAACACAAGGCTCTGAATCCTGGGGCATCTCTAGCATGATCGTGGAGAGAAGCCTGATAGGTTACAGGGTGTTTTTAGGCTGGAGCCGGATGCCAATGGGAACCAGGATCCTAATGACCGGGCTCAGGCGCAGGAAAAGTTCAACCTGCTGGTGGGCAAGTATGGCAATACCAAGAACGCCCAAGGCCGCTCGGATATGCTGGCCACATTCATGGCCCTGTCTCAGGTCGATCCGGAGCTCAGGAAGGCTTTGTCGAAGGTCGAGCTGCCCAAGAAGCTGAAGGTCGGATCGGGTCAGACGCTCGATCAGAACCTGGGCAATCTTGGGGACAACATGATCAACCGTCTGTCCAATGCCGTGATTGGTGGTGATGCCAAGGGTACGCTTCGGCTGAAGTCACAATCGCAGGGATGGATTGACCTCGCGGTGATTTCATAGAAAAAGAAGCGGACCGCGTAGGGCGTGGACTGAGAGGTTAAGTTTGGCAGTCGGCTTGAACAGACGTCAGGTGCTTGGCGGCATTGCGGTCTTAGGTCTTAGCGCATGCAATGTCCCGCGTGGGGCACCAACGCAACGTGAAGTGCTGGCGCGTCCAGATGCGGAAGGTGCTGATTTTGCGCTCGAAATCGTCAGCCGTAATCGACTGCCCCTGTATCCAGGATGGGGCCCGCGTAATGGCCGAATGAATACAGATTGGCCGGCAGGCGGGGCTGTGCCCTCCGATCAGGTACTGGCGCCGGGGGACAGCCTGTCTATGCGCATCTGGGATCCAGAGGAAAGCTCGCTGATTGCAAGTGCCGAAGCACCTTTCGCCGACATTGCCAATGTGGTCGTAACCGCATCGGGAAATGTTAGCCTACCTTATATTGATGAAGTTCAAGTTGGAGGACTTACTGCGGAGCGTGCGCGCATTCGGTTGCAGGAACGTCTGACCACGATCATTCCTTCCGCACAGGTGCAACTTGAGGTCAACGAGGGTAGACGCAATTCGGCGCAGATGCTGGGCGGCGTTGCCAATCCCGGCACATATCCACTCAATGAACGCAACCTGCCTCTGACCAGTTTGATTGCGGCTGCTGGCGGGATTGATCGATCACTTAAAAATCCACAAGTGCAGATCATGCGGGGAAATCAGGTTTTCCGTCGCCCTTGGCAATTTGTGCTGGACAGCCCGTCCCATGATCCGGCTATTCGGGGCGGAGATCGTGTCTTGGTCGATGCAGATCCTCGTAGTTTTAAGGCATTGGGTGCCACTCAGCGCGAAGAAGTCATTGGCTTTGACGAACAGGATGTAAGCGTCTTGCGAGCCGTTTCGCTGATGGGCGGCATCGCAGACACACGTGCAGATCCGCGCGGTGTACTGGTTTTGCGCCGGTATGCGGAAGGCGAAACACAGCGCGTAAACGGCCCGCCGAACACGCGTGTTGTGTTTAGCTTTGATCTGACTACCGCTGATGGCATGTTTAGCGCCGATGAATTCTTGATTCAGCATGATGACATTGTTCTGGCTACGCAGTCACCAACCGTCAGCACCCAAAGAGTCCTAGGTCTGTTCGGAGCCGTCCTTGGGTTTGGGCGCGCTGTCTCCACCAGCCTGTGACACGCCCCGCGCGCATTCTGGTATTAGGGTCCAGCGGGCGCCTTGGTAGGATGCTCCGGCGGCACTGGTGTGAGGTAGGCCTTCACCCAATCTGGCAATTCCGTGAAGCCTCTCATGACATGTTGCCGCTGGACGAATTCCTAATATTCGACCCGCTTTCCGGACCACCAGTGTCTGCGCCTGTGGATCTGGTCATCGGTTTGGCTGGCATTGTTCCAGGCAAAGGGGAGCTATCGCTTAACATCGATCTCGGCCTCGCAGCCGTGAATTGCGCCATAGCCCTAAATGCGCGGCATGTGATGCTATCGTCTTCTGCCGCGGTTTACGGAGCCTCAACAAAGCCATTCAGCGAAGAGGATACCATATACCCGCTCTCCCCCTATGGGATGGCGAAGCTTGAGATGGAAGACAGGGCGCTTGGGCTTGCGCAACGCCATGGTCTGCAGGCAACGATGCTGCGCATTGGAAATGTTGCGGGGGCTGATGCACTGCTGGACCAGCGCGGCACGTGCCGGAATCTCGACCAGTTTGCAAGCGGGCAAGGACCTGTCCGATCCTATATTGGACCGCAGGGCCTCAGTGCAGTGTTGACGTCTTTGATGCGCTGCGCCTGTTCCGGTATATCCCTGCCGGAGCGCTTAAACGTGGCCCTACGAGGCGGCGTAGGCATGGCGGATCTTTGCAGGGCTGCAGGTCTGGAGGTGACATGGCAGCCAGCACCAGAAACAGCACTGGAAACGGTTGTCATGGATGTTGCACGGCTGGCGGATCTGATCTCGGTAGCAGATGCGAATGCAGAGGCTATCATAGCGGACTGGCGGGCAGATAAGAACATGTGATGGGGTCAGCGAGGTATCGAGTAATTCAGACCAAGGAAAGCCGTCAGACAAAAGATTGAAATTGCCTACGGCTCTCAAATACCGTCGATCAGGATATCCAATGCACGCTTTAGCGTGTCACGATAGTCCGCCAGAGATCCGATCGGTTCCCTCAGCTCCAAACCCGACACTGCCGCCAGTTCTTGAACACGGACGATCCAGTTTACCCCGTCAGCTTGAACTATCGGCGTAAGGCCCGGAAAGGCAGCATAGCGTCCCACCTCACGCAACGGTGCCACGATGCGCGACGCATCTATACCGATCAGGTCGGTTTGAAGATCCACAACAAGTTGCCCGTTACCGAGACGATAGAGGTCAAACTGGGCCATCCTGGTTTCTGCCTAAAAGCTTCTGAACTGAGACAGTGCCAAGCCATCTTCTTCGATTTCAGCAGCATAGGCAGAAATTGAGTCACCGTTATCTTCGCGCCATCGACGGTTTTTTTCAGCTTTGGAGGCTTCAATAATTGCCGCCTCGGCAAGACGTGACATGTTCAACCCAAGCGATCGTGCAGTTTCTGCGACGCTGGCGTCCAGCGTCAGGTTTACCTTTACCCGGCCCATATCTACCCTCTCAATTAATACGCATTAATGGGGAGTATAAGAGATATTGCCGTCGAAACAAGACGAGGCACGGACCTACATCACTACGACGTGAAAGCATGGCACCACAAAAGCTATGACAGCCCGTATTGCCTAATGTTTTGCAAAGCCATAGAGTTCAAAAATCCTATTTTTAGTGAACCAACGTTAACAAGTGAGGGAAGCAATGGCTGAAGCCAACAATCACCAAGCATTACTGTGCCACGTGAAGTGGTTTGATCCCGTCAAAGGATTTGGCTTTTTGGTCCCCGACGAAGGCGGCCCCGATATCCTGCTCCATGTCAACGTTCTCAGAAATGCAGGCAGAAGCAACGTGGCTGACGGTGTGCGGCTGAAAGCGATCATCACTGTCGTGGCAGGCAAATGGCAGGCCGTTAGCATAGAAAATATTGAGCCAGAGCCAGGGCACTCTTAACCCAAGCTCTCTCAGCTCGCAGTAATCGACCCAGAAGAGCTTCAGGCGCTGCCATTTCAGCCGGCCCGAGTTAAATGGTTTGACGCGGCGAAAGGTATTGGATTTGCCAACGTATTTGGTTCAGCCGAAGACGTGTTCATACACATTGAGGTCTTGCGCGCGTCAGGACTAACCACCGTAGTAGCAGGAGAAGCTATTGCGCTCCGGGTTTTTGAGGGAGACCGCGGCTTGTTGGCGGCTGAGGTAAAAGACTGGATCTGCGACCAAACTTAACATGCCTGCCGCGCCAAAGATAGTTTCCGGCTATCCACCCACCCCTGGGACGTGCTGCCGTGAGTTATCCATAACCGACTAGGTGGTCTTGCCTCGATCTGCTCGAGCAGCAAATTGGCTACCAGCCAGATGAGATTATTGCTCTAAAACAATCCTGAGCTTGCGTGCCAATTCGTTGTTCTGCGCCAGAATTGTCTGCACTGACATCTCACGCTTCTTGCTCAGTGGCGGACTAGAACGACTGTCCATTGTCACGGTTTCGAACAATACATAGCGGCGCCCAGTGGGATCGCGCACAAGGAACCACTCGTCGCGCTCAAGTTGCTTGTGGTGAACAATCTCGTGTATTCTAGTCACCTGCGGCATACCCATCTCCTCCCAGGAGCTGACAATAAACCTACGTCTAATGATACCACATGACACAGATCAAAGCAGCTGCAGACCTGAAGCAGCATTTTCCCCACACAAATTAACGCCAGCTGCCGAGAGGCCGCAGGAATGGCAAACAACGCCTCTCGCACCCCTTCGCCAATCAAAATAGTGAGACGCTGCCCACGGCGGCGATTTGGGGGGTCTCAGGGGCATCTCAGACCTGTTAAGCTGTTCCATAAATCGGCACACAACGCAGATGACGGTAAATTCAACGTTATTCAGCCGACATTGGGGACCGCGAAGAACTGTTAAGGATTAGCTGGTATTGCCCAGCGGACGAGCACACCACGTGGTGGGTTTCAGCCTTATATGCTGAATGTTACTATCGGAACGGTAGCTGAAACGGCCAAGCCGAGTATGAGTGTCCAGTTGCTGAACCGGCAGGAATCGTGATCAGGTTTTCTTTGAGCCTTGTCAAACTCTTTGAAAAGACGGTCAAAATCAGGCATGCAGGCTCCACTTGAGATGTCCATTTGTAAAGATCGGGAGTTTCTGAATGTGGCAACTCTCTTGGGCGATCTAACGTAGAAGAACCCAACGTTGTTCCAGCCTTTGGACCATCCATTGTAGGGCCGGCCTCTGTCTGATGGTCTATGAAGGGGTCTCGAGAACGGGGTAAGTAGGCAAAGTTGTTGAAAAAGGCGCCAAGAGCGCTGTAGCTCTTGAACAAAGCGCGGAGTTTCAGATTGCTTTCATGCCACTCGATAGCCACCTAGCGAAGCCAGCCTCGCTGATCTGTCCTGTCGCCAAGTTCTCCATCATCCTGACACCCTCGATCGTCTCGGGGCGGAAAGAATATCCGTTCAGGCGCAGAAACGTGACCGCTGTAACAAACGCTGCACGCTTGTTGCCATCCACGAAGGCATAAGCTTTGGAAATACCAAAAGCGTAAGCGGCGGCGAACTCGGCAAGTCCCGAGCTCGTATATGAAGCAAGGTTCACCGCACGAGCGCATCCCATCTCCAAGAGTGCTCGATCCCGTATACCAGAGGCGCCGCCATGCCGGGCTATCTGTCGATCATGAATGGCAAGGACCGCGGCAAGCGGAACCCAGATCGGTTCACTCATGCCAGAGCTTGAAGAAGGTCGCGGTTTTCATCCATTACGATTTCTGCAGCAGCCATCGCGGCGGCGATGCTAGGATCGTGCGGTGTGATCTTTAGACTACCGTCATCCCCGCGCATGACGAAGAGTGTGTCACCCTCCTTTGCGTCGAGAATGGTTAGCATTTCTGTGGTCAGTGTCATGACAGCAGAGTTGCCAACTTTCCGGATTTTGCTTTCGATCATAATCGCCACTCCTTGGAGAGGTCATTCTGCGCC
>JBKBSI010000088.1:0-12650 GCA_046291745.1 Pseudomonas sp. | reverse complement strand
CAAACGAAAACTCAGATGATTGACCCAGCGCCAGCCACGCAGATTACCCACGACCACCACAACCAGGCCAAGCACCACAAAGAGTACCAACGCCAGATGCACCGTCAGCACCGCGTTGGCCAGCCATTGATAGATAACCTCAGTTCGCATCTGCTTATATCCCCGGCAATTGTCCGGTGCCAGCCTCGGCTTGCAACAACTGCTCCTCCAGGGCCACACGCAAAATGCTCGCCACCGGCGCGGCCAGCACGCGGCGCAGAAAGTCGGCATTGCGCCCCTTGCCATGCCAGTAACGGAAAATCTCATCAACCGTCGGGTACACGCTGGGAGCTGGTGCCACCTCCAGCGCATCACCGGCGCTGATCGAACCTGGCTGCAGTACCCGTGCATAGGCGCCACAGCGGGCAGCTTTGACAAACTCCTTGGCAAAGCCGGGATAGCCCACTCGAGCGGCCATGACCGCGCAGGGCACGCGCGGAGCAGTAATCTCCAGTTGCAGCTGGCCAATGCGCAACCGGTCACCGACC
Source organism: Pseudomonas sp. (assembly GCA_046291745.1). Classification (GTDB taxonomy): domain Bacteria; phylum Pseudomonadota; class Gammaproteobacteria; order Pseudomonadales; family Pseudomonadaceae; genus Halopseudomonas. Next base: position 12,123 of record JBKBSI010000088.1, on the reverse strand, counting down.
CGCACCTCTGGCCACCAATGGGAAATGCACAGATTCTCGCCAAAAAAGCCCGGCCCGATTTCCCGCTGCAGTCGGCCAGCCCACCAGTCGATATCCTCTTTGCTATAGAGATATACCGCCTGGTCGGGGCCACCATGGAATTTGCGATTGACGATCACGTCGCCTTTCACGCCACTGCTGTCGATCCACACCGCCCCCTCGAGCGGCTGCTTGAACAGCCCGGTCTGGCGGCTACGCCCGCCGACCTCCAGGCTTCTGGAACGGGCAACACTGATGGAAAGAATCTGCGCTGAAAACGACATGCAAGCACCTGCCTGACGCGTGTGGTCACGCGATTAAAGGCATATGCTGAACGTGCGGCACAACCCAAGGCAAGCATTTTTCAACGATTTTCCTCGGTGGCCCTTTTACTCCTGCTGCTCTGCTGCCATGGCCAGGCGCCGGTCAGTTCGACCTCTAGGGTGAAGCTGAGGAAGGTCCTTACCAGAACTATCAGCGCCAGCACTCCAACCGACTCAAAGGTCAGTTCCACCGCCACGGTCAGAATGATGTCGGCCGCGATCAGAAACTCCAGTCCGAGCAATATGCCCCGCCCCAGCCGCTGCCGCACCTCGCGGAAGATGCCCTCGGCATTACTTTGCTTGAACGCGTGCACGCCCGCGATACCGATGGAGTAGACCGCGGTGAAGACGATAATCGCCATCCCCAGCAGCTCGATAATGGCTACACTCCATTCGGCAACCTGAATAACCCTATCCTGCATACTTCCCCCTCGACGAAACAACCGGTAGATGAGCTCCCATTCACCATAGCACCCCTATACTGAATGCCGAGGCAAGCGCAGCACTAGCCGCGGTTACCAAAGGGAACTTGCCGGGCAGGGAACGGCCTTAGGTAGGTGAGAACCAACAGCAAAAAAGGACAAGCATGATGGCCAGTGAGCTACAGCCTCCCGTGGCAGGGCGAGCCGTTTATATCGTCGACGGTGCCCGCACCCCTTTCCTCAAGGCCCGGGGGCGGCCAGGACCCTTTACCCCGGTCGACCTGGCCGTGCAGTGCGGTCGCCCGCTGCTGTTACGCCAGCCCTTCGCAGCCGAGGACATTGACCAGGTCATTCTTGGTTGTGTGAATGTGATTGCCGATGAGATGAATCCGGCACGAATCGCCGCCCTGCGCCTCGGTATGGGCGAAGCAATGCCCGCCTTTACCGTGCAGAACAACTGTGGCTCGGGCATGCAGTCGATCGACAGCGGCTTTCGACGCATCCGCGATGGCAGTGCCGATCTGATTCTGGCCGGCGGTACCGAAGCCCTGAGCCATTCGCCCTTGCTCTTCGGGTCCGCGGCCGTCAACTGGCTGGCCGACCTGCGACAGGCCAAAAGCCTGCCTGCGCGTATCAAGGCCCTGAGCGGATTCCGTCCCGGGTTCTTCAAACCGATTATTGGCCTGGAACGGGGCCTCACCGACCCGATAGTGGAACTGAACATGGGCCAGACCCCCGAGCGGCTGGCGCACCTGTTCGGCATCAGTCGCGAGGCTGCCGATGAATATGCCCTGCAAAGCCACCAGCGCCTGGCGCGGGCCCAGGCCGAGGGCTGGCTGGATAATGAAGTCGTCGCCGCTACCACTGATGACGGACAGGTCTACCGCGCTGACAACGGCGTGCGCGCAGACAACAGCCTGGAAGCGCTGGGCAAACTCAAGCCGGTGTTTGAACCACCCTATGGCCGGGTTACCGCGGGCAACAGCTCCCAGGTCACTGATGGCGCCAGTTGGGTCATTCTCGCCTCCGAACAGGCGCTGGTGCGGCATAACCTGCAGCCTAAAGCGGTCATCATCGACAGCCAGCTATCGGCACTGGACCCGGCACTAATGGGTCTGGGGCCGGTACTAAGCTCTACTGCCCTGCTGCAACGCCATGGCCATGGCCTGGCCGACATCGATCTCTGGGAGTTGAACGAAGCCTTTGCCGCCCAGGTACTTGGCTGCCTTGCCGCCTGGAATGACCGCGCCTTCTGTCAGCGGGTTTTGGGCCTGAATCAGGCCATGGGCCAGATTGATCCTGAACGCTTGAATATTGATGGCGGCGCCATCAGCCTCGGCCATCCAGTGGGTACCAGCGGCAATCGTATCGTGCTGCATCTGGTCAACAGCCTGCAGCGCTTGAACCTCAACCGTGGCATCGCCACGGCCTGCATTGGCGGCGGCCAGTCCGGCGCCATGCTGATCGAAGCCCTCTAGGAGATGAGCAGATGAGTGAATCCGTTTCGTCCGCCCTGCTCGACCGCCGCATGGAGCTCGGCCCCCACGCTGACCCGCAACAACCGCAACAGCGGCGCTGGCAACACTGGCGGCTGGCCCGCGACCAGCAGGATATTGCCTGGCTGTTGATGGACAAGGCCGAGTCCAGCACCAATGTGCTTTCCGAAGAAGTGCTGCTGGAACTCGGCGAGGTGCTTGAACACCTGCGCGCCGACCTGCCGCAAGCACTGGTCCTGCGCTCGGCCAAGGCTGCCAGCTTCTGTGTCGGTGCCGATATCAGCGCTTTCAGGCAGATGCATCACCAGCGTGATGTGATCAATAAACTCAGCGACGCGCATATTGTTGCCCAGGGCCTGGCTGACCTGCCCTGCCCGACCATTGCGGTAATCCACGGCGCGGCCCTCGGAGGCGGGCTGGAGCTGGCGCTGTGTTGCGATTATCGGCTGGCGCTCAGCGGCGCCAGCTTTGGCCTGCCAGAGGTTTTGCTCGGCCTGCACCCAGGTCTTGGTGGCACCGCCCGCCTACCGGCGTTGATCCATCCCCTTACCGCCATGCAGATGATGCTCACCGGCAAGAATACCCACGACCGCAAGGCGCTGGATATCGGCCTGATCGATGAGATCGTCGAAGAGCACCACCTTGCAGCCGCAATTCAGGCCGTCACCGCTGGACGCAGACGCCAGCAGCGTCGCCCCTGGCATGCCCAGCTGTTTGTCTACCCCTGGGTACGCCGCCTGGTGGCCAAGCGCATGCGCGCCCAGGCGGCCAAACAGGCGCCGCCACAACACTACCCCGCACCCGAGGCACTGATCACGCTCTGGGAAAAACACGCCAGCGATCCAGACAACATGCTGCATATGGAGCTGTTGTCCTTTGCGCGGCTGATCAATACGCCTACTTCGCGCAACCTGGTACGTCTGTTTTTCCTCCGCGAGAAACTCAAGGGCCTGGCCTCCGGAGACAAGAGCAGCGCAAAAATCCGCCACCTGCATGTAGTAGGTGCCGGTGCCATGGGCGGCGATATTGCCAGTTGGTGCGCGCTCCAGGGGCTGCGCGTCAGCCTCGCTGACAAGGAGCCGAAAGCACTGGCCGAAGTCATTGGCAAGACCCGCGAGCTATGCCGGAAAAAACACCTGTCAGGCGCCGAAACCCGCAGCGTGCTCGACCGCCTGATACCGGACCCGCACAACCATGGCGCGGCACAGGCCGACCTGGTGCTGGAAGCCGTTTCCGAAGACCTGGATCTCAAGCGCCAGCTGTATGCCGAGCTGGAACCAATGATGAAGCCCGATGCGCTGCTGGCCAGCAACACCTCAAGCATCAAGCTTGAGTCCCTGAGTGAAGGCCTGCAACGCCCGGAACGTTTTGTCGGCATCCACTTCTTCAACCCGGTGGCACAAATGCAACTGGTGGAAGTGGTTGCCCATGGCAAAGCCAGAAAAGCCCATCTGGATCGCGCCCGGGCTTTTGTCGGGGCCATCAACCGGCTAGTTGCACCGGTCAGCAGTACCCCTGGTTTTCTGGTCAATCGCGTTCTTACCCCTTACCTGGTCGAGGCCATCTGCCTGCTGGATGAAGGCGTGGCGGCCGAGGCCATCGACCAGAAGGCCATCGACTTCGGTATGCCCATGGGGCCGATCGAACTGGCCGATCAGGTCGGACTGGACATCTGCCTGAACGTCGCCGAGATGCTGCGTGAGACCCTGGACAATCACCAACCGGAAACGCCCGAATGGCTGCGCAAGAAAGTCGAGCAGGGGCACCTGGGCAAGAAAAGCGGGCGTGGCCTGTATCGCTGGAAGAACGGCAAGCCGGTGAAGAAAAGCCGCTACAAGCAACCGCCCAAGGACACCCTGGACCGCCTGTTGCTGCCCATGCTCAACGCCTGCGCAGCCTGCCTGCGTGAAGAGGTCGTCGCCGACAGTGAAGTGCTGGACGGCGCACTGGTCTTCGCTACCGGTTTTGCGCCCTTCCGTGGCGGCCCTGTGCACTACGCGCAGGAGCGTGGCATTGATGAGGTGGTCACCCGACTGCGCGACCTGGAGGAAGAGCACGGCCCACGCTTTGCACCCGACAGCGGCTGGCAAGCACTGGCCCAAAGCCCTGCCCCGGAGGAACAGTATGACTAAGCAACCCGTGCTGTTCAGTGACTGCGAAGCACTGGTCGATACACTCCTTGAGCGCCTGAACAACCAAGTAGTACTGGGCTTACCGCTGGGGCTGGGCAAGGCTAATCATCTGGTCAATTGCCTGTTCCGTCGCGCCCTGGACAACCCGGATATCTCGCTGAGCATTTTTACCGCCCTGACACTCGAACGGCCAAATCCCGGCAGTGAGCTGGAGCGTCGCTTTCTCGAGCCCCTGTCCGCAAGGCTGTTTGACGATTACCCGGCGCTGCAATATGCCGAGGCGGTTCGCCGTGGCAAGCTGCCTGATAATATCCAGGTAAAGGATTTCTTTCTGCAGCCCGGCAAGTGGTTGGGCGCCCCCCATGCGCAACAGGCCTACGCCTCGCTCAACTACACCCATGCCCTGGACACCCTGCTACGGGCCGGGGTAAATCTGACGCTGAAACTGATCTCGCCACCGATTGATGACCCTCAGCAGGCTGACACGCAACGCTACAGCCTCAGTTGCAATCCGGATATCAGCGCCGACCTGCTGGACCGCAGGCGCAATGGCGAATTGCAGGCTATCAGCGTAGGCCAGGTAAACTCGGAACTGCCCTACATGTATGGCGCCGCCGACCGCCCGGCCAGCGACTTCGACTTTATTCTGCAGGATGACAGCTACGAGTTCCCGTTGTTCTGCCCACCAAACAAGCCAGCGGGCATCACCGACTACGCCATCGGGCTGCAAGTGGCCAATCTGATACCCGATGGTGGCAGCCTGCAGATCGGCATCGGCTCCATAGGCGACGCCATCACCCAAAGCCTGCTGCTGCGGCATCAGCACAGCGACCGATTCAGCCAACTACTCAACCGGCTCGACAGGCCGGCACAGCACACCCAGCCTTTCAGTGAAGGGCTTTATGGTGTGACTGAAATGCTCGTGGAAGGCTTTTTGAAGCTGATCGAGTCGGGCATCATGCGCCGCGAAGTAGACGGTGCAATTGCCCATGCCGGTTTCTTCCTGGGTAGCCCGGTGTTTTACCAGCGCCTCAGGGACATGCCCGCAGAGCTGCGCAACAAGATCGCCATGATGCCGGTATCCTTTACCAACCAGCTGTATGGCGCCGAGCAGGAAAAGCGCGCAGCACGCCAGCAGGCACGCTTCGTCAACAGCGCAATCATGGTCACCCTTACCGGTGCGGTGGTATCCGACGGCCTGGCGGACAACCAGGTCATCAGCGGCGTCGGCGGGCAATACAACTTTGTGTCCCAGGCCTTTGCCCTGGACGGCGCGCGCTCGATCATCACTTTACCCTCCACCCGCACCAGCAAGGGCGAGACGCGCTCAAACATCTGCTGGCAGTACCCACACACAACCATTCCGCGGCATCTGCGCGACATGGTAGTGACCGAGTACGGGGTCGCCAATTTGCGCGATAAAAGCGATGCCGACGTCATCGCCGCGATGATCAACATTGCCGACTCGGCCTTCCAGCCCTGGCTTTTGTCCGAGGCCAAGAAAACCGGCAAGCTGCCACTCGCCTACAAGGTCCCGGAGGCCCATAGACACAACACCAAAGCCAGGCTACAGACCGCACTGCAACCGGCGCTCGAGGTAGGAGACCTGCCCGCCTTCCCCCTCGGCAGCGGCATGAGTTCGGCGGAGGAGCACCTGGCTATCGCCTTGTCGCTGCTGTCCTCCCGCGTCGGTAACATTCGGGCGCTGATGAACACAGCGCACAAGGGTTGGCGCAGCACCCCCAACGAGCGCGACCGCGAAGCCCTGCAACGCATGCAACTGGATCAGCCACGCGGGATCAAGGAGCGTTTCTACCGCGCCCTGTTGCTCGGCGCCATGCAGCCCTAGCCGAGCGAATCGCGTTCGGCCAGTACACTGCTGGTATGCGCCTGACGCTGGCGGTCGATACGATAGAAGAAGTAAGCGCAAGTCGACGCCAGCCCAAAGACCATGGCCGAAAGATTGAGCATCGCCAGACGATTCACCTCGGTTAGCGTGACCTGGCTGGGCTCGGCCTGCAGCGGAAAACCAATCAGATCCAGACCGATACCCGCGACCAGGTAACCGACCGCCGCAGCCAGCTTGCCGGTAAAGGCCATGGCGCTGAACAGAAAGCCTTCCTGACTACGTCCGGTAAGAAACTGATGCTCCTGCGTCACGTCAGCCATCATCGACGCCCCTGAGGTCATGGCCAGACCCGCCGCAATACCGCCGATAAACAGCAGCACAAATATCAGCGGCACAAACAACGGCGATGCCTGATCGGGAAAAATCCCCAGCAACCTGCATATGACTGCCACATTCCCCGCCAGCGCGCCGACTAGCGCCGCGCCAATAATGGTCGCGCGCTTGTCGAAGCGCTGGTGAAAAGGCTTGGCCAACAGAATTCCGACCGGCCAACCGGTTAGCAGACCAATGGCCAGAAAGGCGATAGAGCTGCTGGTAAGCTGCCAGAAAAACACATTCAGGTGCATGTTCAGGGTTTGCACTATGCCGATGGAAACGGCCACCAGCATGGTCCCGACAAACAGAGCGCGGAATGACTGATTGGCCCAGGCTGCGGCAATATCGCTGCGGATAGGTGCGCGCACCAGCCCTTCTGCCGCACGCGGTAGTGACGGAATGCGATCCCGAGTACCCCAGGCCGACAGCAGAATAGCCAGGGTCATGATCACAGCACCAGAAAACGCAACCTTTGGATAGCCCGCCGGATTCAGCAAGCCGTTCTCAAACTCCGCTGTCTCGGGAAAGAACAACGAGATCCCCGCCAGCACCACAACCGCAGCGGCGGCCACCCCACAAAAGCCGCGCCAGGCCGCCACTGAAGTGCGCTCCTGGTAATCGCGAGTCAACTCCGCGCCCAGAGCCAGATAAGGCACGTAATACACCGTGATAGCTGCGCGTACCAGAATCGCAAAGCCGGTCAACCAGGCAAACAGCCCCCATTGCGTCAGCGACTCAGGCGGCATGAACAGCGCAAACCAGGCCACACCCAAGGGCACTGCCGCGGCGAACATGAAGGGATGACGACGACCCTTTGCTGAGCGCCAGTGGTCCGATACATAACCGGCCAACGGATCGGTTACTGCATCGAACACCAACGCAATCATGACCGCCAATCCCGCCAGGGATCCGGACAGACCCAACACCTGGGTGAAGTAGAAAAACAGGAAGATATCAAAGCCGGTGCTTTTGACAGTCTCGGCCACCTGACCGACGCCGTAAGCCAGTTTGGTTCTGGTCGGCAACATCTTAGGATTGTGCATTGTTGTTATGGTGATCCTGCTGAAAATTCAAGCGACTACCCGCGCTCGCAGGGAGAGCAACGCCCAGACGGGTGATTTTTCGTTGCCGGCGCCCTGTGCTCTAATGGGGGAAAATATATAACAATAGGCTCACTTATACACCATGAGCACTCTAGAACAGCCAATCCACAGCATCGACTGCCGCTGGCTCCTCGCGCTCTACGCCATCATTCCCATATCACTGGTACTGGTGCTACTGGATGCGTTGGTCTTTCAGGGCCGCGCGCTATACCAGTACTTGCCGCATCAACCGGAAAACTGGCCATTCTGGACGGTCATTTTCGGTCTGCCGCATATTATTGCCAGCCTGATCACCATGGCCGACAAGGAATACCTCGGCCACTACCGGCGCAGCCTGCTGTGGCCCATGCTGATATTCGCCGGTATTGCCAGCGCCGGTCATTTCGGCCCGCAACCGGTCAGTTACAACCTGCTGTTCGTGTTCCTGGCGTTTTACACCATCTATCACGTGCTGGCGCAGCAACTGGGTCTGACGCTGATGATGATGGGCATCCCCCCGGGGCGCACATTCAAATACTGGAAATGGATTTCGGTATTTGCTGGCTTCGCCATCTATATCAATGTGTATGGCGAGCAGTACATGGGCCATTTCGATCTTGGCGGCTTGAGCCTTTATGACCTGTTGACCTACACCGCTGCGCTGCTTTGTGCGGCCCAACTGGTGCTGGCGATACGCCTGACACCCCAGGCCAAACATCGGATTGGGGTCTGGTATCTATGGGGAAATGTGGCACTACTGTTATCGGCGCTGTTGATCAACGAGATTGGCTACACGCTGTTTGTCATACTGATTCCGCGCATCATTCACGACGTGACGGCCTACATGGTCTATATCACCCATGACCGTAACCGCAACAAGACCCAGCCGGTAAACCTGATCTACCGCATAACGCATTTCAGCCGTCTGTCACCCATATTACTGTTGCCGATATTGTCGGTGCTGATCGCCTTTATTTTAACCAGCCATCAGCACTACCCGATCATCAGCATCGCGATTCTCACAGTGTCCTTTCTGCACTACTACTTCGAAGGCTTTATCTGGCGCGGGCCCAACCCACATCGTCAGTACGTCAATTTCCGGCGCTGATAGGCAGAAAGTGAACCCGGTTACGGCCGCCGTCCTTGGCTGCATACAGGGCCTCATCAGCCTTGCGGAATAAGGCATCCAGGCTGCTGGCCCCCAAGTTTGCCGGAGCCGTTGATACGCCAAGACTGACGGTAAGGTAAGCCACGCCCTTTTCTGGCACGTGTGGCAAGCGTAGGCTGGCCACCGCCTGGCGCAGTGTTTCGGCGACCAACTGGGCCCCCAGCGCATCGGTGTCAGGCAATATCACTGCAAACTCCTCACCACCATAGCGAGCGACCAAGTCCGCCGGACGTACCACCGCACTACCGAGCGCTTCTGCCACACGCTGCAGACAAATATCGCCCGCCTGGTGCCCCAGGGTGTCGTTGTAAAGCTTGAAATGATCCACATCGCACATAATCAGCGAGAGCGGCTGGGCATTGCGGCGCATGCGTGCCCACTCGCGAGCTAAAGTCTCGTCAAACTTGCGCCGGTTCGGTAGCCCGGTCAGGGTGTCCGTGGAACTGAGCGCCGCGAGCTTACGATTGTTCTGCAGCAACTCCATCTCGGCCAGGTCTATCTCGCGGCGGAACATATAGGAAAGCACCGCAGACACTGTCAAAACGCCTAACACACTGCCGCCAAACATCACGTCAACAAAGGGCGAGGGAACCGGGGTCAACGCCCGCTCAGGCGTAAAGATGAAGTGAGAAATGATAAAGAGCAAGCCAATAGCCACCGACTGCAACCAGAAGCGCGTCGCGCTCATATTCCGGTAGACCAGGGCGAGGATCGCTCCCACGGTGAAATAGAACAGGTGCACACCAGCGGATGAACTGATGAAAGCAGTCACTACAAACAACTGAGTGCAGGCGTTGATCAATACCAGGTTGCGCGCCAGCGCATAGTGACCCTGATGGTTGAGTAGTACCACCAGCATGTAAAGGCCGATAAACAGAAGGTTGGCGCTGAATACAGCCCAGTAGAAAGAGATGTCGTGGAGCAGGTAAAAAAACTGATAGGGCAGCGTAGCCGCTGCCCCGAGGATACCTACCTGGTTGCTCAGGACAATCTGCCGCCTGAGTGCAGCGGTTTTACCTGCAACGCCCAGCGAAGAAAGCTGTGTAAGTAGATTGAGCACCCGTTATCCCGAAGCCGTTTTATTGTGGCTTCAGGATAGCGCATTGCACAGGTCGGCGTGTGACCGAAGAACCCTGATCAGCTACGGCCTAGCTTGCCCAGAGTGGTTTCCAGTGAACGGACCATCTTTTGCGCTGCGCCGCTTACCGCTTGATCAATGGAGGCCGCCACTTCCGTGACAGAGGTCGGCTGGCGACCAGCCAGGCGTACTTCCAACTGGCAACGCTTGTCGGCCGGACCGGATTTCGCAGCGCTGTTTTCATCACGCAGGTGTACTTCAACCCGGGTAATCTGATCACTGAAACGCTGCAGCGTATTGCGTACGGAAGATTCAACACGGCTGGTCAGTTGCTCGTCGCCTTGAATATGGTTGTCAGTGTTAATCTGAATCTGCATCGGTTTCTCCATTATTGGTTGAATAAGTGCCTGTCCCTGGTCTGATCCATCGGGCAGCCACCTGTCTTGATGGTATGACCATCAATCAGGGTAAAAATGCCCGGCTAAATGCCGGGGGCCAATGATAAAAGATACTTCCCCCAAGCTAAAGCCGCGATTGCCCCTCGGCGCTATAATCGCCGACATGAGACTCGACCGCCTGATCAGCAACCATCCCCAATACAGCCAGAGCAAAGCGCGCCTGCTGCTGGCAGCCGGGCGTGTGCGGGTCAACGGCTGCATCGTCCGTGATGGCCGCACTGAGGTGGACAGGTTCATGTCGGTAAGCGTGGACGAGGTCGAACTGAAGGGTAGCAGTGCCGCGCACTACCTGATGCTGCACAAACCCGCTGGCTACCTGAGCGCAACCGCGGACCCTCAGCACCCCACCGTGATGGAGCTATTGCCCGAGCCGCTGCGGCCGTTGCTGCACATCGCTGGCAGGCTGGACCGTAGCAGTACCGGGCTACTGATCCTGACCAATGATGGACTGTGGTCAAGACGCCTGACCCAACCTACAAGCGGCATTGCCAAGGACTATCGCGTGCGCACCTGCTACCCAATAGCGCCGGATACCGCCGAGCGCTTCGCCAGGGGCATTTATTTTGCCTTTGAGGGCATCACTACCGCCCCGGCACAACTGCAATGGCTGGCGCCCTGCGAGGTGCGGCTGACCATCCATGAGGGGCGCTATCATCAGATCAAGCGCATGTTTCATGCGGTCGGCAATCGGGTTCTCAGCCTGCATCGCGAGCGCATGGGTGCAATCAGTCTGGAGCCGGAGCTGGCACCCGGCGCCAGCCGCCCCCTGAGCCCCACCGAGATCGCTTCGGTGACTGACTACTGAAGCCGCTGCGCCGCGACTTCAGACTACCGGATTGCTCACACTTTCGATCTGACGTTTGACTCCCATGGGATCATCCATCCCCTTGAAGTTCACATCACTGATCCCGCGGCCAGTTACTTCCACCGTGCCAAAGCCAAACATCCTGCCCCAGATACTCTGCCGCAGCTCTACCGTTTCTATCGAGCCAAGCTTCATCTCTTCGGTATGACGGCTGATGATGCCGGTTTTCAGAATGACCCGCTTGTTGGTTACCCCTTGTTCGATAGAGCGCAGCTTCAACCACTCGTAAAGCACCATGAGCAGCGTAATACCCAGCGTCGGAATCGCCAGCAGCAGCCAGATAAACATCGGCACGCGGGCAAACCAGTGCAACCTGAACAAAGCTTCAACGCGCTCCCCGGCAGACAAGGAGTCTTCAATATAGGACATGGCTTTCTCGCTCTGTAATGTATACGGATATTCAGACCCGAAATGGTCGCGGATGATTCCCTGCGGCCATCTACCCTTGCACCATCTACTCTTGCAAAAGTAGCGCCGCCAGCCAGTGTACCTATATTTCCTTGACCCCGGCTCAGGAAACGTCAGCGCAATGCCTTGAAACCCCTTGATGGCACTTTATTCGCTTATGTCTTGTCCAGATAGATACAGGCATTTGTTTCCATGCCGTAAGGAGGACCGCATGAATACCATTATTGCAGGACGATTTGAAACACAGGATCAGGGCGAGAACGCCTTGCAGGCGCTCAAACAGGCTGGCTTTGGCGAAGATGCCCTAAGCCTGTTTTACGTTAATCCGGATGGCCAACACGACATATACCCTATTGGTGGTGATGACGACGATTCCCCCGGCGCGCGCGATGCCGACAAAGGTGCCGCTGCAGGGGGCGGCGTAGGTGCGGCCGTCGGTGCCGCAGCAG
>JBKBSI010000087.1:0-13086 GCA_046291745.1 Pseudomonas sp. | reverse complement strand
AGGGAAGACAGTTGCATAAGCGTTCTCGTCAAAAAGTCGGGCGGAAAAGGGGCAAATCATACACCAGATTGGCGCGGTTTGGCCTGTGCCCCGGGCATGGCGATGCTGATCAGGGTAGAAGCGAAGATCAACCCGGCGCCAATCCAGGATGAAATGTCCGGCACCTCGCCCCATAGAAACCAGGCGAACAGCCCAGAGAAGACAATCGCCAGATAGCTCAACGGCCCGATCTTGCCGGGCGGTGCCAGGGTATAGGCCTTGGACATGATCAACTGACTGACGGTAGCGATCAGGCCAATACTGACCAACATGCCCAGCTGTGCCCAGCTTAGGGGCTGCCAGGCCCAGAGCAGGGGGATGGATGACAACAGGGTCGAGAAAAACGCAAAGTAGAACACCATGCGCGAGGGTGGCTCGGTGCTGCTCATCACCCGGATAGACACAAAGGCGCAGGCCGCCAGAAGGCTGGCGGCGATACCCACCAGACCAATTGGATCAAACAGCGCCCCGCTGGGCTTGGCTACCAGCAGTACGCCCGCAAAGCCGAGCAGAACCATGAACATCATGCGCGGCGTCAGCGATTCGCGCAGCCACCACCAGGCCAGCAGCGGTGTGAATACCGGCGCTGCATAGGTAAACACCATGGCGTCGGCCAGTGGCAAATGTGCGATGGCGTAGAAGAAACAATACATGGCACCCAGGCCGTAAAAGGTGCGCATGAAGTGCCGACCCAGGCGCTGGGTGCGGAAGGGCGCAATGCCCTTGACCATGATCATTGGCAGAAAAAACACCACGCCCAGCAGGTTACGGAAGAACACCACGTTCTCGTTATTCACGCCGACCGACACTTCGCGAATCAGAATGCCCATGATCGCGAACAACAGGGCCGAGATGGCCAGAAGCAGCGCGCCCTGGCGCGGCTGGTCCAGGCGGACCAGTTCAACCATTGAGCACCGACCGGGTGGCATCCAGCAGCTTGCGACGGGATATCAACAACTGCCAGCGATGCCCACCAAGCTGCCGCCACAGGCGTGCTGAGCGAATACCCGCCAGCAGCAGCGCGCGGATCCGGTTGGCTGTATCGGGTTGCTGCAAATAGCGCATGTCACCGTGTACCTGAATGCGCAGGCGCAGGGTGCTGAGGGTGTCCTGATAGATGCTGCCCAGCGAGGCGTTGACGTTGTCGTGCAGCAGTCCGAAATGCTCCACCTGGCTACTCACCTGTTCCAGCCGCTGGCCAAGCACGCTGAGCATATCGTCGCGCTTGGCCAACTGCCGCTCCAGCGACAGCAGGTTCATGCTGTAGCGCAGGGCGTCGCGCTGCAGGGCTGCGGTATCGCGCTCAAGCATCGCTTGCAGGGCCTGGATGCCCTGGCGGATAGGCTGGGCTGAGCCACCATAGATCCGCATTACGTCATCCGGGGAACGTTCGAGAATGCTGCCCAGCAGACAGGTCACTGCACTTTCGTTGGTCTGCCCGCTACGTGCCAGCTTGTCGACCTGGATGGCAGCCTCGAAGATCGCCCCCAGGGCTATGACCTGTTCCTCTGCCTGGTTCATGCTGCGTCCTCATCAAAAGTCGGAGTGGCAACCTCTATAACACCACCGCCCAGGCACACATCGCCCTGGTAAAACACTATCGACTGGCCAGGCGTCACCGCCCTTTGTGGTTCGGCGAAGCGAATCATGTAACCCTGCTCGACGCGTTCCAGTACACATTCCTGATCCGGCTGGCGGTAACGCACCTTGGCGGTAAGGGCCAGTGGCGTATCAAGCTGAACCGGGTTGACCCAGTAGATGCTGGAGCAGGACAGGGCGCTGGAAAACAGCCAGGGATGCTCGTTGCCCTGACCGACAACCAGTACGTTACGCTGCAGGTCCTTGCGTAGTACGTACCAGGGCTCGTCGCTCGCGCCCTGCAAACCGCCAATGCCCAGGCCCTGGCGCTGGCCTATGGTGTGGTACATCAGGCCATGGTGGCGGCCGATGACCTGACCTTCGGTGGTCTGGATATCCCCGGGCTGGGCGGGTAGATACTGTTTGAGAAAGTCGCTGAAGCGCCGCTCACCGATAAAGCAGATGCCGGTTGAGTCCTTCTTTTTAGCGGTAGCCAGTTGGTATTTTTCGGCGATGCGCCGCACCTCGGGCTTTTCCAACTCCCCCACTGGAAACAGCGTGCGTGCGATCTGCTCGCCACCCACTGCATGCAGGAAGTAACTCTGGTCCTTGTTGTTATCCAGGCCGCGCAGCAACAGGGTCTGGCCATCGCGGTCAGCACGCCGGCAGTAGTGACCGGTGGCGATCAGGTCGGCGCCGAGCATCAGGGCGTAATCGAGAAACGCCTTGAACTTGATTTCACGGTTGCAGAGGATGTCCGGATTAGGTGTGCGCCCGGCGCGATACTCTTCGAGGAAGTGCTCGAATACGTTATCCCAGTACTCGGCGGCAAAATTCGCGGTATGCAGCTTGATGCCCAGCTTGTCGCTGACAGCCTGGGCGTCGGCCAGGTCATCCATGGCGGTGCAGTACTCGGTGCCGTCGTCTTCGTCCCAGTTCTTCATGAACAGGCCTTCGACCTGATAACCCTGTTCGATCAGCAAGGCAGCAGAGACGGAAGAATCAACCCCGCCGGACATGCCGACGATTACACGGGTTTGGCCGGGAGGGCGGGTGGCAATAGGTGTCATCAGCGCATTAAATCCAGTGAGTAGTGGGGCTTGGTCAGGTAGTCGTTGATGCAATCAAGCACCAGGTGGCTGCGCAGGTCGGCGCGGCGTGCTTCAACCTCCTCAGGCGCAAGCCACAGGGCACGCACAATACCCTCATCCAGCTCACGCTGCGGGTCGTGCCCGGTTACGCGCCCAACGAAGCAGCTGCGGTGGTAACTGGTACCGTTGGCGGCGGTGAACAGATACAGACCCAGTACCGCGACTATGTCGACCGAATAGCCGGTTTCTTCCAGTACTTCACGCTGCGCGGCCTCGATAAGACTTTCGTCGGCTTCCAGATGCCCCGCCGGCTGGTTTAAAACAAGTCTGCCTTCACGCTGTTCTTCGACCAGCAGGAAGCGTCCTTGGTTCTCTATGATGGTCGCAACCGTGACATGGGGTAAAAAGCGCATGCTGGACTCCTGAACAGGTTGCATAGGGTAGCCTAAACCAGGGTTGGGGTGAACTGCAGCGAAGCGGGGCAGGGTGGACGCATTGGGCTGGATTTAGAAACAAAACAGGCTAGGATGCTGTTAGGCCATTCTTGTAGTGCGCGTGTAGTGATACTACATGATGCCCTGATGAGAGATTTGTAAACGAAGTTTTCAGCCCTTTTTGGCTCCAGACAGGGTTGTGTGTAGTTAAAAAGCGTGACTTTTTGTAGGAAAACTACAACAATATGGGCCACCAGCAATACCGTATTCTGGGGTTCGGGTTACCACCCGAGCCCTTTTCATGACAACGACAACGCAACGGAGTCAACAATGGGATACCAAAAGATCCAGGTGCCGGCTAGCGGCGACAAAATTACCGTAAATGCCGACCTGTCCCTGAACGTTCCAGAAAACCCCATCATCCCCTACATCGAAGGTGATGGCATCGGCGTGGATATTTCGCCGGTAATGATCAAGGTTGTAGATGCCGCAGTAGAAAAAGCTTATGGCGGCAAGCGCAAGATTTCCTGGATGGAAGTCTATGCTGGCGAGAAGGCCACTCAAGTATACGATCAGGACACCTGGCTGCCGGAAGAAACTCTGCATGCGGTCAAGGACTACGTGGTCTCCATCAAGGGTCCGCTGACTACGCCTGTTGGCGGCGGCATTCGCTCGCTGAACGTTGCCCTGCGTCAGCAGCTCGATCTGTATGTGTGTCAGCGTCCGGTACGCTGGTTCACTGGCGTACCCAGCCCGGTGAAGAAGCCCGGTGACGTGGATATGGTGATCTTCCGTGAGAACTCTGAAGACATCTACGCCGGTGTGGAATTCAAGGCAGGTTCGCCTGAGGCCGAGAAGGTCATCAAGTTCCTGCAGGAAGAAATGGGCGTGAACAAGATCCGCTTTACCGAGATGTGCGGTATCGGCATCAAGCCGGTCTCCCAGGAAGGCACCAAGCGTCTGGTTCAGAAAGCGCTGCAGTACGCCGTGGACAACGATCGCAAGTCGGTCACCATTGTGCACAAAGGCAACATCATGAAGTTCACCGAAGGTGCCTTCAAAGAATGGGGCTACGAAGTGGCACGTGACGAGTTCGGCGCAGAGCTGCTCGACGGTGGTCCCTGGATGAAGTTCAAGAACCCCAAGACCGGTCGCGAGATCGTGGTCAAGGACGTGATTGCTGACGCCATGCTGCAACAGATTCTGCTGCGCCCGGCTGACTATGACGTAATCGCCACCCTGAACCTGAACGGTGACTACCTGTCTGACGCCCTGGCGGCCGAAGTTGGTGGTATTGGCATCGCCCCTGGCGCCAACCTGTCCGATTCCATCGCCATGTTCGAGGCTACCCACGGCACCGCGCCCAAGTATGCTGGTCTGGACAAGGTCAACCCTGGTTCGCTGATCCTCTCTGCCGAGATGATGCTGCGTCACATGGGTTGGGTAGAAGCGGCTGACCTGATCATCAAGGGTACCGAAGGCGCTATCGCCAGCAAGACGGTTACCTATGACTTCGAGCGTCTGATGGAAGGTGCAACCCTGCGTAAGTGCTCCGAGTTTGGTGACGACATGATCGCCAACATGGGCTAATGCCCAGGCAGTAGGCAATAAAAAACAAGGCCGACATCATGTCGGCCTTGTTTTTGGGAAGTGCCTGGGGTCTTTGCCTTGATCGGCGCGACGCCTCAGTTGTGAGATACTTCCATTTCTTCCGGTTCTTCAACCTGAGAGGTGGCCTCAACCGCTTGCTCTGCCGACTGAATATTGACGGCATGCAGCCCCTTCGGGCCCTGGATGATATCGAACTTCACCGGCTGGCCAGCCTTGAGTGTGCGATAACCGTCCATCTGGATAGCTGAGTAATGTGCAAACAGGTCTTCGTCCCGGCCTTCGGCCACGATGAAACCGTATCCCTTGGCGTTGTTAAACCACTTGACCTTGCCATTTTGCATACTGCGTCCCTCTTGATTATGCCTGCCGGGGTGTGAACCGGTTAATTGTTGTAATTGCGCGTCTTGCCTTGACACATATAACCACTGTGTAATGCTCGTTTACACTTTTTAACACTGAACCAACGTAAGTCAAGTTAGCCTCTGACAAGGTGTGTACTAGCGCACATTTTTGTTAGGTAATTCCCAGAGACCTAGAAACCAGCGATGCTTCCCATGTTTGCAACAACGAATTTTCAACTAACCTTGAACCAGGGGCCGGATCAGCCCGAGCATGAGGACGAGCACGGCCTCGCCGTCGAGACCAGCAAGCCGGAATTGAAGCCACCGTCGCGTTACAAGGTGGTTATGATGAATGACGATTACACGCCGATGGATTTTGTGGTGGAGGTGCTGGAAACCTTTTTCTCACTAAATCGAGAAGCGGCTACACAGATCATGTTAAAGGTCCATACTGAAGGAAGGGCGGTATGCGGTGTCTTCACCAAGGACATTGCAGAAACCAAGGCCGCCCAGGTCAATGACTATGCCAGGGAATGCCAGCACCCGTTGATGTGTCAGATAGAACGGGAAGCGTAACAACGCGACAGCCGTCGCACGACGAGGTGGCAACATGCTCAATAGAGATCTCGAGATCACCCTGAATCTGGCGTTCAAGGAAGCCCGCAACAAGCGCCACGAGTTCATGACTGTAGAACACCTGTTGCTGGCTCTGCTGGATAACCACGCCGCCATTGATGTGTTGCGCGCCTGCGGTGCCGACATGGAGCGGCTACGTCGCGAACTGACCGAATTCATCGACTCCACCACACCACTGATACCCAAGCAGGATCACGAACGCGAAACACAGCCAACGCTGGGTTTTCAGCGTGTATTGCAGCGCGCGGTGTTCCACGTGCAGAGCTCGGGCAAGGGTGAGGTTAGCGGTGCCAACGTACTGGTAGCGATATTCAGTGAGCAGGAGAGCCAGGCAGTCTTCTTCCTCAAGCAGCAGCAGATTGCACGTATCGACATCGTCAACTTCATCTCCCACGGTATTTCCAAGGTGGGTGGTGAGGCCGAACAGATTCAACCGGATCAGGATGCGGTGGACGAGGAGAGCGGCGAGACCGTTGGCTCGACCAACCCTCTGGATGCCTACGCCAGCAACCTCAACGAGCAGGCTCGCCTGGGACGCATAGACCCGCTGGTCGGTCGCGCCCAGGAAGTCGAGCGCGTCGCCCAGATCCTCATGCGCCGACGCAAGAACAACCCGCTACTGGTAGGCGAGGCGGGTGTGGGCAAAACCGCCATTGCCGAAGGCCTGGCCAAGCGTATCGTCGACGGCGAAGTGCCGGATATTCTCTCCGAGGCAGTGGTCTACTCCCTGGACCTTGGTGCGCTGCTGGCAGGCACTAAATACCGGGGTGATTTCGAGAAGCGTTTCAAGGCGCTGCTCAAGGCCCTGCGCAAGCGCCCCCATGCCATTCTGTTTATCGATGAGATACATACCATCATTGGTGCAGGTGCGGCCTCTGGCGGTGTGATGGATGCCTCCAACCTGCTCAAGCCGTTGCTGACCTCAGGCGAGATCCGCTGCATCGGCTCGACCACTTTTCAGGAATTCCGCGGTATTTTCGAGAAGGATAGGGCCCTGGCCCGACGCTTCCAGAAGGTCGATATCGTCGAGCCCTCCGTCGAGGACACCATTCAGATTCTCAAGGGGCTGAAGAGCCGCTTCGAAGATCACCATGGTATCGGTTATACCGACGAAGCACTCAAGGCTGCTGCCGAGCTGGCAGCGCGCTATATCAACGACAGGCACATGCCAGACAAGGCCATCGATGTGATTGACGAGGCCGGTGCTTACCAGCGTCTCAAGCCCATATCCGAGCGTCCTCCGGTTATCGATGTGGCTGAGGTCGAAGCCATTGTGGCGAAGATTGCGCGTATACCACCCAAGCATGTCTCCTCCAGCGACAAGGAGCTGCTGAAGAACCTGGAGCGCGACCTGAAGCTGGTGGTGTTTGGCCAGGACAACGCCATCGCTGCGCTGTCTACGGCAATCAAACTATCGCGTGCGGGACTCAAGTCGGCTGACAAGCCGGTGGGTTCCTTCCTGTTCTCCGGACCTACCGGGGTGGGCAAGACCGAGGTCACCCGGCAGTTGGCCAAGAGCCTGGGCGTCGAGCTGTTGCGCTTCGACATGTCCGAGTATATGGAACGCCATACGGTGTCGCGGTTGATCGGCGCACCTCCTGGTTACGTAGGTTTTGACCAGGGCGGATTGTTGACCGAGGCGGTGACCAAGAATCCCCATTGCGTGCTGCTGCTCGACGAGATCGAGAAGGCGCATCCGGAAGTGTTCAATCTGCTGCTACAGGTCATGGACCATGGCACGCTGACGGATAACAACGGTCGCAAGGCTGACTTCCGTAACGTGATCATCGTGCTGACCACCAACGCCGGGGCTGAGTCCATGGCGCGGGCGTCTATTGGCTTTACCCAGCAGGATCACACAACGGATGCGATGGAGGTGATCAAGAAAACCTTCACCCCCGAGTTCCGCAATCGTCTGGATACCATTATCCAGTTTGGCCGCCTGAGTCACGAGAGCATCAAGAACGTGGTCGACAAGTTCCTTACCGAACTTCAGGCCCAGCTCGAGGACAAGCACGTGGTCATCGAGGTGGACGAGGAGGCTCGCAATTGGCTTGCCGAACACGGTTACGATCCGCTGATGGGTGCGCGTCCCATGGCTCGTCTGATTCAGGACAAGATCAAGCGGCCGCTGGCAGAACAGATCCTCTTTGGCGATCTGGCTGCACATGGCGGTACCGTGCATATCTGCCTGCGTGACGAGGAGCTGATACTCGACGTGCTGGAAGAAGAAATGGCCTGACAGCCTTGCGCTGACAGGCTTGTGCGGCAACCCATCCGGCGCAGATTATTGCGCCGGATGGCTGAGTTCAGATGGTAAACTTGGCCCAGACCGGTGCATGGTCGGAGGGCTTTTCCATACCGCGGATGGCGTAGTCGATACCGCTTTCCACGCATTTGTCGACCAATCCGCTACTGGCCATCACCAGGTCAATCCTGAGTCCACGCTTGGGCGTGTCTTCAAAGCCGCGGCTGCGGTAATCAAACCAACTGAACTGGTCGTCCACGGAGGGATTCAAATGGCGAAAGGTGTCAACCAACCCCCAGGCCTTGAGCCGTCCCATCCATTCGCGCTCCTCCGGCAGAAAGCTGCACTTGCCAGTGCGCAGCCAGCGCTTGGCGTTGTCCGCTCCGATACCGATGTCCACATCTTCGGGCGAAATATTGACATCCCCCATGACCACCAGAGGCTGCGCGGGATCAAAGTCAGTCTCCAGATGGGCCTGCAAGTCGGCGTAAAAACGCGACTTGGCAGGGAACTTGATCGGGTGATCACGGCTCTCACCCTGAGGGAAGTAACCATTGAACACGACCAGGGTTTGGCCGTCCTGAGTTTGCACAGCAGCGCTGATCATGCGTTTTTGTGACTCGTCATTATCGTTAGGCAAACCCTTGCGTACCCATAGGGGCTTTTCGCGTGTCAGCAGGGCGACGCCGTAGTGACCTTTCTGGCCATGGTAGTGAACGTGATAGCCAAGGGCTTCAACGTCACTTAATGGAAACATGGAGTCGTCTACCTTGGTCTCCTGCAGGCCGATCACGTCGGGGGCGTGTTTGCGTACGATTTCTTCAAGTTGATGAGGTCTCGCTCTCAAGCCATTGATATTAAAAGAAACAAGTTTCATTTTTTGTCCTGTTTGAGGTCGCTTTCAAGCTGTTGGGTCTGTAAGTAAATGTATATTTTACCGGGCCGCTGTTAGTCGCATGTTAGCATTCCCGTTGCCAAATATATTGCCGGAAGGTGCCATGGGCCGTTTGTTACTCCTGATTTGCCTGCTTGTCGTCAGCTCGGCGGTCATGGCCCAGCTAGAGGTTCAGGTAGAACCAGCCAACAGCCGGGTCAAAGCCAACATCGAGGCCTTTATTGGGCCAGTTGAGGCCTCCGAGCGCCGGGAGATGTGGCGCATGGCACGTCACAGTGTCGAACAGGGTACCCGCGCCGCCCAGGCGCTGGGCTACTACCAGACGCAGATCCGACCGCAAGTTACGGGCAGCCGGAATGACCCGGTTCTGACCCTGTACGTCACACTCGGCCCGCCAGTACGTCTGCGCAACGTGAACATCCGTGTAGAAGGGGCAGGGCAGGACAATCCCGCGTTCAATTTGCCACCTAGCTCACGCCTGCGTGAGGGCGCCATTCTGCACCATGGGCACTATGAGAACATCAAGACGCTGCTATCTAACCAGGCGCTGCGCTATGGTTACTTTTCGGCTCGTTTTGAACAGCACCAACTACTCGTTGATGTGGAAAACAATCAGGCTGATATCAATCTCGTCTATCAGACTGGAGAGCGCTTCCGCCTGGGTGAAGTGATCTTCACCGATACGCCGTTCGATGAGGAGCTGCTGCAACGCATGGTCACTTTTGAGCCGGGTGCAGAGTACGATGCCGACCTGCTTGCCGAGCTCAATCGCGACCTGCTCTCCAGTGGTTATTTCGAGAGCGTACAGGTCTCCGCTCCGGCCAACCAGGCTGAAGACGGCGTTATACCGGTAGGCGCCAACATCAGCGCGCGCAACCAGCACTCACTGGGCTTTGGTGCAGGCTTTTCGACCGACGTAGGCCCCAGGGCCCGCTCGACCTGGACCCAGCACTGGATCAACTCCCGGGGCAACAAACGGGGTGCGGAACTGGAGCTTTCGGCTCCCAGGCAGAAGGTCACCAGTTTTTATCAAATCCCCCTCACGCCGCCGCAAAGCAGTTCATTGCGCTTCTTCACCGGCTGGCAGAAAGAGGAAATCGATGATGTCGACAGTCGTAGCCTGACGGTCGGCGCCCAGCATGAAAAGCGCCTGAAAAGTGGCTGGGACCGGATTGTCGGCCTGCGGCTGGAGCAGGAACGTTTCTCTGTGGGTAATGAATCGGGTAGTACCACCTTGTTGATACCGGGTGTTTCCTTCACCCGTACCCGCTCCGATCAGAACATCGACCCGAGCAGGGGCTACAGTCTGTTGCTGGACGTTCAAGGTGCGAAGGAGGGCATCGTCTCCGATATCGACTTTATCCGCGTAAATGCCAGCGCCAAGGGGCTCTATACCTTCAGGGAAAAGCACCGCGCGCTGGCCAGGGCCAACGTCGGGGCAATTGGCAGTGACAGCTTCAGCGGTGTACCGCCATCTCTGCGCTTCTTTGCCGGTGGCGATCAAAGTGTCCGGGGTTACGATTTCCGCACACTATCTCCCACCGATGAGACCGGTGACCGTATAGGCGGGCGTTATCTGCTGGCCACCAGTCTCGAGTACCAATACGAATTTATTGAAAAATGGCGAGGTGCAGTATTTGTCGACCATGGTAACGCGGTGGACTCACCTACCGATGCACGCAAAACCAGCCTTGGCTTTGGTGTGCGCTGGGTCTCCCCGGTAGGGCCCATCCGGGTCGATCTGGCGCACTCCATCAGCGATGCCGATGAGGGTTTCCGTGTGCATTTCTCCATGGGGCCTGAACTGTGATTCGCTTTGTGCTCAAGACCCTGGTGCGCGGGTTACTGATTCTGCTGCTGTTACCCCTGCTGATTGTCTTGCTGCTGGCCACCGAGCCGGTCAACCGTTGGCTAATAGGGCAGATACCCAAAGTCGAATCGCGCCTTGAGCTGCACTTTGTCCAGGGGCATCTCTGGCGTGGCTGGCAGTTCGAACAGGTCGTCTGGCGCGACGAGGGCATTACGGTCACCATCGATGAACTCGATTTTGCATGGTCACCAAACTGCCTTTTCGGGATGCGTCTGTGTGTGGATCGGTTGGATATTGAACGCATTAGCGTAGAGGCTGAACCCAACGATGAAGTCAGCGAACGCGAGCGCATCGAGTTGCCGAGCATACGTCTACCTCTGGGTATACAGGTGGACCAATTGCGCGTCGGCAGCCTCTGGCTGAACACCGAAGAGCCGCTACTCACCGATATCCAACTGGCTGCGCACATGAGTGGCAACCACCTGGTTATTCACCGTTTCTCGGGGCAGGGGCCGGAGCTGGATTGGCAACTGGACGGTGATGTACGCATGAGCGGCGACTGGCCATTGCGCATTCAGACCCAGGTCAACCTGCCGCCCATGGAAGAGCAGAGCTGGGCACTGGATGTCCGACTCGGCGGCAGCGCCGCAATGCTGGAAGTGGACGCCCGTAGCCGCGGTTATCTGACTGGCCGTCTCAACGGTCAGGTCAGCCCGCTGGAGCCAGAAGTGCCTTTGGCTCTTACCTGGCACGGCGAGTCCTTTCTGGCTCTTAATGATTTGCCGCCGACCTTGACGGTAAACGACCTGCAGCTCGACGTGCGCGGCGACCTTGATCAGGGCTTTGCCGTCCAGGGCAATGCAGGCATGCCAGGGGAGGGCGGTGACATCAGTGTGGAGCTGAGTGCCGATGCTGGGCTCGAGGGCGTTAGCGATCTGGTGCTGGAGCTGTTTGTAACCGCCGAACCGCAGCGGCGCCTGCGGCTAGCCGGCGATCTGAATTGGCAGGAGCAACTGGAAGCGGACGCCACGTTGCAGATGCAGCGCTTCCCCTGGCAATGGCTATATCCACAGGACATAGGCTCAATCGTTCTGGAACAGCTGGACCTTGAGGCTCGCCTGCGGGGCGATCAGATCTACAGTGATCTGAGTGCCCAGTTAACCGGTGTTGCCGACCAGCAGGTGGATCTGGCCCTGACCCTGGAAGGCACACAGGAAGCGTTACGCATAGCCCCGCTGAGCCTGGAGACTGCCGCAGGCAAAGCAACCGGCCAGGTTATGCTGGAGTTGGGCGAGCGCATTGCTTGGGAACTGTCGCTACTGCTGGAAGAGCTTGACCCCGGCGTTTTCGTTGCAGATTTGCCAGGCAGTCTGAATGGGCCTGTTAGCAGTTCAGGCAGCCTGGTCGGGGAGCAACTGACGGTAACGGCCAATTGGGATCTGCAAGGCAGTCTGCGATCACAGCCGTTGCAGCTTGCCGGTGCTCTGGACAAACAGGATGAGGCCTGGTTGATCAGTGACCTGCTACTGCGTCAGGGCGAGAACCGCATCACCGGCGCCGGACGTTGGGGCGAGCAGATTGCCGCCGATATCGATATTCAGCTTCCCCGCTTGAACACTCTCTGGCCGGGCCTGAGCGGCACCCTTGAGGGCAGTCTGGTTGGCTCGGGCAGCCAGGCTCAGCCGGTACTCGACCTTGCGTTGCAGGGTAGCCGTCTAGGTTATGAAGAACTCAGCATCAATAGTCTGGAAGCTACAGGACAGGTGACTTTGTCTGAAACGCTCCCAATGCGCCTGAACCTGACCACCCAACGCATGCGTAATGGCGAAATCCGCCTGGGCAACCTGGATCTGCAACTGAACGGCAACCGTCAGCGCCATACCCTGGCGCTACAGCTAGACCGCGGCATAGTGGATGTCGACCTGACCGTCGCGGGCCAGTTGCATGACGACCGTTGGCAGGGACAATTGAGCAGCGCCAGTCTGGCGTATGAAGAACTGGATTGGCGCCTGCGCGATACCGCCGGGATAACCTATCGCTTTGACCCGGCGCAACTGCGGCTCGGCGCCCATTGCTGGGCACAGCAGGGCGCACAGCTGTGCTTCAACGGGGAACAGCGGCTGCTACCAGACCGACAGCTGGATCTGAGCCTGAGCAATTTTTCCCTCGAAACGCTCGATGGTGTCTTGCCGGATGACTTTTCCTGGAACGCCGTGCTCAACGCGGATGTGACCTTCAGCCAGAGCGTGGGTGGGGACCCGGTAGCTGATATCAATATCAGCAGTCTGGATGGAGTGATCAACGTCACCAACCCTGATCAGACTCTGGCTTTTCCCTACGAACGTCTGGAGTTGACCACACGGCTGCAAGCGAACCGGGCCGTCAGCAGGTTGGTATTGAGCA
>JBKBSI010000086.1:9372-13138 GCA_046291745.1 Pseudomonas sp. | reverse complement strand
AGGGCCATCGGAAGCGGCGCTAGCGCACCAGAGAGCCAGAATCTATAAAGGCAAGGTTTAAACCAATGACAGAACCCCAATCCTGGTATCAGGCCAGCATTTCGCCCCAAGCAGTCAGGCCATCACTGCAGGGCGAACAGCGCGTGGACGTATGTGTGGTCGGTGGCGGCTATACCGGTATCTCGGCTGCCCTTGAACTGGCCAAGGCGGGTAGAACGGTGGCTTTGCTGGAGGCCGAGCATGTGGGTTGGGGTTGTTCCGGGCGCAATGGCGGGCAGATCAATCCTGGTCTGGCTGCGGATCAGGCTGCACTGGAAAAGCAGCTAGGTGCCGCTGATGCACGCACACTCTGGAAGCTCAGCCTGGACGGCATAGCGCTGTTGCGTGCGCGGGTAGCGGAATATGCCATCGACTGCGACCTGAAACAGGGCATTTTACTGGTTGCCAACAAGCCGCGGCATATACCTGAATTGAAGGCCTGGCAGGCCAGTCTGGAAAAGCTCGGCTATGACCAACTGGTGTTTCATGATCGCCCCAGCCTGCAGGGATTGCTCAATGCCGACTATCAGGCCGGGGTCATGGACTGGGGTGGCGGCGACCTGCATCCGCTGAAGTATGTATTGGGGCTGGCCACTGCAGCCGAACAACATGGCGCGCGGATTTATGAAAAAACCGCTGTACTGGATTACCAGCAGCACAGCACCGGGGTTAGTGTGCGTACGGCGCAGGGTCAGATCAGAGCCGAGCATCTGCTGCTCGCAGGCAACGCCTATATTGGCAAGTTGCTGCCCTGGCAGCAGCGCCGCTTTATGCCGATCGGCAGTTTTGTGGGTGCGACCGCGCCGTTGGGCGAGTTGGCCGAGCAGTTGATTCCTTCCCGCTCTGCCGTATGCGACATGAATACCCTGATCGACTATTACCGCCTCAGTGCTGATGGGCGCCTACTCTTCGGCGGCCGCGCCAGCGCCCGCGATGCAAGACCCGAAGCCCTGCGGCAGACCATGCGCCAGCGCATGATCGGCGTGTTTCCCGCACTGGCGGATACCGATTTCGACTACCTGTGGGGCGGTCAGGTGGCCATGACCGCAAGCAAGGCCCCGCACTTTGGGCGGCTGGGCCAGCGCGTTCTCTTTACCCAGGGTTACTCCGGTCAGGGTGTGGCCCTGGCTGGGCTGGCCGGCAAGCTGATGGCGGATGCGCTGATGGGGCAGCAGCAGGGTTTTGATCTGTTTGCTCGGCTCAAGCATCTTCCCGTACCACCGGGGGCGCCACTGCAAACCGCCATTCGGACGCTGGCCCTGTTATGGTATCGGCTACGCGATGCGCGTTGATCAGGTATGGAGGTAGCTCGTGTTGCAGGGGTTCAGGCGGTGGCGTGACGCGCGGCGTATCCAGGCATTGGGCGTGACTCCGGCGGACTGGCAACTGGCGCTGGGAGACTGGGCAGTTTACCTGCGCTACTCTCAAGCTGATCAGGAACGACTGCAGCAACTGGCATTGCGTTTGCTTCTACATAAGCGTTTGCAGGGGGTTGGTGATCTGCAACTGACGGACTCAATGCGCTTGCGTATTGCCGGCATGGCTGCCGTGCCGGTGCTGAATCTCGGATTGAGTTGGTATGACCGCTGGCAGACCATATTGGTATATGACGGACCTTTTGTCGCCGAGCATGAGTGGCATGACGAGTTTGGTATCTTGCATGCAGAACGGCGTGCACTGAGCGGCGAAGTCATGCATCAGGGGCCTGTAGTCTTGTCCTGGCAGGATGTCGAGCAGGCTGGCGGGACTGATGCGGTTAATGTGGTTTTGCATGAGCTGGCGCATACGCTGGATATGCGTTGGGATGGCGCTAATGGAGCGCCGCCGTTACATGCCGAGATGGACCCGGCACAATGGAAAAACCAATTTACCCAGGCCTGGGATTACCTGCAGGGTTTGCAGCAACGTGGTGAGGCGTTGCCTTTGGATGATTACGCGCTGGAGAATCCGGCTGAGTTCTTCGCGGTGCTCAGTGAGACCTTTTTCGAGCAGCCGCGCAGATTGTTCGATGCGCTGCCTGAGATCTACCGGCAGTTGCAGGCGTTCTATCGACAGAATCCGCTGGAGGGTATCTGAGCCCCTTGGGGCTTAAGCAGGCAGTTTGGCTTTTACTTGATACGCCGGGATGTTCCCGGCAGCACATGTTTGTCTTTGCAGGAGTTTTTATATGAGTCGTCTCGTTACCGTCGCCGCCACCCAGATGAGTTGCTCCTGGGATCGTCAGGCCAATATCGATAAAGCTGAAAAGCTGGTGCGTGAAGCTGCGGCCAAGGGCGCGCAGATCATTCTGATTCAGGAGCTGTTCGAAACCCCGTACTTCTGTCAGAAACCGAATGCCGAGTATCTGCAGCTGGCCACCACCATTGATCAGAATCCGGCCATTGCGCATTTCAAGGCGTTGGCCAAGGAGCTGGAAGTGGTGTTGCCGATCAGCTTCTTCGAGCTGGCAGGCCGTGCGCGTTTCAACAGTATCGTGATCATTGATGCCGACGGCAGCAATCTCGGGCTATACCGCAAGAGCCATATTCCCGATGGCCCCGGTTACCACGAAAAGTACTACTTCAATCCTGGCGATACCGGCTTCAAGGTCTGGCAGACCCGCTATGCCAAGATTGGTGTGGGTATCTGCTGGGACCAGTGGTTCCCCGAGTGCGCTCGCAGCATGGCACTGCTGGGTGCGGAAGTTCTGTTCTATCCGACTGCTATCGGTAGTGAGCCGCACGATCCGAACATTACCTCACGCGACCACTGGCAACGTGTGCAACAGGGTCATGCCGGTGCCAACCTGATGCCATTGGTAGCCAGCAACCGTATTGGTCGCGAAGAGCAGGACGACTACGACATTACCTTCTATGGCTCGTCCTTTATTGCCGATCAGTTCGGTGCCAAGGTGCAGGAACTGAACGAAACGGAAGAGGGCGTGCTGGTGCAGCAATTTGACCTGGACCAACTCGAGCATATCCGCAGTGCCTGGGGCAGCTTTCGTGATCGTCGGCCGAATTTGTATGGCCCGATCAAAACCCTGGATGGTTCACTGGAGTCCTGATCCCGATGTATACCTTGCACAGCACGCCGCGCGCCGATGGTTACAGCATGCCCGCCGAATGGGCGCCGCACAGTCAGACCTGGATGGTCTGGCCCGAGCGTCAGGACAACTGGCGCCTCGGCGCCAAACCGGCGCAGGCGGCCTTTGCCGAGGTGGCGCGGGCGATTGCCAGCTTTGAGCCGGTCACCGTCTGCGTTTCGGCCGCACAGTATGAAAATGCCAATATGCAGCTCAGCCACCCGGGTATTCGCGTGGTCGAGCTGACCACCGACGATGCCTGGGTACGCGACACCGGCCCCACCTTCGTTACCCACCCCCATGGTGGCTTGCGCGGTGTGGACTGGACCTTCAATGCCTGGGGTGGCTTCAACGGTGGGTTGTACTGGCCCTGGCAGCGCGATGATCAGGTCGCGGACAAGATACTCGGTCTGGTGCGTAGCCCGCGTTACCGCGCTGAAGGCTTTGTGCTGGAAGGCGGTGCCTTCCATGTGGACGGCGAGGGTACGCTGATCACCACCGAAGAATGCTTGCTCAACCCCAATCGCAACCCGCACCTGTTGCGCGAGGAGATTGAAATCAAGCTGGGCGATCATCTGGGGATCGACAAGGTAATCTGGTTGCCGGAAGGTCTGTTCAACGACGAGACTGACGGCCATGTCGACAACTTCTGCTGTTTTGTTC
>JBKBSI010000086.1:0-9362 GCA_046291745.1 Pseudomonas sp. | reverse complement strand
GTGAAGTGTTGCTGGCCTGGACCGATGATCCTGAAGACCCCAACTTTGATCGTTGTCAGAAAGCCCTGCGCGTACTGGAAGCCAGCCGCGATGCACAGGGTCGGGAACTGACCGTACACCGCATGCCGATTCCCGGTCCGCTGTACGCCACCGCTGAAGAGTGCGCAGGAGTCGATCGGGTGCCTGGCACGCAGCCGCGTGACCCATCAATCCGCTTGGCCGGTTCCTACGTGAACTTCCTCATCGTCAACGACGGCATAGTCGCGCCGAGCTTTGATGATCCGCAGGATGAAGTGGCGAAAGCCTTGCTGGAGCAACTGTTCCCGGATCGCCGGGTAGTGACGGTGCCGGGGCGGGAGATATTGCTGGGCGGCGGCAATATTCATTGCATAACCCAACAGCAGCCTAACGCTTAAAAACCAGTCTGTTGGTACCACGCAGCCCCTGTTTTGCACTGGGGCTGCGCTGTTCCGGGAGCTTACTCAGCCAACTGCTCGCGGCCGCGTTTCACCGCTGCCAGTACCTGCTTGGGCGCGGTGCCGCCGATATGGTCGCGGGCATTCACCGACCCTTCCAGGGTCAACACGTCAAACACATCCTGGTCGATCTGGTCGCTGAACTGGCGTAGTTCTTCCAGGCTCATTTCCGCCAGATCCTTGCTCGACTCGACACCGTATTTCACCGCATGGCCAACGATCTCGTGGCAGTCGCGGAACGGCAGGCCCTTGCGTACCAGGTAGTCAGCCAGGTCAGTGGCGGTGGAAAATCCGCGCAGTGCCGCTTCGCGCATGACCGGCTCCTTGGGCTGGATCGCCGGAATCATGTCGGCGAAGGCGCGCAGACAGTCGCGCAGGGTATCGGCGGCGTCGAACAGCGGTTCCTTGTCTTCCTGGTTGTCCTTGTTGTACGCCAGCGGCTGGCTCTTCATCAGCGTCAGCAGACCCATCAGGTGGCCGTAAACGCGTCCGGTCTTGCCGCGTACCAGCTCGGGCACATCCGGATTCTTCTTCTGCGGCATGATCGAGGAGCCGGTGCAGAAGCGGTCGGGCAGGTCGATAAAGTTGAACTGCGCGCTGGTCCAGAGCACCAGCTCTTCGGAGAAGCGCGACAGGTGCATCATGGCCAGCGAGGCGGCAGAGCAGAATTCAATCGCGAAATCACGATCGGATACGCCATCCAGCGAGTTGCCAGACACCGCATCAAAGCCGAGCAGTTCGCAGGTTACCTGGCGATCGATCGGGTAGGTGGTGCCGGCCAGTGCGGCGCTGCCCAGTGGCATGCGGTTGACGCGCTTGCGGCAATCGAGCAGACGCTCGCGGTCGCGACTGAGCATCTCGAACCAGGCCAGCAGGTGGTGGCCGAAGGTCACCGGTTGTGCGGTCTGCAAATGGGTAAAGCCGGGCATGATCACATGCGCGTGCCGCTCGGCCTGATCCAGCAAGCCGGTCTGCAGGCGTGCCAGCTCAACCAGAATGATGTCGATTTCTTCGCGCAGCCACAGGCGAATATCAGTCGCGACCTGATCGTTGCGCGAGCGCCCGGTGTGCAGCTTCTTGCCGGTGACGCCAATCTGCGCAGTCAGGCGCGCCTCGATATTCATGTGCACGTCTTCCAGGTCGACGCGCCAGTCGAACTGCCCTGCTTCAATCTCGCTCTGGATGCTGCGCAGACCGGCAATAATGCTGTCGCGCTCCTCATCGCTGAGCACGCCGACCCTGGCCAGCATGGTCGCGTGGGCAATCGAGCCCTGAATGTCGTGCTTGTACAGGCGCTTGTCGAAATCCACCGAGGCGGTGAAGCGGGCAACAAAGGCGTCAACCGGTTCGCTGAAACGGCCACCCCAGGATTGATTGGTTGTCTGATCTTGGCTCATAGGTCGCGTTGGCTCGCAATTCGGAAAAGTTTGGCTGGCAAAGGGCAATAGCATACCACTTCATGCTTGCGTGATGGCGCCCGGCTGGCGGACACTTGGCCGATGAAGAACGGACTCTGGACGCTACTCAGTAAACCTTACGCGGGGGAAGACTTTTTCCTCCCGAACCTGTGTTCCTCAATGGCGGTTTTCACCCTGGTGGTGTTGGCCGAGCTCATGGTGCTTATCTGGGTCCTGGCGGTCCCGGCTACCGGCGGTTTTGACTGGTTGAGTCTGGCCATGGCTTCGCTGTTTGTGCAGTGGATAGTGCTGCTGTCGGCCGCCTTGCTCTGCCACCTGCGCGAATGGATGCGCCGTCGGCCCCTGGGGCTGGCGATCCTGGCTTGCTATGCAGTGGTGATCAGTCTGGCACTGTTTTTCAGCGTCATGGCCGACTGGGTGCTCAACCGTGGCATGCTTGGTACGCCGGAGCTGCACCCAGGGCAGATGCTGCGCCACGGCCTGATTGCGCTGATCATGACCAGTCTGTTGTTGCGTTACTTCTACCTGCAGCAACAGTGGCAACGCCAGCAACAGGCCGAGTTACAGGCACGCCTACAATCACTGCAGTCGCGGATTCGCCCGCATTTTCTGTTCAATAGCCTTAACAGTATTGTCAGCCTGATCGGCAGTGATGCGGAAAAGGCCGAGAATGCCGTGCTGGATCTGGCTGATCTGTTTCGCGCCAACCTGTCCGAAGTCGATGGCCTGGCTACCTGGGAGGAAGAGCGGCGCCTGTGCGAAGGCTACCTGCGGATCGAGCAGTACCGTCTGGGTGACCGGCTGCGGGTCGAGTGGCAGGTGGACGACTTGCCCGACGCCACACCGATTCCGCTGCTGACCCTGCAACCTTTGTTGGAAAATGCCATTTTGCACGGGCTGCAGAAAAGCCTCAGCGGCGGCGATATTCTGATTCAGGGCGGCCGTGAAGGGGGGCGTATCGAACTACTGGTATCAAACAGTTGTCCACCTCTGGATGCAGACCATCGCGGCGCGCGTATGGCCCTGGAAAATATAAGTGCGCGCCTGCAGGGGCACTTCGGCCCCGGCGCGACCCTGGAGTCCTGGCGTGAAGGGCCGCGCTTCTTCAGCAGGCTGGTCTATCCTTGTAAACAACCACATTAAATACAGCAGAGAAGTCATTAAGGCATGAAAGTACTTATCGCCGATGATGAACCCCTGGCCCGGGAGCGCCTCAGCCGTCTGATCGCCGCTCTGCCCGGCTATGAGGCGCTGTCTGCGGTGGCCTGTAACGGGCTTGAAGCCCTGGAGCTGGTGGCGGCAGAGCAACCGGATATCGTCTTGCTGGATATTCGTATGCCGGGCCTGGATGGCTTGCAGGCTGCAGCGCGCCTAGCCGAACTGCCGGACGCACCGGCGGTGATCTTCTGTACCGCGCATGGCGAGTACGCGCTGGATGCCTTTGAGGTCAGTGCCGTCGGCTACCTGCTCAAGCCGGTACGCCGCGAAGCGCTGGCGGAGGCGCTGGCCAAGGCGCAAAAGCTCAACCGCCTGCAGCTTAGTAGCCTGGGGCGCGCCAACGGACGCGGTGAAGGTGTTCAGGCTCGTAGTCATATCAGCGCACGCACGCGCAAGGGTGTTGAGCTGATTCCGATTGATGAGGTGCTGTATTTTCTTGCTGACCACAAGTATGTGACGCTGCGTCACACACAGGGCGAAGTGTTGCTGGATGAGCCGTTGAAAGCACTGGAGGACGAGTTCGGCGACTATTTCGTGCGCATTCACCGCAACGCCCTGGTCGCCAGGCCGCGCATCGAACGCTTGCAGCGCAGTGCCGTTGGCCACTTCCAACTGCACCTCAAGGGCCTGGGTGAGGAAACGCTCACGGTCAGCCGTCGTCATGTACCGGGTCTACGCAAGCTAATGGATCACCTGTAATGTCGCGCCGGGTTGACAGCCGCGTGGATGCCAGGGAGGGCATGGCGTATCATGCAGGCTGGTTTTGAACGAGAATCCCATGAGTCGACATCTGCGAATTGCCACCCGTAAGAGTGCCCTGGCCCTGTGGCAGGCCGAGTATGTAAAAGCACGTCTGGAACAGTTGCACCCGGGGCTGCAGGTCAGCTTGGTGCCCATGGTCAGTCGCGGCGATCAGCTCCTCGACTCGCCGCTGGCCAAGATTGGTGGCAAGGGGCTGTTCGTCAAGGAACTGGAAACCGCGATCCTTAATGACGAAGCCGATCTGGCCGTGCATTCGATGAAGGATGTACCCATGGCCTTTCCCGAGGGCTTGGGTCTGGCGGTTATCTGCGAACGTGAGGATCCTCGCGATGCCTTCGTTTCCAATCACTTCGAGTCGGTCGACAGTCTGCCGCAGGGCAGTGTGGTCGGTACCTCGAGCCTGCGCCGTCAGGCCCAGATCATGGCCCGGCGCCCCGATCTGGTAGTGCGTTTTCTGCGCGGCAACGTCAATACCCGGTTGGCCAAGCTGGATGCCGGGGAATACGACGCCATCATTCTTGCCGCTGCAGGTCTCATGCGCCTGGGCTTTGATGCGCGCATCCGCTATGCCATGCCGCCGGAAGAAAGTCTTCCGGCTGGCGGTCAGGGTGCGGTGGGTATCGAATGCCGCAGTGCCGACAGCGAATTGCATAACCTGCTTGCACCTCTTAATGATCAAGACAGCGCCCTGCGCGTGCGCGCCGAACGGGCACTGAATACGCACTTGAATGGGGGCTGCCAGGTTCCTATCGCCTGTTATGCGGAGCGCCAGAACGGTCAGCTCTGGTTGCGTGGTCTGGTCGGGCATCCGGACGGCAGTCTGCTGCTCACTGCTGAAGCCAGAGGTGCAGAGCAAGATCCGGAAGCCCTGGGTATCAGTGTTGCTGAAGATCTACTCAGTCAGGGTGCTCAACAGATTCTTGATGCGGTCTATCAGGAGGCGGAGGGGCGGTGACCCCGGCGCTGTTATTGACCCGGGCTGCTGCGGATAACCAGCGACTGGCCGACAAGTTGGCCGCCCGCGGGGTCAGAACCTGGCAGATGCCCTTGATGCAGTTGGTCGAGGAGCCTGAGGACGCAGCGGCGCGGCAGATGGTTCTGGACCTGGATCGCTATCAGGCGATCATGGTGGTCAGCCCGGCAGCGGCGCGGTTTGGCCTGCAACGGGTGGACAGCTACTGGCCGCAGATGCCGGTGGGGATCGACTGGTTCGCGGTGGGTGAAAGTACGGCGCGCTGCCTGCGTGAGGCTGATCTGGTAGTGCAGGTGCCTGGCCAGGGCCAGGATTCCGAGAGCCTGACTGCGCTACCCGCCTGGCAGGCTTTGCTAAATCAGCCGAGTCTGCGGGTGCTGATCTGGCGTGGCCTAGGTGGGCGTGAGTATCTGGCTGATCAGGTGCGCGCAGCGGGTGGCCAGGTGGATTACCTGGAGTTGTACCGTCGCCAGCCCGCAACTGGTTTGCGCGAGAGTTTGAATGAGGCGCTGCAGCAAAAGCCTGGCGGCATTCTGCTGCTGAGTGGTCAGGCGCTGGAGTACTGGCGCCAGGCGGCAGCCGAGCAATGGCCAGAACAGTGCAACTGGCGCTGTTGGGTACCTAGCCAGCGCGTCGCGGCCCAGGCCGAGGAGTTTGGCTGCACAAATATAATAGTATGCAACGGCGCGGACGATGACGCCGTGATCGAGGCCGTGATGGCCCATCCGCTGACGTAACAAGGGGAATAGCGTGGAACCGACAGAGCAGAGTACCAACAGCGGCAAGGACAAGAACAAAGGCAAGACCAAGGACAAGCTGGACCAGGTGCCGGAGCAAGCCAGTAGCAGCGTGTCGGCGACCAACAGCGCGCCGCTGGACAGCGAAAAGCCCCCTCAGACAGCAGAATCTACTGCAGCGCTTACCAGCGGGGCCACTGGTGCTGCTGCCACTGCTCCCGCCGCAGGCGCTGCGGACAAGGCCCAGGACTCCGCCGAGAAAAAGGCTACACCCCCGCCAGTACAGAAACCTGCCCCCAGCCCTGCGGTTGGCGGTAAGCAGCCCCCCGGCGGCACTCCACCCAAAGGCCCTGCGCCTTCGCAGCCCGGTCGGGGATTGTCCGGGCTGGCGCTGATTGTTGCCCTTGCCGCCCTGGGTCTGAGCGCCTGGCACTGGTACCAGAGTTCTTCACAGGACAGCGGCCAGGCGGAGCTGGATACCCGTCTGGAGCAGTTGGTCGCAACGCAGCGCCAGGCTCAGCAGCAGCTTGACGCGCGTCTGGAGGGTTTGCCCTCTGCGGATGAGTGGCGCCAGATGGAGCGACTAAGTGCCGATGTGCAGCGCAGCCAGCAGGCTTTGAGCCAGCGGCTGGATACGCTGCAGGGTGACGCGCGCTCGGACTGGAAGCTGGCCGAGGCGGAATACCTGTTGCGGCTGGCCGGTTTGCGTCTGCTTGCCGCCGAGGACGTGAGTTCCGCCGCTGCCTTGTTGCGGGCCGTGGACTCGATTCTCAAGGAACAGCCGGACAGCGGTGTATTTACCGTACGTGAACAGCTGGCCCAGTATCAGGCGCAACTGGAGGGCCTGCCGCAAATCGACCGCCCAGGAATTTTCCTGCGCCTGGCCGCTCTGCGTGAGCAGGTTGGCAGACTGGTGTTGCTGCCGGTGCCAGCCTTTGATCCAGATGAAGTCAGCGTAGAAGAAGAGTACGAGGACCGCATGGCCCGGCGTACACGTGCTGAGCGGGTGTTGATGCGTCTGGAGCGTTATGTGCGCGTCGACTTTCAGCGCGGCAAGGTTATCGAGCCATTGCTGGACGAGGCCGAGATGCAGCGGGTGCGTCGAACGCTGCAGTTGACCATGGAGCAGGCCCAATGGGCCGCACTGCGTGGTGAGGCCGGGGTTTTCAGTTCCAGTCTGACCATGGCTGAAGGCATTCTGCGCCAGTCCTTCGAGCTGGATAACCCCCAGGTCAAGGCCATGCTCGGCCAGTTGGCCGAGCTGGAACAGCAGCCGATCGAGCTTTCGCCCCCCGATCTGTCGCCGTTGCAGCAGGGGCTTGCGGCCTATATCCAGAGCCGCCGCAGTCTGAATGGGAATAACGGCAGCGGCAGTAGTGAGGGTAGCGAGAGCGGCGAAAGCAACGCGAATGACGGGGAGGCCAGCCAATGAGCAAAAGCTACCTGGCCATTCTCGCTGTCCTGCTGGTGGCGGCGCTGATCGGCATGGCGGTAGCCGAGGATCCCGGCTACATACTGATTGCCTGGCGCAATATATCGCTCGAGACCAGCGTCTGGGTTGGAGTCGGTTTTCTGCTGGCGTTATGGCTGCTGTTGTCTCTGCTGCGTGCGCTGGTACGCTTGCTGAACGCCTCGGGTCGCCGCATCAATCCCT
This sequence comes from Pseudomonas sp., assembly GCA_046291745.1. Taxonomy (GTDB): domain Bacteria; phylum Pseudomonadota; class Gammaproteobacteria; order Pseudomonadales; family Pseudomonadaceae; genus Halopseudomonas. Next base: position 2,124 of record JBKBSI010000086.1, on the reverse strand, counting down.
GGTCCCGGCATAATCGCGAGCGCCGCGCCAACCTGGTCACTACCCGCGGCTTGCTGGAGTTTGCCGAGGGGCACTGGGCCAATGCCCTGCGTCTGCTCAAACGCTCGGCGCCGCACTCCGAACAACCGCTGATCAATTACCTTGCCGCCGCCCGCGCCGCCCATGAGCAGGAAGACTACTTCGAGTGTGACAGTCTGCTGCGTGAAGCCTATGAGACCACGCCCAAGGCGGATGTTGCGATTGCCGTGACCCAGGCGCAACTGCAAATGGCCCGTGGACAGAATGAGCAGGCGCTAGCGACCCTGACCCGGCTGCGCAAGGATCACCCCAAGCATCTCTACGCTCTGAAACTGATGGGGCAACTCTATGCGCGGCTGGAGGACTGGTCACGGCTCGAGCAGTTGCTGCCCGAATTGCGCCGTCACAAGGTGCTCAAGCCCGCTGATCAGCAGGCCCTTGAACATCAGGTGTATATCGCCTTGATGCATCAGGCCGCCCAGAGTGGCGTGCATCGCGAACCCGGTCAGACCAATGCGGTTACAGCAGTATGGGAGCCGCTGCCGAAACTGCTGAAGCAGGATCCGGCACTGGTTGAGGCCTATTGCTTGCAGCTGCATGCACTGGGCGATGCCGAGCTTGCCGAGGAAACCCTGCGCCACGCACTGCGTCAGGGTTTCAACGAACGCCTGATTCATCTCTACGGAGTGGTCAAGGGCAAGGACCCTGCTCGTCAGTTGGCGAGTGCCGAGCACTGGCTGGCTGAGCATCCGCATAATGCCACCCTGCTGCTTGCCCTGGGTCGTCTGGCGCTGCGTAACAGCCTCTGGGGCAAGGCCCGTGAATATCTGGAGGCGAGTTTCGCCAGCAAGCGCGATATTCAGACCTGTGCAGAGCTGGTGCGCTTGCTGGAGCATCTGGGCGACCCGGCTGCCAGTCAGGCAATGCTGCGTCAGGGCTTCGAGCTGATGGTGCATGACCTGCCCGCGTTGCCCATGCCTGAGCCGCGCTGAGGCTGGGGCGGCGGGTTAGCGGCTGACATTGCGTAGAGAGTCGTGCGGGTCGCCGGAAGAATCAGTCGCGCGGCGCGTAGGCAAAGGCATCGGCATGCATGTGCGAGGGCGGCATGCCCTTGGCGACCAATGCATCAAAGGTTGCATAGACCATGGGCGGTGAGCCGCTGACGTAGAACTCGTACTGGCTAAGGTCGCCCAGGTCCGCAGCTATGGCTTCGTGCAATACGCCCTGGCGGCCAGGCCATTGCGGATGGTCGCTGATGACCTTGTGCAGTATCAGGTTATCCTGCTGTTGCCAGGTTTCCCAGTGCGCGGCCTGGTAGAGATCGTTACCGTGGCGCACCCCCCAGTACAGATGGATGGCATGCTGGAAGCGTTGTTCCAGGCAATGCTGAACCATACTCTGCATCTGCGACAGGCCGGTACCGGCGGCAATCAGTACCAGTGGCCGATCCGGCAACTGACCCAGGTGGCAGTCGCCCATGGGGGCCTGGACTCGGGCAATACCCTCTTTGCGGATATGCTCTATCAGTGCCCGGGTGCCCGGCTCACGAATCAGTATATGTAGCTCCAGATCGCGTCCCTCGTGGGGCGCCGAAGCGATGGAGAAGGCCGACATGTCGCCATCCGGGCGCACCAGCAGCAGGTACTGGCCGGCATGGTAGCGTAGCGATTTGCCCGCTGGGGCGCGCAGGCGCAGGCGCCAGACATCACCGCCCAAGTCGTCACAGGCGCTGACCTGGCAAGCAACGCTGTGCACCGGCAGCTCACCGGGTGCGAGAACACCTTCCCATTGTATGCTGCAGTTTTCGAGCGGTGACGCCAGGCAGGTCAGGACCTCGCCGCTTTTCAGGGTCTGACCTGACTGCCGTACCTGACCTTCGAGCAACTGCGCGCTACAGATGTGGCAATTACCATTGCGACAGCTCTGCGGCGCATCAAAACCCAGGCGCCGTGCAGCTTCCAGAATGGATTCTGCAGGCCGTACTTCGAGGTTATGCCCGGATGGCTGCAGAGTGACTCTGATGGTTTGTGTTGATGATTCAGTCAATGCCCAGCTCCGCCCAGATACTGTCTACCCGTTGTTTTACTGCGGGGTCCTGGCTAATGG
>JBKBSI010000085.1:0-13151 GCA_046291745.1 Pseudomonas sp. | reverse complement strand
ATCGGCGCCGCCGATGGGGTTGGTGAGCATTACCCCTAGCGCCAGCGACACCACAAAGAACAGGGTGATCAGCAACATGGGCACGGCAGCACCCGCCATGCCTGCAGTGACTATCGCTGCGCCGAGCGCCAGGGTGGCGAAGAACAATGCAGCGTTGATCAGTTGTTGCCCAGGCAGGCGAATGGTCTTGTTGATACGCCCGTCCAGCTTGGCCCAGGCGATCAGTGAACCGGATAGTGCCACGGCACCAATCAGACCACCCAGCACCGCCAGGGTAGTCACTACCACGCCGTGCAACTGGGCATTGCCGGAATACAGCTCGATGGCGGCAATAGCGGCAGCGGCGCCGCCACCCATGCCGTTGTACAAGGCAACCATTTGCGGCATATCGGTCATCGCGACTTTCTTGCCGCTGTACCAGGCCCAGCCCACGCCCAGCCCCAGAGCCAACATGACCAGACCGAGGTTGACCCCGACATGTGGCTGGGCGCGCTCGGAGACATCAAGACCGTAAAGGAAGGCCACCACTACCGCCAGGACCATACCCCAACCGGCTACCAGAATACCGGAGCGGGCGGTTTTTGGGCTGGCCATGCGTTTGAGGCCGTAGATGAACAGCAGCGCCGCAATAAAATAGGCCGCTTCAATGATAAATGAAGTATCCATGGCCTATTCCTTGTCGGCAGAGGTGCTGTTGTCGGGCTTGCGCTCGCTGCTCCTAAACATTTCCAGCATCCGCTCGGTTACTACATAGCCGCCAGCGGCGTTGCCCGCCCCAAGCAGTACGCCAAAGAAGCCGATGGTCTGCTCCAGCGGCGTCGCGGCGTTCAGTAGCGCCCACATGGCGCCCACCACCACGATACCGTGGATAAAGTTGGAGCCGGACATCAGCGGCGTATGCAGAATGGCCGGTACCCGGCCGATGATCTCGTAGCCGGTAAAAGCCGCGAGCATGAAAATGTAGAGTGCGACAAAGCCGGTTATTGTAGTTGTTACGTCCATGCTCACTCCCCTTGGGTAATGTCTTCAGCCTTGCGGGCTGCCTGGTGTTTTATTTCCCCGTCGTGCGTCAATACTGCACCGGCGAGTATCTCGTCCTCCCAGTCCAGCTTCAGCTCTCCTTCCGTCACCATCAGGCTGACCAGACTCAGCAGATTGCGTGCATAGAGTTCAGAGGCGTGCTCGGCGAGGTGGCTGGGGATGTTCAAGGGTGCAACGATGGTCGCCGGGCCAACCTCAACGGTGTCGCCGGGCTGGGTCAAGGGCGTGTTGCCACCGCCCTCCGCGGCAAGATCGATGATCACCGCACCCGGCTTCATGCCCATGATCTGTTCTTCGCTGATGATTTTCGGGCTGGGTCTGCCAGGGATCGAGGCGGTAGTAATCACTGCATCAGCACTCTGGATGTGCCGGGTCAGCACTTCGGCGACCTTCTGTTGTTCTTCAGCTGTGAGTTCGCGCGCGTAGCCGCCCAGGCCACTGGCAGACACGCCGGTCTCGACAAACTTGCCGCCCACCGATTCAACCTGTTCCTTGACCTCTGGTCGCACGTCATAACCTTCAACCACGGCGCCCAACCGCTTTGCTGTCGCCAGCGCCTGCAGACCAGCCACCCCTGCACCCATGACCAGAATCCGCGCTGGGCGCAGGGAACCCACTGCAGTGGTCATCATCGGCAGGATGCGATTGAGGTTGGTTGCTGCCAACAAGGCGGCGTAATAGCCCGCCAGAGCGGCCTGGGAAGACAAGGCATCCATGGCTTGGGCACGGGTGATGCGCGGCACCAGCTCCATGGCAAAACAGGTGATCTTGTGGTCCCGCAAAGCACGCAGCACCGGCAGTTCGCGGTGCGCATAGACGAAACAGCACAGCACGGTACCGGGGCGCATCTGTTCGATTTCGGCAATCGACGGCGGCTGAACGCGAAAAATCAGGGCAGGTTCGGGTGTGTCGTCGCTGACGCTGGCACCCGCATCAACATAGGCCTGGTCTGGGATGCGTGCGGCTTCACCCGCTCCCGGCTGCATGCAGACGTGAATACCCAGCTTGGACAGTTTTGCTACAACGGCGGGAACCAGGGCAACGCGCTTTTCATGCAGACGGGTTTCCGCTGGGACAAACAGGTTGACTGGCATGGCAGGTCCTTCGCAGTAGTGGTGTTACCAGCATAGACCATGGTCACACCACTCTGCTTTGGACTTGGCCAATCAGGCCGCCTGGGTCTGGATCTCGAACTCCTCGGCAACCTGCTCCATCAGTTCGACGTTGTCGTGCTGCCAGGGGTGAAAATCCGCGCGGAAGTAATCGCGGTAATCGCTGATCAGGCTGGTAAACAACCCGCCCGGCCCCCACAACCAACGCATGCCACGCAACCAGGTAGCGGGCGTCAGCTTGCCGTCCTTGCGCAGCATGTGCAAGGTACCTTGGGTGACGTCCTTGAGGAAGAAAATGGTCGCCTGGCGCATGGCCCGGCGCAGTATCTTGCGGTCACCGCAGACCTGCATGTAAACGTCGAAGGCGACAGCCTTGTGCTCGGTTTCCTCCAGCGCATGCCAACGCCAGATCTTCTGCATTTCCGGATCGGCACCAGCCATGGTTTCAGGATGACTCAACAGATGATTGGCCATGATCGCGGTGAAGTGCTCCATAGCGACGGTACCGGCCAGTTGGCGTTCAGGTGAGAACTGCTTCTGCACGAAGCGAATACGGTTCTTGACGCGTTTTTCCAGACCGTCGATGTCGTAACCCAAAGCCCTCAACCGATTGTTGTAGTCGATATGCTCGCGACTGTGGTGCCCTTCCTGACCGATAAATCCGCGAATCTGCTCTTTCAACGCCGGGTCGGTGACCTGGTCGCGGAAGTGCCGCACCGAGTCGATAAAGAAACGCTCACCATCGGGAAAGAGCACCGACATGGAGTTGAAAAAATGTGTCTTGAACGGATCATTGCTATGCCAGTGACGCGGCAGCGGATCGGGCAACTGAAAGTCCATATGCCTGGGTCGAATTACCAGATTGGCTGGAGTTGTCATAGTGTCTGTTCCTGGTGCGAAAAGCTGAAGACATGCCCTGTACAGGCGCCATGGGACCAATATAGGCGCGAGTGCGAGTGATGAACAGGTCGTATCTAGCCATTAGAGAGGCCATTTGTGGCCATATTCGAGGATAAATCGGCTTCTGGCTGGCACTTTGCATAGGCGGAGCTAGATTGTAACAATCAGACCCAACCACTTGCGCAGGACACGCCGCCATGACAGCAATAATTGATTTTCTCAACACCATCTTTTGGGGCTATGTGCTGATCTACGGGCTGTTGGCCGTGGGTGTGTTTTTCACCATCAGACTTGGCTTTCTGCAGTTTCTCAACTTCGGCGAGATGGTCCGTGCCATTCGCGGTTCGCGGGAAAGTGATGAAGCAGGCATCTCACCCTTCCAGGCGTTGTGTACCAGTCTGGCTTCACGCGTCGGCACCGGTAACCTGGCCGGTGTGGCGGTAGCGCTCTACCTTGGCGGCGCGGGAGCCATCTTCTGGATGTGGATGGTAGCCCTGGTCGGTATGGCCACGGCTTATTCGGAAAGCACCCTGGCGCAGCTGTATAAGGTGCGCGATGGCAAGGGCCAGTACCGTGGTGGTCCGGCATTCTATATCGCCAGTGGACTCAAGGCGCCCTGGGCTGGCGGAGTATTCTCGGTCTGCCTGATCATCTCCTTTGGCCTGGTGTTCAATGCCGTGCAGGCCAATTCGATTGCCGACGCCATGCAGGGCGCCTTCGGCTTTTCGAAAATGTGGGTAGGCCTGGCCCTGGCCTTTTTTGCCGGACTTGTGATCTTTGGCGGGCTCAGATCCATTGCCCGTTTCGCCGAGATCATCGTACCTTTCATGGCCTTTGCCTATGTGCTAATGGCCCTGATCGTCATGCTGATGAACGCATCCGAGGTTCCCGGTGTGCTGTTGATGATCGTCAAGAGTGCATTTGGCCTCGAGGAAGCCGCGGGTGGTGCGGCCGGGTCTGTTACTGCAGCCATGCTTAACGGCATCAAGCGCGGCCTGTTCTCCAACGAAGCAGGCATGGGCTCGGCGCCCAACGTCGCCGCAACCGCCACCCCTGCCCCGCACCACCCCTCCTCACAGGGGCTGGTGCAAGCCATGGGCGTATTCATCGATACCATCGTTATCTGTACCGCCACCGCAGTCATGATTCTGCTGTCGGGCGTGCTCGAGCCTGGCTCCGGCATCACTGGCACACAGCTGACCCAGCAGGCCATGCAGTCGCATATCGGCGATGCGGGCATGTACTTTATCGCCGTGGCGATCCTGTTCTTTGCCTTCACCTCGATTGTCGCCAACTACTCCTATGCGGAAAACGCCCTGGCCTTCCTCGGCATCGGCAATACCGCAGGCCTGACAGTGTTGCGTTTAGCTGCGCTGGGCATGGTGGTCTGGGGGGCGATGCAGGCGGTTGCTACGGTGTTCGATGCCGCAGATGCGTCCATGGGTCTGATGGCGACCATCAACCTGATTGCCATTGTGTTGCTATCGGGGACGGTGGTGAAGCTGACCAAGGACTACATGGATCAACGCAAGCAGGGCTTGGTACCCAAGTTCAAGGCTGCGGATTACCCTGAGCTCAAAGAGAAGATCAAAAACGATATCTGGCGTTGACAGGTTCCGGGCATGGCATTCTATGCATTGCCCGAACTCAGGTTAGCAAGGCGCTGCGTTAATCCTGCAAACGCCAGGTAGTGCCGTCCTTGCCATCTTCAAGTACCACGCCCATGGCGCTGAGCTGATCACGAATACGATCAGACTCGGCCCAGTCGCGGTTCGCCCTGGCACTCAGACGATCACGGATCAGGGCTTCTACCGCTTCGGCATCCACCTTGCCCTCGGCACCTGAACGCAGGAAGCTGTCGGGCTCCAGTTGCAACACACCAAGGCTTTCAGCCAGTTCACGCAAACGCGCGGCCAGACCGGCTGCCGCATCCAGATCGGTTTCCTTCAGGCGATTGATCTCGCGGACCATATCGAACAGCACGGCACAGGCCTCAGGGCTGTTGAAATCGTCATCCATAGCCGCACCAAAGCGCTCGACAAAGGCCTCACCACCCACCGCCGGTGCCTGTGGCAGCCCCTTCAGCGCGTGGTAGAAACGCTCCAGCGCGCCTTTGGACTCCTTCAGGTTGTCTTCGGAGTAATTGATCGCGCTGCGGTAATGACTGGACACCAGCAGGTAGCGAACCACCTCCGGATGGTACTTCTCCAGCACTTCGCGGATGGTAAAGAAATTGCCCAGGGATTTGGACATCTTCTCGCCATCCACACGCACGGCACCGGCATGCATCCAGGCCATGGCATAGGGCTTGTCGTTCGCCGCCTCGCTCTGGGCGATCTCGTTCTCGTGGTGCGGGAATACCAGATCCGGTCCGCCACCGTGAATATCGAAGGTGTCACCCAGGCAGCAGTTGGACATCACCGAGCACTCGATATGCCAACCCGGACGTCCATCGCCCCAGGGCGACGGCCAGCTGGGTTCGCCGGGCTTTACGCCCTTCCAGAGCACAAAATCCAACGGATCTTCCTTGGCTTCATCGACCTCTACCCGCGCGCCGATGCGCAGGTCTTCGATCTTCTTGCGCGACAGTTTGCCGTAGCCGACGAACTTGGCGACACGGTAGTACACGTCGCCATTGCCCGGCGCGTAGGCATAACCCTTGTCGATCAGCTTCTGGATCATCGCGTGCATGCCCGGCACGTGATCACTGGCCTTGGGCTCCATGTCCGGACGCAGCACGTTCAGCCGTGCCTCATCCTCGTGCATGGCGGCGATCATGCGCCCGGTCAGGTCAAGAAAGCCTTCACCGTTCTCGTTGGCACGACGGATGATCTTGTCATCGATATCGGTAATATTGCGCACATAGGTCAGCTTGTAACCGCGAAAGCGCAGCCAGCGTGCGACCACGTCGAAGGCGACCATGACTCGGGCATGACCAATATGGCAGTAGTCGTAGACCGTCATGCCGCACACATACAGGCGCACGTGGTTATCTTCCAGCGGCTTGAGGGGTGCCTTGGTCTTGCTCAGGGTGTTGTAAATCGACAGCGTCATTATTGGCCCCAGGAATCTCTGAGTGTCACGGTACGATTGAAGACCGGCTGACCCGGTCTGGAATCCTTGCTATCCACGCAGAAGTAGCCTTCACGCTCGAACTGGAAGCGCTGTTCGGACTCTGCGGCCGCCAACGACGGCTCAGCGCGACAACCCTTGAGAACCACTAGCGACTCCGGATTGATATTCTCCAGGAAGCTGTTGCCCTCCTCGTTCTTGTCCGGATTCGGCGCACGGAACAGGCGATCATACAGACGTACTTCGCACTCCACGCTCTGCGCGGCGGGTACCCAATGGATCACGCCCTTGACCTTGCGACCTTCGGGGTTCTTGCCTAGGGTGTCCGGATCATAGGAGCACAACAGCTCGATGATATTGCCCTGCTCATCGGTGACCGCCTCGTCAGCACGGATCACATAGCTGCCACGCAAGCGCACCTCGCCACCCGGTAGCAGACGCTTGTAGCCCTTGGGTGGATCAACCATGAAGTCATCCTGGTCGATATACAGCTCGCGGCTGAACGGCAGATCACGCTGGCCCATGTCTTCCTTGGGGTGGCGTGGCAGGTGCAACTGCTCGGTCTGGCCTTCAGGGTAATTGGTAATAGTCACCTTCAGCGGCCGTAGCACGCACATGGCGCGCGGCGCGTTGGCATCCAGATCCTCGCGGATGCAGAATTCCAGCACGCCCATGTCCACTACCGCGTCAGAACGGGTCACGCCAATGCGCTCGCAGAACTCGCGAATCGCAGCCGGGGTATAGCCGCGACGGCGAAAGGCGCTCAGGGTCGACATGCGCGGGTCATCCCAGCCATGCACATGGCCCTCGTCGACCAGTTGCTTGAGCTTGCGCTTGCTGGTCACCGTGTAGTTCAGGTTCAGCCGGGCAAATTCGTACTGGCGCGGCGTTGCCGGCACCGGCAAATTGCTCAGGCACCAATCGTACAGCGGACGGTGGTCCTCGAATTCCAGGGTACAGATCGAGTGGGTAATACCCTCAAGCGCATCGGACTGGCCGTGGGTAAAGTCGTAGCTTGGGTACACGCACCACTTATCGCCGGTCTGGTGGTGGTGGGCATGGCGAATGCGGTACAGAATCGGGTCGCGCAGGTTCATGTTCGGCGCAGCCATATCGATCTTCGCGCGCAGCACCTTGGCGCCATCGGCGAATTCGCCCGCAGTCATGCGTGCAAACAAATCCAGATTCTCGTCTACCCCGCGCTCGCGGAACGGACTGTTGCGGCCTGGCTCGGTCAGGTTGCCGCGGTACTCGCGTGCCTGTTCCGGCGTCAGGTCGCAGACATAAGCCTTGCCAGACTTGATCAGCTCGATCGCCCAGGCGTGCAGCTGATCGAAGTAATCGGACGCGTAACGCACTGCCCCGGCCCACTCAAAGCCGAGCCATTCCACGTCGCTCTTGATCGCGTCAATGTATTCCTGCTCTTCCTTGGCCGGATTGGTATCATCAAAACGCAGATGACAGTCACCACCGAACTCCTGGGCCAGGCCGAAATTCAGACAGATCGACTTGGCATGACCAATGTGCAAATAGCCATTGGGCTCAGGGGGGAAGCGGGTCACAACCTTGCTGTGCTTACCACTGTCCAGGTCAGCCCGAACAATTTGCCTGAGGAAATGGGCGGGTGCGGTGGTTTCCGGTTTGTTCATAGGATTTGCAAGACTCGTTACGGGCGAGGCCACGGGGCCCCACGGATTTTGGCTAGGCCATATTGGCCAAAACGCTTATCATACCGCAAAGTGTCAAGTGTCTGAACGCAGACTGCGTGACAGACGCCGTATTCACCCAACAACAATCCCGAGGATCGCCCTACATGGTCAAACTGCATACCAATTACGGTGTCATTACCCTGGAACTCTTTGCCGACAAGGCACCGGAAACGGTTGAAAACTTCAAGCAGTACGTCCGCGACGGCCATTACGACAACACCATTTTTCACCGCGTCATTCCCAACTTCATGGTTCAGGGCGGCGGCTTCGGTCCCGGCATGAAGCAGAAGGACACCCGCGCGCCGATCAAGAACGAAGCCAACAATGGTGTTGCCAACAAGACCGGCACTGTAGCCATGGCACGCACCATGGAGCCGCATTCCGCCAGTGCGCAGTTCTTTATCAACGTGGCCGACAACGACTTTCTCAACCACAGCGAACCGACTGTTCAGGGCTGGGGTTACGCGGTATTCGGCAAGGTGGTTGATGGCATGGACGTGGTGCAGAGCATTAAGGCAGTAGCTACCACCATGCGCGCAGGCCACCAGGACGTTCCTGCTGAAGACGTGATCATCGAACGCGCCGAACTGAGCGAATAATCCCTCTCAATGCGCTATCTGTTCATATCCGACCTGCATCTGGAAAGCCAACGCCCGGACATCACCCGGGCGTTTCTGCATTGTCTGGAGCACCGGGCCAGCAAGGTTGACGAGCTGTATATCCTCGGCGACTTCTTCGAGGTATGGCTCGGTGATGATGATCCCAACCCGCTGACCGATCAGGTTATCGCTGCGCTGGCGCACCTGGCAGGTCAAGGGGTCAAGGTCTTCCTCATGCACGGCAATCGTGATTTTCTGATCGGCAAGCGTTTCTGTCAGGCTGCCCATTGCACGCTGCTACCTGATCCCTACCTTGCCGATCTCAACGGCGAGCGCGTGCTGCTTATGCACGGCGACAGCTTGTGCACCGACGACCTGGCCTATATGAAGATGCGTCGCCTGCTGCGCAATCGGCTAAGCCTGTTTGTGCTGCGCAATCTGTCGCTCAAGCAACGGCGGCGCATCGGCCGCAAACTGCGTAGCGAAAGCCAGGCCCAGACCCGGCAAAAACCCAGCGATATTACCGACGTCAATCTGGGCGAAGTGGTTCAGGTCATGCGCCAGCATCAAGTGCGCACCCTGATCCATGGCCACACTCACAGACCAGCCGTACACGAGCTGATGATTGATGCCCAGCCCGCCGAACGTATTGTACTTGGCGACTGGGACAAGGCCGCCTGGCTGCTGGAAGTAGACGAGCACGGCAAACGGCTGGAAAGCTTCCCCCTGGGCTGACAACGCCTTTAGCCAGCGTTCGGTGCTGGCTTATTCAAGCGTAAGGTCGTATTGCCAAAAGCCCGCGCCACTGATCTATACATTGGAGCGCGGCATGGGGGCTGGTATACTTTCCGGCTAAACGATCACGGAAGATCAATCACATAATCGATTTCAGATTTGGCCTAGAGTAGGAGATACATAGTGGAACGCGAATTCATGGAGTTTGACGTTGTCATCGTAGGCGCCGGTCCTTCGGGTCTCGCCGCTGCTTGCCGCATCAAGAAGCAAGCCGCCGCAGCCGAGCAGGAAGTCAGCGTTTGCGTTGTAGAAAAAGGGTCCGAAGTTGGCGCCCATATCCTCTCTGGTGCCGTGTTCGAGCCACGCGCCCTGGAAGAACTCTTCCCTGACTGGAAAGAGCTTGGCGCTCCGCTGAACACCCCCGTCACCCGTGACGACATCTACATGCTGACAAGTGCAGAAAAGGCCACCAAGATCCCCGGCCCGCTGGTCCCCAAGACCATGCATAACGAAGGCAATTACATCATCTCCCTGGGCAATCTGTGCCGCTGGCTGGCCCAGCAAGCCGAGAACCTGGGTGTTGAAGTCTATCCGGGCTTTGCTGCCCAGGAAGCGCTGATTGATGAAAACGGCGTGGTAACCGGCATCCTGACCGGCGATCTCGGCGTTGACCGCGAAGGCAACCCCAAGGAAGGCTTCTATACCCCTGGTATGGAACTGCGTGCCAAATACACCCTGTTCGCTGAAGGCTGCCGCGGCCACATCGGCAAGCAGTTGATCAAGCGCTACAACCTGGATTCCGACGCAGATGCCCAGCACTACGGTATCGGCATCAAGGAAATCTGGGATATTGATCCTGCCAAGCACGAAGAAGGCCTGGTAGTTCATACCGCTGGCTGGCCGTTGGAGATCACCAAGAGCGAAAACACCGGTGGTTCCTTCCTGTATCACATCGAAGGCAACCAGGTTGTTGTCGGTCTGATTATCGACCTGTCCTACAGCAACCCGCACCTGTCGCCGTTCGATGAGTTCCAGCGTTACAAGCACCACCCGGTCATCAAGCAGTACCTGGAAGGTGGCAAGCGCGTGTCCTACGGCGCTCGCGCTATCTGCAAGGGCGGCCTGAATTCCCTGCCGAAGATGGTCTTCCCCGGCGGCGCACTGATCGGTTGTGATCTGGGCACCCTGAACTTTGCCAAGATCAAGGGCAGTCACACCGCCATGAAATCCGGCATGCTCGCAGCTGATGCCGTAGTTGAAGCGCTGAAAGCGGGCCGTGAAGGCGGCGATGAGCTGACCGGCTACGTCGACAGCTTCAAGTCCAGCTGGCTATACGACGAGCTCTTTGGCGCGCGCAACTTTGGTCCTGCTATTCACAAGTTCGGCCCACTTATGGGCGGCGCCTTCAACTTTGTTGACCAGAACCTGTTCGGCGGCAAGATCCCCATGACTCTGCGTGATACCACGCCGGATTATGCTTGCATGAAAAAGGCCGCCGATGCACCCAAGATCGCTTATCCCAAGCCCGATGGCGTGATCAGCTTCGACAAACTGTCCTCGGTATTCCTGTCCAACACCAACCACGAGGAAGAACAGCCGGTTCACCTCAAGTTGCAGGACCCGAGCATTCCGATCGAGAAGAACCTGCCCCTGTACGACGAGCCCGCGCAGCGCTACTGCCCGGCTGGCGTATATGAAGTAGTGACTTCAGACGACGGCGACAAGCGCTTCCAGATCAATGCCCAGAACTGCGTGCACTGCAAGACCTGTGATATCAAGGATCCTTCGCAGAACATCACCTGGGTAGCTCCTGAAGGCACCGGTGGCCCGAACTATCCCAATATGTAACAGCAGCTACAATCTGCAAGAAAACCCGGCCTCAGCGCCGGGTTTTTTTATGGTTTCGCTTGCAGCTTGCAGCTTGCGGCTTGCGGCTTGCGGCTACGAATTCAGAGCACCATCCCCTCCTCCCGCACTGCCACTACATCTACCGCCACAGTCAGCTTATGCTCGCCGCCGCCGGTCATTACACCCTTGAGCGGTGTCACGTCGGCAAAGTCACGGCCCCAGCCCAGAACGATATAGCGCTCATCAGGCACACAACCATTGGTAGGATCTATCTCCAGCCAGCCCCAACCGGGAATGAACACCGCCAGCCAGGCGTGGGTAGCGTCGGCGCCGAGGAGCTTTTCCTGGCCAGGAGGTGGCAGGGTTTCCATGTAGCCGCTGACATAACGGGCAGCCAGTCCCAGCGAACGCAAACAGCCGATCGCCAAGTGGGCAAAGTCCTGACAAACACCGCGCTTGCTGGCCAGTACTTCCTTCAGTGGAGTCGCTACTGTGGTGAAGTCAGGATCATAAACAAATTCAGAAAAGATCCGTCGATTCAGCTCCAGCACGCAATCCAGCAGGTTGCGGCCAGGCGTAAAGCTTTGCAGGGCAAAGTTGGCCAGATTTTCATGCTGATGAATAAACGGTGAGTCGAGCACAAACAACCGTGCCTCAAGGCAATCGCGGTTGCTGTAGCGGATATCCGCTGTGGTTTCGCGTACTGCCTGTTCCCAGGCAATAGTCGAAAAGAAGTCCTGGGTGGGCCGCGCACGGGTCTCTATCTCGCTATTGACGCAGACCTTGAGCTCGTTGTGCAGCGACTGGATGGAGAAATACACCACGCGGTTGCCGAAGAAATCCACACGCTCGCGCAGGCGCACCGGCGTCGGCGAGATTTCCAGCTGCGCATGGCCACAGGACTGCCACGGCAGATTGCGCGGCAATATGCGCGCCTCATTGTGACTGAGACTCGCGGGGCCGCTGTACTCGTAGACTGTGGTATGGCTTAGCTGGTATTTCATGTGGCCGCTGTCCGGAATCAGGATTGGTTGCTGTATTGCATGGTGACCAGCTGACGAGGCGTTTCAACATGACTGAAATGACTGTGGGAAACCGCGTTTGACAGCTCCGACATCGGCTGAATCAACTGATCGAGCAACTCGGTTAGGGCCTCACGTGCTTCGGCCGAATTTTCCAGATCAACCAGCGTATCAATATCCACCAGATGCAGCGTGCTGGTAGCCTGGATAATCAGGCGTTTCTCAAGATTGCGATAGGGTGAGCTGCTCTGGGTTGGCAGGCGTGTGACCTGACGGCCCAGCCGCTTGAGCATATAGCCCACCGAGCGCGGATTGGTCTCATCGAACAGCAGCAGGTCGAGAATCGCCGAGGGATGCAGCTGTGAGCGGTAACGGCGACGGTAAACAGTAAAATTGTCGGTGGTGGCCAGTACCACCTCCCATAGCGGGATACCCGGCTGGCTGGCGGTCAGTAGTGCCAGCTTGAGCAGCTCCAGACTACCCAGGGCGCGCTCGATAAAGCGACCAATATCCAGAAAGCGCCAGCCGTAGTGATGCGGCATGGTTTCATTGCACAGGCCAAAGAACGCCGACAAATCCAGCACCATGGCTTCAAGATGGCGCTGACCGACAATTATTCCACGGGTGCGCGGCATATTGTTGAAGCGCTGGCGCATGCTGTTGATCGCCCGCCAACTGTCATCGCCAAGATGGTCGCGCACAGCGCGACTATTGCGCACAAAGTGCCCGAACAACTGCGGCAGACCTTCGGGCTGCTCGTCGGCAAACAGCGTGAGCAAGCGGTCCCGGGTAAGAATGAATTCCGGAGAGAATCGCGTGTGCCCACTCGCCGCCTCAAGATCAGCCTCAAGGGTCTCGGGGTCCAGGCTGACATCCATGGCCTTGAGCAGGTCCGGAAGTATGTTGGCACCCGATTCGTGCCTGTCATCCTGTACCAAGCGTGCCAGCGCCTCACGCAGCAAACGCCCACGGGTGTCCAGACGCTCGCCATAGCGGCCCATCCAGAACAGGCTCTCGGCCACCCGGCATGGCAGGTCTTTACCATCGCGGGTAACCACAATCGGCCCCTGGGCCTGGCGCAGCATGCTGATGTGCGGCTGCGGCACCGGCGCC
>JBKBSI010000084.1:0-13225 GCA_046291745.1 Pseudomonas sp. | reverse complement strand
GTTGCCCGGTCCAGCGCTTGAAAGCGCGCTGAAAGGCGCCTGGTGAGGAAAAACCGAGCAAAAAGGCAATTTCCCCCAAAGCCAACTCGGTATCACGAATGTAGCTCACCGCCAGATCCTGGCGCGTTTCGTCAATAATATCCTGAAAGCGCGTTTGCTCTTCCTGGTGCAGTCGGCGGCGCAGGGTCCAGGAAGGTACACCCAGGCTTCGTGCGACCTCGGTAAGGGTCGGCAGGCGTCGATGCAATTGGGGTGAGAGAATTTCCTCAACCCGTTCGCGCAGGCCGCGGTGGCGGTTGAGCTCGTGCAACTGCGCCCGGCACAGCGCCTCCAGGTGCTGAAAGCTGGCGGCGGCCCGCTGCTGTAGCGGCAGATTCAGGCTGCCGGTTTCCCAGATCAACTGGTTGTGCTGTTGCTCGAAGAGTACCGGGCAGCCGAAGTATGTCTCGTAGCGGTCGGCATAGGCGGGGGCAGGAAACTCGATGTGCACCGCCGTGAGTCTGGCCTTGCCCGCGGTCAGTTGCCAGCCCAGTTGCGCGCGGGAGGATAGGGCGGAATCCACCACAAACAGATTGAAGGTGTTGTAAGGGCTGATTGAATAGAAGCGCAGCGCCGGTGACTCAAAGCTGGAGTGGCCGCGGTAGTTCTGACTGGACAGGCGCTCGAAACGAACCAGAGTTTCGAAGGCCTGGATCAGGTCCGTCGCACAAGTCGCGGTCATCCCGGCCAGGCCCAGGTGGCTGGCATGACTGTGTTGCCCCATCAGCAAACCAAGGTCGCTGCGGCCGCTCAGTTGAATGGCAGCATTGCCTAGGCGCATAAAGCGCGGAATGCTGATGCGCGCCTGCGGCTGGTCTAGCAACTCTGAGGTGATGCGGAAACGCTGGAACAGCGGTTCGGGGTCATGACCCAGATGGATCAAGGTTGCCTGCAGGCTGTACAGGTAGCCGACCGATAGGTCGCCAAGCTTCATATGCGGGCCGTTGATGTCGTGGCAGAAATGCAAATGTAATTCAAAGTTATAAAAATGTCATTCAGGGTGATTGAGCAAGGTCAGACTCAAGCCTATTGTCTTCCCATAGCATTTACCGGGCATGCATCCGGTAAAGATCCTGATGAAGTGATAACCGGAGCAGTCCATGACCGAATCTACCCTCTATCCGCACCTGCTGGCCCCGCTCGACCTTGGCTTCACCACGCTGCGCAACCGCACCCTGATGGGTTCCATGCACACCGGCCTGGAAGAGCGGCCGCACGGCTTCGAGCGCATGGCTGCGTATTTTGCCGAGCGTGCGCGCGGCGGTGTTGGCCTGATAGTGACTGGCGGCATAGGGCCGAATGAAGAGGGCAGTGTGGCGGCGGGTGCGGCGAAGATGAGCACGCCGGAGGAGGCCGAACACCACAAGGTGGTAACCCGCGCGGTACACGAGGCGGGTGGCAAGATCTGCATGCAGATACTGCATGCCGGGCGCTATGCCTACAGCCCCAAACAGGTTTCGGCCAGTGCGGTGAAGGCGCCCATCAACCCCTTCACCCCCAAGGAGCTGGACGAAGAGGGGATAGAGAAGCAGATCAGTGATTTTGTCACCTGCTCGAAGCTGGCCCAGAGTGCGGGCTATGACGGCGTCGAGATCATGGGTTCGGAAGGCTACTTCATCAACCAGTTCCTGGTCAGTCACGTCAACAAGCGCACCGACCGCTGGGGCGGCAGCTATGAAAATCGCATGCGTTTGCCGGTAGAGATCGTGCGCCGCGTGCGCGAAGGCGTGGGCGCCAACTTCATCATTATCTACCGTCTGTCGATGCTCGATCTGATTGAGGGTGGCAGTACCTGGGATGAAGTGGTGATGCTGGCCAAGGCCATTGAACAGGCCGGGGCAACCATCATTAATACCGGTATCGGCTGGCACGAAGCGCGAATTCCGACCATCGCCACCAAGGTGCCGCGTGCGGCCTTTACCAAGGTGACTGCCAAGCTCAAGGGCGAGGTGAGCATTCCGCTGGTCACCACCAACCGCATCAACACCCCGGAAGTGGCTGAACAGGTACTGGCTGAAGGCGATGCGGACATGGTCTCCATGGCACGCCCGTTCCTGGCCGATCCGGAGTTCGTCAACAAGGCGGCAGCGGGCAAGGCGGAGGAGATCAATACTTGTATTGGCTGCAACCAGGCCTGCCTGGATCACACCTTTGGTGGCAAGCTGACCAGTTGCCTGGTCAACCCGCGCGCCTGCCATGAAACCGAACTGAACTATATTCCGACCACTCAGGTGAAGAAGATTGCCGTGGTTGGCGCCGGTCCCGCGGGTCTGGCTGCATCGACCGTGGCTGCCCAGCGTGGTCACGAGGTAACGCTGTTTGATTCGGCGTCGGAGATCGGCGGGCAGTTCAATATCGCCAAGCAGGTCCCTGGCAAGGAGGAGTTTTTCGAGACCCTGCGCTACTTCGGCAAGATGATCGACAAGCACGGCGTCAAACTGGTGCTGAACAAGCGTGTGGCGCCCGAGGACCTGGCTGGATTTGACGAAGTGATCCTGGCCACCGGCATCAAGCCGCGCACACCGGATATTCCGGGTATCGATCACCCCAAGGTGGTCAGCTATCTGGATACCATCCTCAATCACCAGCCTTTGGGCGCCAAGGTGGCGGTGATGGGGGCGGGCGGCATCGGCTTTGACGTCTCCGAGTACATCACCCACCAGGGCGGCAACCCGAGTCTGGATACCCAATTGTTCTGGAAGGAGTGGGGCATCGATCTGAATCTTGAGGCCCGCGGTGGTATTGCCGGTATCACTCCGCAGCCGCATCCGCCTGCCCGCGAGGTGTTTCTGTTGCAGCGCAAGACCAGCAAGGTGGGCGATGGCCTGGGCAAGACCACCGGCTGGATCCACCGTACCGGTCTGAAGAACAAGCAGGTAAAAATGCTCAACGCGGTGCAATACCTGAAGATCGACGATGCCGGTTTGCATATCCGTATTGGTGAGGGTGAGCCGCAGGTGCTGCCGGTGGATAATATCGTCATCTGCGCCGGGCAGGAGCCGCTGCGCGAGTTGCAGGCCGGACTTGAGGCGCAGGGCACGCCGCTGCATTTGATTGGCGGGGCGGATGTAGCCGCCGAACTGGATGCCAAACGTGCCATTGATCAGGGTTCGCGACTGGCTGCGGCTATCTGACTTTCAGTTGCCAGGGCCTGGCGCCAGATCGCGGCGCCAGGCCCCGGTAGCTGAGCTATCGGGAATTGTGCCAAATTCATCACATTCCTACGGGCACCTTTGTATTCTCCTGGACTCCAAAGTGCAATTGCGAAAAAAAAAGCGCAAAATTGTAAAACTGACGAGTCATTGCTGGACGGATCCGGCTGGAGAGGCCCATGAATACCACTGTTCGCAAACCGTTGCTGACGGAAGCGGTGCTGTTTTTTTCCGAGCGCGGCATAGCCAAAGAGATGCTGTATCCGGAATTCGAGGCATTGCTTGATGGCATGGTCGCCACGCCCGAGTTTGCCGATGAAACCATCGAAGCTGTATTCCTGCAGATCAATAACCGCCTGCATGTGCGCGGCGCGGTGTTCTTTACCATTGATTTCGACGTTGAAGGCAATATCAATAGTCTGTGGAATATGCCCCTGCGCAACTTGGCAGAAAAGGCCGGACGCGGTCCTGATATGGGCGGTGGGCCGATTCGTCTGGTGTGTCTGGGCTTTACCCCGAATCCCAAGTACCGGCCGCATCTATGGAAGCCCGGTCAGCGCGAGGGCCGTTCCGATCTGCTGATGATCAAGGAAGCGGTAACGCGCAATACGCTCGGTATCCTCGGCGATGATCAGGAAACCCTGGCGGTGATTCCTACCGAACGTCTGCAGATTGCTGCTGAGGACGCCTGGTACGGTGGTGGCAACGTGATTGGTGCCGATGCGCCAGCACCTCAGCCGGAGGTGGAGTCCGTTTCCAAGGAATCTGCTGCAGCAGACCTTGCGCAGCTTGAGGCGCGCCATGCCGAGGAGTTGTCCGCGCTGCATGAACAGATCGACCAACTGGTGCAACAAAAACATGCCGAGTTGCTAGAGCAGCGTCAGCGGCATGAGGATCACCTGGCGATTATTCAGGGCGAGTTGGGTGATATAAAGAATGAACTGGCCCTGCAGCAAAAGATCAATATCTCTCTGAAGCGCGACTTGTCGCGCTTGCAAAGCCGCGCTCCGAGTGACGCAGAGTAGGCCTGTCGGCTGCCAGCCGCAGGCCTGACACCTTTTGATGCTCGGCAGCATTTGCCAGCACCTCCCTGGCTGCGGATAATCAATGCATTGAATGTCGATAACTGGGCCTGCCTTTGGGCGGGTCCAGCGCTCGTCTGGCTATGCACGACAGTGAGGTGATATGGAGCAGTTTCGCAATATCGGCTTGATCGGGCGCCTCGGCAGTGGCCGAGTGGTGGACACCCTCAAGCGTCTCAAGCGCTTTCTGCTCGACAACGGTCATAGCGTTATTCTCGAAGATGCTGTGGCTGATCTGCTGCCGGGCCACCAACTGCAGGTGTGCTCGCGCAAGATGATGGGCGAAATCTGTGATCTGGTGATTGTCGTCGGCGGAGACGGCAGCTTGCTGGGTGCCGCCCGCGCCCTGTGCCGCTACAACGTCCCGGTGCTCGGAGTTAACCGCGGCGGACTGGGCTTTCTAACCGATATTTCGCCGGACGAACTGGAAGCCAGGGTCGGTGAGGTGCTGGCCGGGCGTTACAGCGTCGAAAGCCGCTTTTTGCTCGACGCCTTTGTGCGTCGTGGTGATGAGCAGCTAGGTACCAGCGAAGCACTGAACGACGTGGTCCTGCATCCGGGCAAGTCGGCGCGGATGATCGAGTTCGAACTCTATGTCGACGGCCAGTTTGTTTACAGCCAGAAATCCGATGGCCTGATCGTCGCCACCCCGACCGGCTCAACGGCCTATGCGTTGTCTGCTGGTGGGCCAATCATGCACCCAAAACTGGATGCCATAGTCTTGGTGCCGATGTTTCCGCATACCCTGTCGAGTCGTCCGATCGTGGTCGATGGCAATAGCGAACTGCGGATTATCGTCTCCAAGCAGAGCGGTATCTATCCCCAGGTCAGCTGTGATGGCCAAGTACATATTACCTGCGCGCCGGGGGATTCGATCACCATCCGCAAGAAGCCGCAGAAGCTGCGTCTTATTCACCCGCTGGACCATAATTTCTATGAAATATGCCGCAGCAAGCTCGGTTGGACCAGCCGTCTGACGGAGCAATAGTAATGACCTCGGTACAGGGCTTCAGCGGCTATGACATCATCGGTGATGTGCATGGTTGTGCGCGAACCCTGAGCCAGTTGCTTGAGCAGATGGGCTATGCCCAGCGTCAGGGTGTGTGGCAACACCCGCGACGTCAGGCGCTGTTTCTCGGTGACATCATCGACCGTGGTCCGCGCATTCGGGAGGCCTTGCACCTGGTGCATGACATGGTCGAGGCCGGTGCCGCGCGCTGTATCATGGGCAACCACGAGCTCAATGCGCTGGCCTGGACCACCCCGGCCCCTGCGGGCAGTGGCCGGCGCTTTATCCGTGATCACAGCGAGCGCAACCGACTGCAATTGGCCGCGACGCTGGAGCAGTTTGCCGCCTGGCCGGATGAGTGGGACTACTTTGTTGACTGGTTCTACCAACTGCCGCTGCTGCTGGATATGGGTGACTTTCGCCTGGTACACGCCTGCTGGGACGACAACCTGATCCAGCCGTTTCTGGCTCAGTACCCCGATGCCTGTATCGATCGGGAGTTCGTCGAGGCTGCGGCGGATCATGAGAGCTTTGCCGCCCAGGTGCTCGAGCGACTATTGCGCGGTATTGATATGCGATTGCCCCATGGCCAGACCATGATTGGCGAGGACGGCTTTACCCGTAACGTGTTCCGCACCAAGTTCTGGGAAGAGCAGCCACAGACCTATGGCGATCTGGTTTTCCAGCCTGATGCCTTGCCCGAGTCCATCGCGGCCAGGCCACTCAGCGCTGACCAGAAAGCCGAGTTGCTGGTTTACGATGCCGAGCAGCCACTACTGTTCGTTGGCCATTACTGGCAACAGGGCAAGCCGCACCCGATCCGGCCCAATCTGGCCTGTCTGGACTACAGCGCGGTCAAGTACGGCAAGCTGGTGGCTTACCGCTGGGAAGGCGAGCAGCATCTGCACCGCGATCATTTTGTCTGGGTCGACGTACCCAGGCTGGCATGAGGTAGGTATGTTTCGAGCGATGGAGTGTCCGCTGGATGAAGACCTGAGCGCTTTCACGCGGTTTTTGCGTGAGCGTGGGGTCGTGCACCGCATCAGCGTCGAGGGTAGCCAGCAAGTGGTCTGGACCTACGACGAGGCAGGTGCGCAGATAGTCAGGGCGTTTTACGCTGAAGAGATCCCCGACCTGATTGTCGACCCTGAGAATGAGGCTGCCGCGGGGAAACCCGCGAGTGCCAGTTGGCCACTGGTTTGGCGCAAGATACCTGTAACCCTGGCGGTGCTGGCCGTAACCGGCCTGGTTGCGCTGCTGACCGGGCTGGGCACGCGCATTGATAGCATAGGCTTGTTCACCTTCGTGCCGGTAGATGCCGAGGGCTACTTCTACCCGCAGATGGACCTGAGTCAGTGGTGGCGTCTGGTGGCGCCGATTTTCCTGCATTTTGGTTTGATGCACCTGGCCTTTAACGCGCTCTGGTATTGGGAGCTGGGTCGCCGTGTCGAGATGCGCTCGGGTGGGCTGTGGTTGCTTGGCCTGACGCTGCTGTTTGCAATCATCTCCAATACGGCCCAATGGCTGGTCGGCGGTAATCCGCTGTTTGGTGGGTTGTCAGGTGTACTCTATGGGCTGCTGGGCTACTGCTGGCTATATCAGTGGTTGGCGCCCAACGTGCACTTCGCCCTGCCCAAGGGCGTAGTGGTATTGATGCTGGTCTGGCTGGTTTTGTGCCTGTCCGGCCTGGTAACCCTTTTGGGCTTTGGCGCTATCGCCAATACCGCGCATGTCAGCGGGCTGCTGGTCGGCTGTGCAGCCGGTTTGATAGCAGGCGGGCTGCAGCGCGCGAGACAAAGCCCGTCTTCCCCTTGAATCGAACTCTGTGGAGATGTCATGAGCAGTTTCGCTGAAATGCTGCGCAATATTACCCCTGAGGTGTACGCCAACCTGAAAACTGCCGTGGAAATCGGCAAGTGGGCGGATGGTCGCAAGTTGACACAGGAACAGAAAGAGCTGTGCCTGCAGGCGATGATCGCCTGGGAGCAGGACAATCTGCCCGAAGAGGAGCGCACCGGCTATATGGGGCCGCAAAACTGCAAGTCACAGGAAAAGACGGTGCCCAATATCCTCTTCTCCACCGGCTCGGACACCCTGCACTGATGGCCTTGATCGAAGGCCTGGGTAGCATTGGCAAGTTACGTGGCGCGCTCGACCAGCCGGTGCAGTATCACCTGCCGATCGGCGAGCAGCAGTTGCCGCTGAACCAGAGTCTGGGGCGCACCCTGCGCCTGGAAGTGGCTGGTGATATTCATTGCCAACACTGTGGGCGGCGCACAAAGAAGAGTTACAGTCAGGGTTATTGCTACCCCTGCATGCTCAAACTGGCGCGTTGCGACAGCTGCATCATGAGTCCGGAAAAGTGTCACTATCACCTGGGCACCTGCCGTGAGCCGAGCTGGGGCGAACAGTTCTGCATGACTGATCATATCGTCTATCTGGCCAACTCCTCCGGGCTCAAGGTCGGCATTACCCGGGCCAGCCAGATCCCTACCCGCTGGATCGACCAGGGTGCCAGTCAGGCGATACCCATTCTGCGGGTCGCGACGCGTTTGCAGTCGGGGTTGGTGGAAGACCTGCTGCGTCAGCAGGTGGCGGACCGGACCAACTGGCGGGCCTTGCTCAAAGGCGAGCCAGAACCGCTGGATATGCTCGCGGCCCGGGATCGTCTGCTGGCTGGCGCCGAGCAGGGCATAGCTGCGCTACAGCAGCAGTACGGCCTGCAGGCTATACAGATACTCGATATGCCGGTGGTGGATATTCAGTATCCGGTGCTGGAGTACAGTGCCAAGCCGCAATCGATCAATCTGGACAAGACCCCGGTGCTGGAAGGTACGCTGTTGGGCATCAAGGGTCAGTATCTGTTACTCGATACTGGCGTCATCAATATTCGCAAATATACCGCCTATACACTGTCCTGCAGTGTGTCCTGAGGAGCTTTCCATGCGCACCGAACAACCCAAGACCATTCACCTCAAGGACTATAGCCAGCCTGATTACTGGATTGAGCAGACGCACCTGACTTTCGAACTGTTCGAGGACCATGCCCTGGTGCACAGTCGTTTGAGCTTGCAGCTTAACAGCGCCAAGCACGCAACAGGTCTGCCGCCGCTGGTACTCGATGGTCAGCTACTGGAGTTGCTCAGTGTGGCGCTGGATGATCAGGCCCTGGAGGCGGGCAGCTACCAGCAGGACGAGGATAGTCTGACACTGCAGCCATTGGCGGCGGGTTTTGACCTGTCGATCACCACGCGTATCAAACCGCGCGAGAATACCGCGCTGGAAGGCCTGTACCAGTCCGGGTCGATGTTTTGCACCCAGTGCGAGGCCGAAGGTTTCCGCAAGATTACCTACTACCTTGATCGCCCGGATGTGATGAGCCGCTTTACCACCACGGTCATCGCCGATGCCGGGGATTATCCGATCCTGTTATCCAACGGCAACCCCGTCGCTTCCGGCGACAACGAAGGCGGGCGCCATTGGGTGACCTGGGAAGACCCCTTCCCAAAACCCGCGTATCTGTTTGCGCTGGTTGCAGGTGATCTGTGTCTGATTCAGGACAGCTTCACCACCATGACTGGCCGGACTATTGATTTGCGCATCTATGTCGAGCCGGAAAACCGCGAGCAGTGCGGACATGCGATGGACAGCCTGAAGCGTTCCATGCGCTGGGACGAGGAGGTCTATGGTCGCGAGTACGATCTGGATATCTTCATGATAGTCGCGGTTAACGACTTCAATATGGGCGCCATGGAAAACAAGGGCCTGAACATCTTCAACTCCAGTTGTGTGCTGGCGCACGCCGATACCGCCACGGATCTGGCCTTCCAGCGTGTAGAAGCGGTGGTGGCCCACGAGTACTTCCATAACTGGTCGGGCAACCGGGTAACCTGCCGCGACTGGTTCCAGCTGTCGCTGAAGGAAGGCTTTACCGTATTCCGCGACTCGCAGTTCTCGGCGGACATGAACTCGCCGGTGGTGCACCGGATCGAGAGCGTGACCTTCCTGCGTGCCAACCAGTTCGCTGAAGACGCAGGCCCGATGGCGCACCCGGTACGCCCGGACTCCTTTATCGAGATTTCCAACTTCTACACCCTCACGGTGTATGAAAAGGGTGCCGAGGTGGTGCGCATGCTGCACACCCTGCTGGGCGAGGAGGGTTTTCGCAAGGGCACCGATCTGTACTTCGACCGGCATGATGGCCAGGCGGTGACCTGTGATGACTTTATCAAAGCGCTGGAAGACGCCAATGGCGCCGATTTTACCCAGTTCAAGCGCTGGTACAGTCAGGCCGGTACGCCGCGCCTGGCATTGGAGGGGCAGTATGATGCAGCAACCTCGACCTTCCGCCTGCTGTGCCGTCAGAGCTGCCCGCCGACCCCGGGCCAGACAGAGAAGTTGCCGCAGGTGATTCCGCTGCGCATGGCGTTGTTGGATGGAAATGGTGAGGAAATGCCGCTGCAACTTGAAGGCGAGGCAGAGGCGGGCGCCTGTGAGCGGGTGCTGGCAGTGACTGAAGCCGAGCAGCTATTTACCTTTGTCGGCGTCCGTGAAGAGCCGCTGCCGTCCCTGCTGCGCGGCTTTTCCGCGCCGGTAAAGATGAGCTATCCCTACAGTCGCGATGATCGGGTGTTTCTGGCCAAATTCGACCCTGATGGTTTCAATCGCTGGGAAGCGTCCCAGGCGCTGGCGGTCGAGGTGCTGCAGGGGCTGATCAGTATTCACCAGACTGGGCGGCCGTTGTTGCTTGATCAGCGTCTGCTGGATGTGTTCCGTACCCTACTGGCGGATCCGACGCTGGATCCGGCGATGGTCGCGGAAATGCTGCGACTGCCCTCCGAGAGCTACCTGGTCGAGCTGGCCGAGGTCGCGGATATCGATGCCATACACCATGTGCGCGAATGGGTACGGCAGGAACTGGCGGTGGCCCTTGAGGATATGATGCGGCCGCTGTATGAAGCGCTTGCAGAGCCTGTGGCCTATACCCCGAATGCCGCAGCGGTGGCGCGACGCAGTCTGAAGAATACCTTGCTTGGCTATCTGATGCTGTGCCCCTCTGGTCAGGCGCTGGACCGCTGCATTCGGCAGTTTGTCGAAGCCAACAACATGACTGACCGCCAGGCAGCCCTGGTGGCCCTGGTCAACTCGGGACATGCGGAGCAACGCCAGGCTGCGCTGGAAGAGTTTGCCGAACGCTGGCAGGCCTTTCCGCTGGTTATGGATCAGTGGTTCAGTATTCAGGCTGCATGCAGCCAGCCTGGTGCATTGCAGCGGGTTGAGGCGCTGATGCAGCATCCGGCCTTCAGCATGCGCAACCCGAACAAGGTGCGCTCGTTGATCGGCGCTTTTGCCAATCAGAACCTGGTCAACTTTCACGCTGCTGATGGCAGCGGTTACCGCTTTCTGGCTGATCGCATCCTGCAACTGGATCCGGTCAACCCGCAGATTGCGGCGCGACTGCTGACGCCCCTGACCCGCTGGCGCAAGGTAGATGTCGCGCGTCAGGCCTTGATCAAGGCAGAACTGGGTCGGATCATGGCCGCCGAGCAGTTATCTCCGGATGTTTACGAGGTGGTCAGCAAGTCGCTGGCCTGATTCTTTTACGCAGGACCCCGTGGTGAACTTGATCAAGGCACGGTAATATCGGAGCTTCCGCCATTCGAGCGGAAGCCCGATAATAACAACAAGAGGTTGATGTATGCGTGTGCACCCGTTGCGACTCGCTTCATCTGTAAGCTCCCCGCGTATTTCTGACAGCCCGACTGGTGCACTTGGCACTTTCGTTGGCAGCTTTCGTGATCCTGGCTTTCCGGTTGCGTGCTGGCGCACAGCTGATGGTCGGTTCGGCGAGGGCGTGTCGCGGCTTTCCGGCTAGCTAACCCCCTGTTACTCAATACTGCTGTGTGCGATCGCACGCATTGAATCGCTGTGTCTGTCACCTTTTTCCGATCTGCAGTGCTACTGCGGGGAGCCCCTGAATGTCGAATAACGTACACGAAGCTGAAACCTTTATGGAGCGGCTGGTTTTCAACAATCGCCTGGTTGTGGCGGTGCTGTTCGTGCTCATCACCCTGTTCCTCGGTTACCAGGCTAGCAAGGTGCGTCCGGATACCAGCTTTGCCAAGATGATTCCGCTGCAGCATCCCTACATCGTCAACATGATCGAACGCCAGGATGATCTGGCCAACCTGGGTAACTCGGTGCGTATTGCCGTAGCCATCGAGGACGGCGATATCTTCACCTCCGAGTACATGGAAACGTTGAAGCGGGTGAACGACGAAGTGTTCTTCCTGCCGGGTGTCAACCGCTCCGGCCTGCGCTCGCTGTGGACGCCCAATGTGCGCTGGACCGAAGTGACCGAGTACGGTTTTGACGGCGGACCTGTGGCCAATCACCCGGCCTACCTGAACGAACAGGAGCTGGAAGAGCTGCGCGAAAACGTGCTCAAGTCCGGTGAAATCGGCCGCCTGGTGGCGAACAACTTCAAGTCGAGCATCATCGAGGTGCCGCTGCAGGAGTTCTATCCCAATCCGGAGAACCAGTCCGAGCTGATCCCGCTGGATTACGGCGACTTTTCCCGCCTGCTGGAGGAGCGTATTCGTGACAATTTCCAGAACGAGAATCCGAATATCAGCATTCACATGGTCGGCTTCGCCAAGAAAGTCGGTGACCTGATCGAGGGTTTGACTGCGGTGGTGGCGTTCTTTGCCGTGGCGTTGGTGATTACCCTGATACTGCTGTTCTGGTTCACTCGCTGCATCCGCAGCACTATTTCAGTACTGGTTGCGACCCTGGTGGCAGTGGTTTGGCAGTTGGGCATCATCCATCTGATCGGTTTTGGTCTGGACCCCTATTCGATGCTGGTGCCATTTCTGATTTTTGCCATCGGTATTTCCCACGGGGTGCAGAAGATCAACGGCATCGCCCTGCAATCAGGTGAGGCAGACAACGCTCTGATCGCGGCGCGCCGCACTTTCCGGCAGCTGTTCGTACCCGGCATGGTGGCGATTCTTGCCGACGCGGTGGGCTTTATAACCCTGCTGGTAATCGACATTGGCGTGATTCACGAGCTGGCCATCGGCGCCTCTGTGGGCGTGGGCGTGATCGTGTTTACCAACCTGATCATGCTGCCGGTAACCATTTCCTACCTGGGGATCAGCAAAAAGGCCATCGAGCGCAGCAAGCGCGATGCGGTGCGTGAGCACCCGTTCTGGCGCGCGCTGTCTTACACCGCGCACCCGAAACTGGCGCCTTTTCTGGTGGTTCTGGCGCTGGTTGGCGGCACTAGCGCGTTCTTTTATCAGAAAGCCAATATCCAGATCGGCGACCTTGATCCTGGCGCGCCAGAGCTACGGCCCGATTCGCGCTACAACCTGGATAACGACTTCATCATCAGCAACTATTCAACCAGCTCAGATGTGCTGGTGGTGATGGTCGAGACTCCGCCGGAGATGTGTTCGGCCTTCGCCACCATGGAAGCTATTGATCAGTTCGAATGGCATATGAACAATCTGCCAGGTGTGCAATCGGCGGTGTCGCTGGTCACCGTGGCCAAGCAGGTGCTGATGGGTAACAACGAGGGCAACCTGAAATGGCAGACCCTGTCGCGTAACCAGGATAACCTGAATACGGCGGTGAGCCGTGCCCCCGATGGCATGTTCAATAACAGCTGTTCGCTGGCGCCGGTCATGGTGTTCCTCAATGATCACAAGGCCGAAACGCTGAAGACGGCAGTGCAGGGCGTCAAGGATTTTGCCGCCGAGTACGATACCGAGAACATGCGTTTCCTGCTGGCTGCGGGTAACGCCGGTATCGAAGCTGCGACCAACGAAGAGATCGCCAGTTCGGAAATGACCATCCTGGCTCTGGTGTACGTCTGGGTCGGTATCATGTGTTACTTCACCTTCCGCTCCCTGGCGGCCACCATCTGTGTGGTTCTGCCG
>JBKBSI010000083.1:249-13315 GCA_046291745.1 Pseudomonas sp. | reverse complement strand
CTGGCTGTTTTACGGCAGCTCGGTATCGCCGACGATGACCCTCGGGTGAACCCCAATGGCGGCGCGATTGCACTCGGTCACCCGCTGGGTATGTCCGGTGCACGTCTGCTGCTGACTGCGGCCTACCAGTTGCAGCGAACAGGCGGCCGCTACGCTTTGTGTACCATGTGCATTGGCGTCGGTCAGGGAATCGCTACACTTATCGAACGAGTTTGAGGCAAGGACATCACATGGCATTTCTGGAACACAAGAATCGCACAATCTGTTATCGCCTGTTCGGCGATCACGACAAACCGCTGCTGATACTGGCGCATGCCCTGGGGATGACGCAAGGCGCCTGGGACGAGGTTGTCCCCGAATTGTTGGGTACGTTTCGCGTACTCACCTGGGATCTACCTGGGCACGGTGGCAGCGCGGCCTGGCCCGACGCATCCAACCAGATCACTCCGGAGGACCTGGCGGCAGAAGCCCTGGCACTGGCCGACTTGGCGGATGCCGCTACCTTTCACTTCGCGGGCACCTCGATTGGCGGCGTGGTAGGCCAGCAATTACTTGTACAGCATGAGCAACGGCTGATCTCCGCCGTACTTACCAACACCGGAGCGGTAATCGGTACCCAGGATGGCTGGGCAACCCGATCCGCTGATGTGCTTGAGAAAGGTCTCAAGAGCATGTCTGAGGCAATAGTACCGCGCTGGTTCGGTGCGGAAAGCTGTCGGCAACAACCTGAGCTAGTAAAAGGCTGGGGTGTGATCATGGGCGGGGGTGACGACCGCAGCTACGCACTGCTCTGCGAGATGCTGGGCCGTTGTAATTACAGCGACAAGCTGCAGCGGCTAAGCACACCCCTGCTGCTGGTCGGCGGCAGTGACGACGTCGCCACTCCGCCAGCACTACTGGAAACCCTTGCCAAGGTCAGCAGTGCAGCTGCACCCGTCATTCTTCAACAGGTTGGCCATGTCCCGTCGGTGGAGTGCCCCGGGCAGCTTGGCCAGATTTTGATTGAGTATATGGGTTGAGGAAAACGTCCCGCGGAGTAAAAACTTCTCGGGGCGCTACTAGTCCGGCAGTTCCGTCGCGAACCTCCACACCCGACCCTAGTCCGTCTCTGCATTGGATGCGTGTTTGCGGAACGCCATGCTCACCGTTTCACGCAGCTCCACGTCATCCCAGGGCTTGGTCATGAACTTGTAGATCGCGCCGCGGTTGATGGCTTCGGTAACCGATTTCAGGTCGGTATAGCCGGAAAGCACCATGCGGATGGTGTCAGGGTAGATATCCTTGACTCGGCTGAGGAACTCGGTCCCGGTCATTTCAGGCATGCGCTGATCGGAAATGATGACCTGCACCTGGTTCTGCGCCAGCAGTTCAAAAGCCTGGTTTGCCGATGTGGCGCTAAGGATGCGATAGCCATCGCGTCGCAGCAGGCGTACCAGGGCGCGCAGGATGTTTTCTTCGTCGTCCAGCAACAGCAGGGTCGGCTGATCGGCCGGTGATTCCTCGCTGAGTACACGACTCTCTACGTGCTCGCGCAACCAGCCCACAAAACCATCAAAGGGCATGGGTTTGGCGTAGAAGTAACCCTGAAACTCATCACAATTGTACTTGCGCAGGAACGCCTGCTGGGCTTCGGTCTCTACGCCCTCGGCGATCACAACCAGACTGAGGTTATGCGCCATGCTGATGACTGACTGGACAATGGCCGCATCACGTGAATCGCTGATCACTTCGGCGACAAAAGTCCTGTCTATTTTCACTTTGTCGATTGGCAGGCGTTTGAGGTAACTGAGACTGGAAAAGCCCGTTCCAAAGTCATCGATCGCGATAGTTATGCCGTAGTCCTTGAGCGCCTGAAGTGTTTCGATGGCCTGATCTATGTTGTCCAGCAGCAGGCTTTCGGTTACTTCCAGTTCCAGCAGTTGCGGCGGCATCCCCAACTCTTTCAACAGGCTCTGGATAAATACAATGAAATTGCTGCGCTGGAAGTGCAAAGAGGACAGGTTTACCGCTACCCGGGCGTTTTCCAGATTGAACTCGCCCAAGCGCATGGCATCCGAACAGGCCTGCCTGAGTACCCATTCACTTAGTGGGATGATCTGCCCGGTGCTTTCGGCGATCGGAATGAATACGTCGGGCGCAATCATGCCGCGCTCAGGATGATTCCAGCGCAGCAGCGCTTCATAACCGCAAACCTGGCCGCTACGTGCAGAAACCTGGGGCTGATAGTAGACCTCGAACTGCTCCAGTTCGATTGCCCGCTGCAGTTCACCGCGCATCGCCAGGCGCTCATGTACCTGCTGATTAAGATTCCGGGTATACCACTGGTAGTTGTTGCGGCCTTGCTGCTTGGCCTTGTACATGGCCAGATCAGCCTGCTGGATCAATTGTTGAGGATCGCTCAGATTGTCGTCAGAGAGTGTGATGCCGATGCTGGCGGTGAGGCGCAGGGAAATCTCATTGACGTCGAGGGGGCGCGCGACGGCTTCGAGAATCCGATGAGCAACCCCAAGAACGTCCTCCTCATTTCTCAGATCCGGCAGCAGAACGATGAATTCGTCACTGCCCATACGCGCTACCGTGTCACCCGGACGAATTGCCAACTCAAGGCGCCGCGCTATCTGGATCAGAACCTGATCACCGACCAGATGCCCCAACGAATCATTGATCGGCTTAAACCCGTCCAGATCGACAAAGAGTACGGCGATGCGCCAATCGTTACGCAAGCTCAGCTTGAAGGTCTGCAGCAGGCGATCTTCAAAAATATGCCGATTGGCAAGCCCGGTCAGGCGGTCGTGGCTGGCATTGTGGGCCAGATCTTCTTCGTAGCGTTTTTGTTCGCTGATGTCGTTTTGCACGCCGATAAAGTGGGTTATTTCACCGGCCTCGTTGGGAACCGGTGTGATATACACCTCGTTCCAGAACATGCTGCCATCACGTCGATAGTTACGTAGCACCACGCGGGTATCGCGCTTATCAGTAATCGCCGCACGCAGTTCGGCAATCTCTGGTTGATTCCTGTCATCGGCCTGCAGAAAGCGGCAATTGATACCAATGATCTGTTCGACTGGATAGCCGGTCATGATCTCGACTGCCTTGTTGGCATAGATAATCGGCATGTCTGGTTTGATTGCATCAACCACAATAATGCCGTTGACGCTCACTTCCATGCCGCGTTGCAATAAGCGCAACTGTTCATCCAGACGCTTGCGCTGGGTAATATCGCGCAGCGACAGCAGCTCCATCGGCTGGCCTTCCCATTCGGTGGTCGAGCGTTGTACTTCCAGTTCAACCACTTCGCCGTTGGTTAGCGTCACTTGGGTTTCAAATAACGCCAAGCCCGTCGCAGGCAGCTCGATAGGCGATGTGTGCAGGGCGTGATTAAAAAGCTCCTGGGCCGCAGGGTTGACAAAATGCACCTGATTGTCCGAATCCACTACCAGCAAAGGAGCTTGATTATCCTCGAGCAACCGACGATAGCGATTTTCGCTCTCCACCAAACGCGCGGTGATAAATGCTCGATCGCGCGCATACCGCAGACTGCGGGTCAGCATTGCGCCACTGAACTCACCCTTGACCAGATAGTCCGCAGCACCCAGCTTGATGGCACGCGCATCCAGCTCTGAATCGCCAGCTCCGGTCAGCAGGATCATTGGCGTCTGCAGCCCCTGACTGCGCAATTCGTCGATCAGCATCAGACCAGAGTCCGCGCCCAACCGGTAATCGACCAATACCACATCGTGCTCGCCAAGCAGCGCGAGCTCCTTACCCTCCCTGAGTGTCGAGACCCAGTCCAGGATAAAGACAAGGCCGGGCACATCCCCTAGCAGTTCGCGGGTGATGAGAAAATCGTCTTCATCGTCTTCAATCAACAGGAGACGCAATGTGTTGGGGTCGCGCATTACACCTCCGACAACGGGGTAAGCTTGGGTAGTTTAACCATATCCAGCCAGTAACGGCTCAGAAGGTTTACCATGTCTACCAGTCCGCTATAGGTCACCGGCTTGGTAATGAAAGAGTTCACGCCGCATTGATAACTTTGGGCAATGTCCTGCTCTGAAGATGAGGTGGTCAACACTATCACCGGTATGCGCCGTAATAGCGGATGCTGCTTTATCTCGGTCAGCGCCTCGCGGCCATCCATACGGGGCATGTTCAGATCCAGCAGGATCAATCCCGGCAGCGGGTATTTTTTTGCGTCCTCATAGGGAGGCCGGTGCAGCAGGTAGTTCATCAGTTGCTCACCATCGTGAACAAAGTCCAGTGTCGGTGCGACTTGGCTGTCTTCGAAGGCTTCACGTGTCAGCAGGCAATCGTCGTGATCATCGTCGGCCACGAGAATGCGTACACTCTTGTTAGTGGGCCGGTTATTGTTCATGGCTTGAGCTCCTTGCGGGTGTCACTGAATGAGGTTGCCACAGCCAGTTGCGGTTCCAAGGGGTGATTTAGCCGCCTGAAGGTTATTTCAAAGGTAGCCCCCTGCCCCGGCTGGCTATGAGCGGTAATCGCCGCGCCATGGCGCTGGACAATCTTGCGCACTATTGCCAGCCCAATGCCGGTACCTCTGTATTGCTGACGGTCGTGCAAACGCTGGAAGGGGTCGAAAATCCGGTCGAGGTACTTTTCATCAAAGCCGATGCCATTGTCGGCCACGCACAGGGTCCAGGCGCCGTTGGAGTCTGCACGGCCATAAATCTGTATCAGCGGTACGTTGCCTGACTGTTGAAACTTCAACGCATTGCTGAGCAGATTCTGTAACACCTGCCCCAGTTGGCGGGCATCGCCCAGGACCGTTTTCAGAGGCGAGCGCTGCACTGTTGCCGATGTGTTTTCAATACAGGTCTCGATATCCTGCAATACCTCATCCAGTACCTGGTCCAGATCAACCGGTTTGAGCGGTTCACCCTGGGTAGACACCCGAGAATAAACCAGCAAACCCTGAATCAGGCTTTGCATGCGCTCCGCGGCCTGACGCATGCGTTGCAGATAATCGCGGCTGGTGTCATCCAGTGTGTCGGCGCGCTTTTCCAAACGTTCGCCAAAGGCTTGCACCTTGCGCAACGGCTCCTGCAAATCATGCGAGGCAATAAAGGCGAAATCCTGGAGTTCACTGTTGCTGCGCTCGAGCTCGGCCAGGGTGTCGCGCAGTTGCTGCTCATCCTGCTTGCGCTTGGTTATGTCACGAAAATAAACCGACAGGCCTTCATCTGAGGGGAAGGCACTCACCTCAAGCCAGACCTGCAAGGGTGGGTAATAAAGCTCGAAATGCCTGCTTTGGCCCTGCGCCACCGCTTCGTGGTATTCCGTCCAGGCCAGTGTTCCACGTGCCTCGGGAAAGCATTCCCATACGTTATTTCCAAGCAATTGATCGCTGCGCCGCTGCAGTGTCATTTCAGCTCTGGGGTTGACGTAGACGAACCGCCAATCACGATCTACAGCAAAGAAGGCATCGGTAATGCTTTCCAGTATGACCTTCATGCTGGAAGCTAGGCGCCGCAATTGTTCCTCGGCTTTTACCACCTCGCTGATATCCTGCAACGCACCCTGAATATGGGTGATCTGACCCTGGTCATCGCGCAGGGGTCTGGCCATCAACTGCACCCAGATTCGCTCACCGGTTATGGTCAAGGCCTCACAACGCAACTGATAGGCACTGCCGTGCTTGATGCAGCGCAGCAGATTGTCACGCATGACCTGGTGCCATTCAGGCAGGTATAAATCAAGAACCTTGTTCAGTAACAACGCGCTGCCTGGTGGCATTTTATGAATGGCACAAATTTCGTCCGAAAGTATGACCTCGCCGGTTTCAATGTTGGCTATCCAGCCACCAATCCGGGCAAGACTGCCGGCAATCTCCAGCAAGCTCCGTTGCCGTTGAAGCTCCAGGTCTACTGCTCTTTGCTGGGTAATATCTCGGGCGGCCACATAGATGAGCTGGTCCTCCCCCATGGAGGAATTGATGCTCAGGACGCGCTCCGTGCCATCTCGGCGAGTAACTCGCAGACTGAGGCTTTCTACCAACTCGCCTGCGGCCAGGCGACCAACCGCGTCTTTTACCAGGCTGCGGTCTCTAGGGTTAATCAGTGCCGCATAGGGTTTGCCCAGCAGCTCTTCCAACTGATAACCAAGCACTTGCAGAAAAGCCGGATTGATCTGTACAAAATGACCAGCGAGGTCGACCATGCAGAACATTTCACGTGACAGATGGAAAAACTGATTGCGCTCACGCAGCGCACGGCGAGCAGCGTTGTAAGGGCGAACATCCTTGGCGATGCCAAATACGCCGACCACCTTGTTGTCGATGCGTATCGGCAAGTTGGTTACATCCAGTTCAAGTATCTCGTTTGCCGAGTTCCAGATGCGCAGCTCATAGCGCTGGGATTCGCCCTGGCAGGCACGCTCGAAACTCGACACCACTCTTTCCAGGTCGTCCTGATGTACCAGATCAGTAAATTTCAAGCCCAGTAATTGCGCCTCAGTACGACCAGTCAATTGGTCAGTGGCCGCATTCATGCTGGTGAACATGCCATTCATATCAAAAGCAAAGACCGCATCCGGGTTAGCGCTGAACAACGAGCGGTAACGCTGCTCACTGGTGCGCAGCTGTTGGCGGTCACGGTCACGTTCTATTGCCAGCCGCTGGCTTATCAGCAGCAGATAACCGATAAACAGAATAAGGGTAAAAAGCCACCCCGAGAGCTGGCTGCCAGGTTCCGCCAGCATGTATCTGGGAATCAAAGTCTCAATCTGCCAGGCATCATCGTGCGCAAACTCCAGGGAACGCGAGTTTACCGTTAGCAGCTTATCACTTGCCTGCGGGCCGAAGATTTGCTGCCCACTGCGGCTTATGCGCAGTTCCAACATGCTCGACTGAATACCAAAAGCCGCATTGAGAATGCCCTGCAGATCCAGAGCCGCAAGCAACAGCAGATCCTGGCCGCTCATGCTCAAAGGCATCACCAGCAGAGTGTGGTTGTCGCTCTGCCCTCCAAGAAAAGCCCGATGATGCGCCTGATTTCTCTCGGCGTGGTCATGCCAGAGAAGATCCTTAGGGGTAGAGTCAAGCAAGGTCTGCAGCATCGGGGCAGCAGATTGCTGACGATGACTGACCCGCACCGTATTCAGGTTGCGATCCATCAATGTGATAAACAGCAAATCGGGATAATCGCGCAGGTAGCTGCCGGTCTCCAGTTGCCATACCTGCTCATCAAGGCTCGGCCCCTGCAACTCCAGACGCTCGCCCATCCGTTGGAGCGTATTCAAACGCTCGCTCAAGGTAGTGTCGAGCTGCTGTTCCACCCCGCCTAGCACCAGGTCACTGCGCGCGTTCAGGTCACGCACTTCCACTTGGTAAAGCAGATACCAGGTAAGTGTGGCGACCACTGCGCTGGACGCAGCAATGAGCAAGCCTGGGCGATCAAGCACAGTGGGCGCCACAGAAGCAGGGCGCTGTAACCAGATTACAACGATCAGGGCCAGTGGCAGCCCCATGGTGAGCACCGCCAACATTAAACGGTCGACGGTGCTCTGGGTGGTGAACAGCGAAAGCGTATCGCTCAAAAGATAATCTGCGGCGACAAAAAGACCCAGCAGTACAAGCCCGCAACCGAATATCAGCAGATAAGCCTGGGACGCCAGCAGCCGCATCTTCATTGCATCATGTCCAGGTCCTGGGGCCCTAATAGTCGCAGCACCTCTTCTACGCTGGTCAGTCCCTGATTCAACTTGAGCAAGGCGTCATCCAGCAGGGTCTGCAGTCCCCGAGCTCGGGCTATTTCCAACATCTGCGAGGCGCTGGCGTCCTGGGTAATGGCATCACGCAGCGGCATGTTCATTAACAACACCTCATGAATGCCCAGCCGCCCCTTGTAGCCCTTGTGGCACTGGTTGCAACCTCGGCCGCGGAAGTATTGCCGACCTGTCTCCATGAACTGCGGGCCGAGCAGACGTAGCACCTCGGGATCCACCTCCTCGGGCTCACGGCAATGGGAGCAGATTCGCCTTACAAGGCGCTGGGCAATAATGGCTTCCAGCGCCGAGGCGATAACGTAGGGTTTCAGGCCCAGATCAAGCAGTCTGGCCACGGTCGCTATGGCCGAGGTGGTATGCAGCGTGGAAAAAACCAGATGGCCGGTAAGGGCTGCATGGAAGGCCACATCGGCGGTTTCCGTGTCGCGGATCTCGCCCAGCAGAATGACATCAGGATCCTGCCGCAAGATAGCGCGCAAGACACTCGCAAAACTCAAGCCGATACGTTCACGTACTGGCACCTGACCGGCTAGGTCAACGTGAATTTCAACCGGATCTTCGATAGTCACATAGTTCTTTTCCGGGCTAGCATCGTGTTGCAGCATGGCGTACAGCGTGGTGGTCTTGCCGCTACCGGTCGGGCCGGTCGCCAGTATGATTCCCTGCGGTTTGGCAATAACGTAGCGCAACATGCGCAAGTTGGCCTCCGAGAGGCCCAGGTCATCGAGTGTCTGGGCGCGGGATTGTCGCTCAAGAACACGCATTACAACCTTCTCACCATTGATGGTCGGCAGCGTGGAAATACGCAGATCGACGACACGCAGTGGGGTTTTGACAGTAATCCGGCCATCCTGGGGCCGTCTTCGTTCGGTGATATCCAGTTCCGCCATGACCTTGATCCGCGAAACCAGAGCCATCAGCAGATTGGACGGGATATGGATGTTGTCGCGCAGTACGCCATCCACCCGGTAGCGCACGACAATATTCTTGGTCCGCGGCTGGATATGAATATCGCTGGCACTCAGACGCATGCCCTCGAGAATAATGGCATTGACCAGACGAATGGCCGGTGGCTCTTCGGAGCTGCCAAGCAGCGTGTCCAGGCTTTCAAACTCCTGGTCATCGAGGATTATTTCAATGCCTTCATAGGGATCGGAACCACCGAATACGGTTGCCAGATCCTCGAGTTGGCTGGTCTGATCGCCAAACAGCTCATCCAGCTTGGTCTGCATCTGTCCGGCGCGACACAAGACTGGCTCGATGCTGTAGCCGCTCAGGAACGCCAGCTCCTCCAACAGTCCCATATCCATGGGATCAACCATACCCAGCCGCAGGCGATTGTTGGTGACCCGCAGCGGCAAAATCATCTGCTTTGAGCAGGCTGCGGCGGGAATCAGCGACAACAACGCTACATCCGGCTGGAATTCACGCAGGTCGATCTCTTCAAACAGCATCTCATCACGCAACAGACGGTACAGCTGCTCGGTATCAATCCAGTCCCGTTCGATCAGCAGGCGCATTACCGTGCCTTTCTTGATCTGCATTTCACGGTGCAGTTGCTGGATCTGATTGGCGTTCAACAGCCCTTTTTTGTGTAGCAAAATGGCCAACTGGCTGCGGTTGGTGCTGCTCAGCTTGGCCAGGGTTTCCAGGTCACGATGTTGCTGGCTGTTGGTCTGTTGCAGTTGGCGGTTACGCTGCATCAGATCAAACTGTTCCAGGGCCAGCGCAATGGTCAGGCGCAGGTCATCGTCGTTCCAGGGTTTGAGGATAAAGCGATAGACCGCCCCTTCCTTGACCGAACCCATTACCGCATCGGTACCGGCTTGCCCGGTGAGCATGATGCGTAGTATTTCCGGCCAGCGCTGGCGTACCTCGGCCAGGAACTGACTGCCATTCATGTTCGGCATCATGAAGTCGCTGACGACCAGCTCAACGGGCTGATTTTCGAGGAGAGACAAGGCTTCAGCGGCATTGCTGGCGAAGTGCAGTTGGTAATTTTCCCGGCGGAATACGCGCCGCAGCGCCGCCAGTACGTTGGGCTCGTCATCAACAAACAGGATGCGGTAGGGATTACTGCCTGGCTCCGCTGGACCATCGCTGGAAGCGTCCGGTTTTTGTTTGCCTCCCCCCGTGAAGAGTGCCCCGTAACCCTTGCTCATGTAGTCACCCCGCGCAATACCAGGCGTACCCGAGTGCCCTCGCCGGCCACAGTCTCCAGTTCAATACTGCCGCGATGGGCCAGGGCCACATCCCGCGCCACGGTCAAGCCGAGGCCAGCTCCGGCGCCGACATCCCGGGTGGTAAAGAAGGGTTCGAACGCGCGGTCCAGCACCTCTTGGGACATACCCAGCCCGCTGTCCTGTACCGTCACCTCGATGCCGCCCTCCTCCAGGGCCAGGCTGCGCACTGTCACCCTACCCTCGCTGTCTGTCGCCTGCGCCGCATTCAGCAGAACATTGAAAAACGCCTGAGACAGGCGCGCCGGGTAGCCGAGTAGTGGCTGTACCCTGCCTTGAACCAGGTCAACTTTCACCGAACTGCCAAATTCCGCCTGGGTAAGCCGAATCGCTGTTGCCAGCAAGGCATCGATGTCGCAATGCTGACAAGGCTCCTGATTGATATTGGAGAAGGTTTTCAGGTCAGCAACGATAGCGGCAATGCGCTTGGCACCGGTAGAAGACTCTGCCAGCAGTTGGGTAAAGTCAGCGACCAGAAAATCGTCCTGTTGGTCGGCAGGGAGCTTCCCTAGCAGTTCGCCCAGATACTCCTGGGCGACGGTCAGGTTACTGCTGATAAAGCCGATCGGATTATTGATCTCGTGCGCGACACCTGCCGCCAACTGACCGACAGAGCGCAGCCGGGCGCTGTCGTAAAGCTGCTGCTGGGCTTGCTGGATGGTCGCTACCTGTTCCTCAACACGTTGTTGCAGCGACTCGGACAGGTCACGGTAGCGTTGTTCTGACAGTTTCAGGGCTTCGTTCTGGCGCTGTAATTCGGCATAACCGGCTTGGGTGGCATCCAGATGCACCGAGGCCGCGAGCCGGTATTTGCCCACATAGGAGAGTACGAATTCGACCAGTTGCCGCGCCGCGTCGGTGTTCTGCGCTGGGTCTTCGCAGTCCAGCCAGACAAGATCTTCAAGCTGATACTGCACAGCCTGGACGCTCGGCTTGGACTGCGCATGGAAGTGCCAGGTTGCTCCGGTCAATTCCCCAAGCAAGCCGAGCAGTGTTCGCTGACGCGGCTCCTTGAGCAGGTCGTCGAACTGTGGATCGTCGTCGAAGTCATGCATTATTCACCTCTTTATTCCGACCGACTTAACTGTTCAACAAACCCTGTCTTGTCCAATCCGTATTTGGTCGCTAGCGCAAATTCGTCATCCAGCCCGCCATAAAGTCGCTCCAGCAAGCGTTCAAAGGTTTCGACCACCCCTTCCCCACGCAATGCCGTAGCCATGACCAGTGGCGACCAGGGCGTATCGCGCCAGATCTCCTGCAATGTCGCTTCGGGCACCGCGGCCGCCAAGTCACGCTTGTTGAACTGCACCACCAACGGCAGGTTTTCGATAGACATACCAAGCTTCTGCAGGTTATCGGCGAGGTTGTCGAACGCTGCAGCATTGTTGTCCTGTTGCACTGGATCGGAATCGGCGACGAAGATCACGCCATCCGCCCGCGACATCACCGCCTTGCGCGTGCTGTCGTGCTGAACCTGCCCCGGCACGGTGAACAGCTTCAGGCGAATATCCAGACCATTGCTCTGACGCAGGCCGATCGGCAGCATGTCAAAGAACAGGGTGCGATCATCCTTGGTTTCAAGGATCATCAATTCGCCCTTGCGCTGAGGTTGCAAACGATCATGCAACTGCATCAGGTTGGTCGTCTTGCCGCTAAGAGCGGGCCCGTAGAAAACCAGCTTGATGGTCAGGCGCAGACCTTCTGCGGTCGCCTCACTCTGCATCGCGGTC
Organism: Pseudomonas sp.; assembly: GCA_046291745.1. Taxonomy (GTDB): domain Bacteria; phylum Pseudomonadota; class Gammaproteobacteria; order Pseudomonadales; family Pseudomonadaceae; genus Halopseudomonas. The sequence goes on along the minus strand of JBKBSI010000083.1, from coordinate 1,599 downwards.
CTGCTCATCGTCGATCAGTACCGCGCCATCTTCATCTCGAAGCACATGCACCAGCCCCGGATGTTCGCGTTCCAGCCTGGCAAGCTCCTGGGCTTGCGCGTCAAGGCTTTGCTGTTGGCGCCGTACCTGCTCCAGCAGCCGACGGTTTTCCTGCCGCACGCCGTACAGCGCTGCGGCGGATTGCACGGCAGTCCGCAACTCGTAATCGTCCCAGGGCTTCAAGAGAAAACGGTGGATCTCAGCTTGATTGATGGCTCGCAGCATGGCCTCCCGATCATGTTGACCGGTCAGCACCATACGCACCGCATCCGGCTGCCGCTGGCGCGCGAAGCGCAGATAGGTAACGCCATCCAGCCCGGGCATTTGGTAGTCGGAGATAATCACTGCGTACTCATCATGCTGCAGCGCTTCCAGGGCTTCATGGGGGTTACTGCAGCATTCGAGCTGCCACTGGTCTGAGCGCAATACTCGGCGCAGACTGTTGAGAACGTTGGGCTCATCATCGACGATCTGGATGCGAATCATAGACTTTTTTCCTTGCCAGGCAGTTGGCTTTCAGGCGCACTGGGTGCTTGCACATAAAGGGGGTAGCGGACGCCTTCGGTCACTTCAAAGGACGTTAGCTTGTCGAGCAAGGTACGGGTCAGCAGCTTGCCGGCATTGAGCAACAACAAGCCGTTGGCGGCATACAGATCACGGCTAAGAGACATGCCTGGGCTTGCGCGTCGAGTATCCAGTAGCAGCTCATCGTAATGCGGGGCATCCGGGTCACTCAGTTGCTGCCGACAGAAGCCGATAAACTCGTCAGCCAGTACAGGATCGTAGAGCTTGCCACTGTAGCGCTTGACCCAGGCCAGGGCGTTGTCGCGGTTGACCTTGTGATCCAGCACTATGCCGGCCTGCAGTTCGACGAACTCAACCGCCAGACGCAGCATCTGCGCACCCAGAGGTATGGCCGCACCCTGCAACTTGTCCGGAAAGCCAAGGCCGTCCCAACGTTCCATATGCTGGCGAATCAGGCGCGCCGCATCCTGCAGCGGCTCCAGTGCCATCAGAAAACCTTCACCAATTTCAGGATATTGCCGGTATATCTGCCGGTATTCCTTGTAAAGGAGGTCAGCGGGCTTGGACAGCAGATCATCGTTCCAGGTGACTTTGCCGATGTTGTAAAGCGCGGCAGCCATGGTCAGGTTTTCACGCTCGGCTGGCGGCATGTCGCGTCGCTCTGCCCAGGCTTTTACCAGGCTGATGACCGCTTCATTGGTCTGCCGTTCGCGTGGCAGACGCTGCTGCAGCATGGTGGCAAAAACCTGGGTGCTCACTACATAGCTGCGCTTGAGTTCGGCAAAA
>JBKBSI010000083.1:0-239 GCA_046291745.1 Pseudomonas sp. | reverse complement strand
ACTCGGACGTACGCGCCTTGACCTTGAACTCGAGAGTTTCATTCAGTTCAAGCAGCTCATCGTTTTGTGCCTGGGTGAGTTTTTCCAGGCGCTCGCGCTCGCGCTCGGACAGCTGAAAGGCCAGCCCCTGATGCATCGTCATCAACAACTCGGCATCATCCCAGGGTTTACTGATATAGCGGTATATACGCCCCTCGTTGATGGCGCGCACCGTGGTGCTGATATCCGCATAACCGGTC
>JBKBSI010000082.1:0-13362 GCA_046291745.1 Pseudomonas sp. | reverse complement strand
GACCATCACCGACGATGGCCGTGGCATGGACGCTGAAGTACTGCGTGCCAAGGCGGTCGAGAAGGGCATGATGGACAAGGACGCCGCCGATCGCCTGACCGAGAGCGAATGCTTCGACCTGATCCTGGCCCCGGGCTTCTCTACCAAGACCGAGATTTCCGACGTGTCCGGTCGAGGTGTGGGCATGGATGTGGTCAAGACCAAGATTTCCCAGCTCAACGGCACCATCGGCATCGAATCGACCAAGGGCCAGGGCTCGCGAATCGCTATCAAGGTACCCCTGACCCTGGCGATCATGCCGACGCTGATGGTCATGCTGGCGGATCAGGCCTTTGCCTTGCCACTGGTCAGCGTCAACGAAATCTACAGCCTCGATTTGTCACGTACCAACGTGGTCGACGGGCAGGAAGTCATTATCGTCCGGGAGAAGGCGCTGCCGCTGTTCTTCCTCAAGCGCTGGTTGATGCCACGTATCGAGGACACCACTGACCGCTCCGCTGCCAGTGTGGTCATCGTTTCAGTGGGTACCCAGCGGGTCGGCTTTGTGGTTGACCAACTGGTTGGCCAGGAAGAGGTGGTGATCAAGCCTCTTGGGCGTATGCTACAGGGTACCGCAGGCATGTCTGGCGCGACCATTACCGGTGATGGCCGCATCGCCCTGATCCTCGATATACCCAGCCTGCTCAAGCGTTACGCCCGCAGGGGCTAAGGCTACAGGGATGTTGTCGCTGACTGGCGACATCTACGCATACTACGGTCGGCTGTCTGCATGACAGGCGGCCGAGCTTTCAGGAGAGATTATGGCGGTCAAGGTGCTGGTGGTGGACGATTCGGGGTTCTTTCGCCGCCGGGTAACTGAGATTCTTGCGGGTGATCCGCAAATCCAGGTGGTCGGCACGGCCTCCAATGGCCGCGAAGCGGTGGATCAGACCCTGAGCCTGCGCCCTGACGTGGTCACCATGGATTACGAGATGCCGGTAATGGATGGCATCACCGCAGTCCGCGAAATCATGCAGCGTTGCCCCACAGCGGTGTTGATGTTCTCCTCGCTTACCTATGAAGGCGCCCGCGTCAGCCTGGATGCCCTCGATGCAGGTGCTGCGGATTATCTGCCGAAAAACTTCGAGGATATTTCCCGGAATCCGGACAAGGTTCGGCAGTTGCTGTGCGAGCGGGTGCATACCCTGGCGCGGACCAACCGTCGCTCCCTGGGGCTTGGTGCGGCCAGTCATGCGCCTGCGGTTTCTACTCCGCCAACCGGCCTGTCCGGCGGCGCCAGCAAGCCTGCCGGTATACCTGCCGCGCGCCCGGCACCGGCCACTGCTCCGACGCGTAACAGTCCGGCGCCGCGCAAAAAACACTACCAACTGGTCGCCATCGGCACCTCCACTGGTGGACCGGTGGCCTTGCAAAGGGTTCTGACGCAACTGCCAGCCAATTTCCCCTCGCCGTTGCTGCTGGTGCAGCATATGCCTGCGGCCTTCACCAAGGCTTTCGCCGAACGTCTCGACAAGCTCTGCCGTATCAGCGTCAAGGAGGCGGTCGACGGTGACACTCTGCGTCCCGGTCTGGCGCTGTTGGCCCCCGGCGGCAAACAGATGATGCTTGATGGCCGTGGCGTGGTGCGCATACTGCCCGGTGACGAACGACTGAACTTCAAGCCCTGTGTCGACGTGACTTTCGGCTCTGCTGCCAAGACTTTCAGAGACAAGGTATTGGGTGTGATTCTTACCGGTATGGGCGCCGACGGCCGCGAAGGTTCGCGCATGCTCAAGAGCGCCGGTAGCGACATCTGGGCGCAGGACGAGGCCAGCTGTGTCATCTACGGCATGCCCATGGCAATTGCCAAGGCAAACCTCGCCGATGGCATTTATAGTCTGGATGATATCGGACGTTATCTGGCAGAGCTTATCTGATGGACATTCTCAGCATCATTGGCGTTATTCTGGCATTCGTGGCCATTCTCGGGGGTAACTACCTCGAGGGTGGGCACGCCGGGGCCCTGCTCAACGGCCCTGCTGCACTGATCGTCTTTGGTGGCACCCTGGGCGCGGCTTTTATTCAGACCCCGCTCAAGGTGTTCAAGCGCGCCCTGGTTATCGTCCGCTGGATTTTCTTTCCGCCGCGTAACCGTCTGCAGGAAGGTATCAGCCAAGTCATCGGCTGGAGCACTATCGCGCGCAAGGAAGGCCTGCTGGGTCTGGAGCAGATCGCCGAGCTGGAAGCGGATTTTTTTGCCCGCAAGGGCCTGCAGTTGCTGGTCGATGGCAGCGAGCCGGAAGCCCTGCGTAGCATTCTGGAAGTGGACCTGCTGACCCGCGAAAGCCACGACCTGATGGCTGCCAAGGTCTACGAAAGCATGGGCGGTTACTCCCCGACCATCGGTATTATCGGTGCGGTCATGGGTCTTATTCACGTGATGGGTAATCTGGCCGATCCTTCGGCCCTGGGTACCGGCATTGCCGTAGCCTTTGTTGCCACCATCTACGGTGTGGCGCTGGCCAACCTGCTGTTGCTGCCGGTGGCCGCCAAGTTGAAATCGGTAGTGCTGGAACAGTCGCGCTACCGCGAGATGCTGCTGGAAGGGCTGCTGTCGATTGCCGAAGGGGAGAACCCGCGCTCCATCGAAATGAAGCTTGAAGGCTTCCTGGAGTAGCACGCCGTGACATCATCCGCGCAGGGGACCTGAGCAATGCGCCGTCGCCGACAGGAAGAGCACGAAAATCATGAGCGTTGGCTGGTTTCCTATGCCGACTTCATTACGCTTTTGTTCGCTTTTTTTGTCGTCATGTACTCCATTTCCTCGGTTAACGAGGGTAAGTACAAGGTGCTTTCCGATACCCTGGTGGGCGCCTTCAACCAGCCCCAGCGCGCCATCGACCCGATTCAGGTGGGACTGGAAGTGCCGCGCGGGATAGGTCGTAGTGAGGAGCCGGGGCTGCTCGGCAACGATGGCGATGGCAGCGGTGCCGGTAGTGATGCGCTGAATGACATTACCCAGGCCATGCAGTCGGCCTTCGGTGATCTGATTCAGGCCGGCGACCTGGAAGTGCGCGGCAACGAACTCTGGATCGAAATCGAGCTGAATTCCAGTCTGCTGTTTCCCAGTGGCGATGCCCTGCCGCTGGATGAGGCGTTCAATCTGATTGAGCGTATTGCCAATATCCTGTCACCCTATGACAATCCCATACATGTGGAAGGCTTTACCGACAATATTCCTATCAACTCGCGGCTGTATCCTACCAACTGGGAGTTGTCTGCTGCCCGCGCCGCCAGCGTGGTGCGCATGTTGGGCACCGGTGGCGTATCGCCGGATCGTCTGGCGGCGGTGGGATACGGCGAATTCCGCCCGGTAGCGGACAACACCACGGCCGCCGGACGGCGTGCCAACAGGCGAGTGGTATTGCTGGTGTCACGTTTTCTTGACACCCGCCACCAGGCTTTTGACAGCGAAAACCCCAGGGATGTGGATCGCATGCGGGAAGCGCGTAGCCAGACTGGCACAGCTCCTGCAGAGTAATCAGTTCCATTGTCAAGGCAGGCTGAATCTGTCAGTTTGTCGTCGTTTGTGGATGTGCCGCGCTGGCCCGGTGCCAACGCGGAATCCAGGAGGAGGGGTATGAAAGTCTGGGCCGTGGCCAATCAGAAAGGCGGGGTGGGTAAAACCACCACGGCGGTGGCACTGGCTGGCCTGCTGGCCGATCAGGGTCAGCGTGTACTGGTGGTCGACCTGGACCCGCACGGTTCCATGACCAGTTATTTTGGCCATGATCCCGACAGCCTCACCAGCAGCGTATTCAATCTGTTCCAGCATAACGGCAAGGTGCCCGACGGGCTGGCCGAAGCGCTGTTATTGAGCACCTCGCACGAACATATCCGCCTCATGCCCTCCAGTACCTCGCTGGCTACCCTGGAGCGTCAGTCGGCGACCCAGGGTGGCTTTGGCCTGGTGCTGTCGCGGGCACTGACGCAGTTGTGGGATGACTTCGACTTCGTGATTATCGATAGCCCACCTTTGCTTGGCGTATCGATGATCAACGCCCTGGCCGCCTGCGAACAGCTGGTGATTCCGGTGCAGACCGAGTTTCTGGCGCTCAAGGGGCTGGAGCGCATGGTGCATACGCTGGACATGATCAACCGCTCGCGCAAGCAGGCACTGCCCTACACCATAGTGCCGACCCTGTTCGACCGTCGTACCCAGGCCTCCCTGATCACCCTCAAGGTGCTGCGCCGGGATTATGGCGATCATCTCTGGCAGGCCTATGTGCCCATTGATACCAAATTGCGTGATGCCAGTCTTGCTGGCCTAGTGCCGTCGCGGCTGGATAGCAGCGCCCGTGGCGTGCTCGCCTACCGCGCACTGCTGCGCTATCTGCTGGCCCAGTCGGTAGCACGACGCGAGCAGGTGGCCTGATGCAATTAGTGCTAATGCCGCTTCGATTGCGGCCGATATGCTATACAGTCAGGCTGCCAGCGCGCGGCCTTGCAAACCCAGCCAACACGACAAGCGAATCATGACCAAACCCTTACCTGTGCAGCAGTTCATTCCACAACAGACCATCCAGAGTTATCTGGATGCGCTGCTGCAAGATGCTGCAGAGGAGTTGACCCTGGCCGAACAGGCTGTTGAGCTGCCTGTCGTGCCTCAGCCTGCAGCACCCAGCATCAATCCTGTGGTACGGCAACCTGAGCCTGCCGCTGTTGTGGCGCCCAAGCCCGAGCCGCAACCCGAGCCGCCGCTGGTCGAACAGCCGAACTGGCGTGAACAGCCCTTCGAGGCGCTGTTGTTCGATGTGGGCGGCTTGACCCTGGCGGTGCCTTTGATTCTGCTTGGCACCATACACCCGCTGGACAAGGAGATTACTCCCCTGTTCGGCCAGCCAGACTGGTTCCTCGGTATCATGGCCACACCTGCCGGTAACCTGAAGGTGCTGGATACCGCCCGCTGGGTCATGCCCGAGCGCTATACCCCGGCATTGCAGGAAGACCTGCGCTTCGTCATCTCGGTAGAGGGCCACGAATGGGGGCTGGCGGTGCACGGCGTGAGTCAGTCGGTGAAGCTCAGTCCGCAGCAGATCAAGTGGCGCTCGCAGCAGGGCAAACGGCCCTGGCTGGCGGGCACCGTGATCGAGCACATGTGTGCGCTGGTTGATGTTTCGGCCCTTGCCGGGCTGATCGCGGCGGGCAGTGGTCAGTCGCGTGTCGATGCCTCTGGCCGGGCACTGGCGTAAGGTGGCAAGCATGACGATAATGAATAGTAACCAATGGGCCGACCTGGCGGTCGGTTTCACAGATGATCGGGAATCACGACAATGAAAAACAATACCTCTCAAGGCGCTGAAGATCCGATCCTGCAATGGGTTACCTTCCGCCTGGACAACGAGACCTACGGCATCAACGTCATGCAGGTGCAGGAAGTGCTGCGCCACACCGAGATAGCCCCGGTTCCCGGTGCACCGTCCTACGTGCTGGGTATCATCAACCTGCGCGGCAACGTGGTCACCGTTATAGATACGCGCCAGCGTTTCGGCCTGACGCCCTCGCCGATCACCGACAATACCCGCATAGTGATTATCGAAGCGGACAAGCAGGTAGTTGGTATTCTGGTCGATAGCGTGGCTGAAGTGGTCTACCTGCGTCAGTCGGAAATCGAGACCGCCCCGAATGTCGGCACCGATGAATCGGCCAAGTTTATCCAGGGCGTCTGCAACAAGAACAACGAACTGCTGATTCTGGTCGATCTGGAAAAGATGATGACCGAAGATGAGTGGGCCGAGCTGCAGGGCTTCTGATCAGCATGGGCAACCCCGATGCGTGGCTGATGTTGTTACTCGGGTTGGGGCTTGGCGCCCTGATCGCAGCTTTGCTTGCCCTGTTTCTGGCCGGGCGACGCCTGGCCAAGCAGTTGCAGGAGCAGGATCAGCAACAGCAGGAGCGTTTGCAACGCCTGAAAGCGGAGCTCGGTACCTATCAGCAGGGCACTATTCGCATGGGCGAGGAGCTGGTAGCCCTGCGTGAGCAGTTCAACCGCATGGAAGAAAAGCAGCTACGTATCGAGCAGACCGACCCCCAGTCAATGCCCTACAACCAGGCGGCACGGCTGGTGGGTATGGGTGCCAGTGTTGAGGACCTGACCCAGTCCTGCGGCCTGTCCAAGGCTGAGGCCGAGTTGGTCGCCAAGCTGCACGCTGCGCGGCGCGACGCCTAGCTTGATTATTGATAATCCTCTGGTTCAAACCCCTCAGGTGCCTTGCCCTTCAAGTACCAGGCAAAGGCAATGATCTCGGCTATGGTGCGATACAGCGCCTCGGGAATCTGATCCCCCAGTTCCAATCGAGTCAATACCTTCGCCAGTTCGGCGTTCTCATAGATTGGCACTTCGTAATCCATCGCCAACTGGATGATCTGTTCGGCCAGTTCTCCTTCGCCCTTGGCGGTCAGGGTGGGTGCTTGATCCCCTTCGTAGAGCAGGGCTATGGCCTCGCGTTCCTTTTTCATCAGGTCACCTCGTCAATCCAGCTCTGCTGCACTGGCCGGTTGGGTTGTGGCGGGGTGCCCCGGTGGCAGCTCAGTTCTCCGACTTCCAGCCCCTTGGCCAGCAGCCGGTCTCGCAACTGCGTCAATTCGCTATCGAGCAGCACCAGGGTATGTGCCTGTTCGGCCCAGAACTCGGTGCTGACGCGGCCCTTGTATAGCCGGGCGATGGCCTGCAGCGCGCCCAACTGATCAAGGTTGAACGCCAGTCGCACCTCCCAGTGTGGCGTCTGCTCCTGCTTACTGTTTTTGCTCTGGGCATCATCATCGCGCTGGATACGTACCTGCACATGGCTGAACTGTTGGCCATCGCGTAGCGGAATTTCCAGTTGCCAGGTGGTCTGGGTGGTGCCATCGCTGAAGGTTTGCGATTGGCCCACGCTCTGCAGTTGATGATGCTGGATACGCGAGAGCAGGGCGGCGGTCAGGCGCAGCAGTGCGCCCAGGTCAGGGGCCTCGGTCAGCGCTTGCATGGCCCGCGCAGGCAGCGGGAAAGCGCCGCTGGGTACTATCGCATGACCCTGTTGCCAAGGGTCGGGCGCCAACCCCATGGCCTTGAGCGTAGCGCCGGGTAGCTGTTGCTGCAGTTGCAGCAGCAGGTTGATCAGTGAGGCCTTGAGGTCAGCGCCGGGCAGGGCCGGGCTGTCCACACCTACCGGTTGCGCCGAGAGTGCGGCGATCAACTTGCTCAGAGCTGGCAAGCTCGCGGCAGGTGATACAGCATTGCGATCGGCCCGGCCTTCGGCCAAGGTGCTCTGGTTGGCAGTGCTCTGGTTGGGAGCGACCGTCGTTTCGGCCTTGAGCATATTGCTCAGTTTCAGCAGGTTAGGTTCCAGAAAGGAGCCACTGCGTAATATCGCCTGCTCCACACCGCGGGCGCTGGTCAACTGTGGCAGGTTGGCGACCTGCTGGAGTACCTGGCGCACAGCATTGTCCAGGCTCGGCGGCAGGCTGGTGCCGCGCATCTGCGGTTGCTGGCTGAGACGTTCCAGCCCGGCCAGCAAAGGTTCTGCGGGTGCCTGCCGCTGCAGTGTCTCGCGCAGCCCCTGCATCAGGGTCAGGGCTAGCTGTTGGCGGCCAGGGTCGGGTACGCGCAATTCGCCCTGTGGTCCTACCTGGGCACTGATCAGGGTGCCGGGCGGTACTACCTTGCTGCTACTCAGGTTAAGCAGACTGCCTGCAGCAGGGCCCTGCAATAGCTTGGCCAGTACGGCAAACCGGGCCTGTTCGCTGCGCAGCTGCAACTGCTGCTGGCTGACCACTTCCAGCTGTACCCGCGTGCCTACCGGGAACTGTGCCGGGTCGAGCTTTACCAGGGGTTCGCGCGCAGCGGTGCTGGCAGTGGGTTGCAGAATAGCCATCAACTGGGTTTGGCTGACCGCCTGTATAACCAGTTGGGTGCCATTGGTCAGTGGCCGTGGGCTGGTGGCGGGGATCTCCCTGGCGGGTGCATCTGCGGTTTGCATCAGCCGCAGCACCAGATCAAACTGCGAGCCCTTGGCATTGCTGCTGACCACCTCCGCGGGGCGTGTTTGACCCGCCGGCAATAGCAGTGCGTCAATCGGACGCAGCAATTGCAGAACCATCGCGCCAGGGTCGGCTGGTTTGGCGGCAGGCCCCGTCACGCTTGGGCCCGGCAGGATCGGCGGGAGTCGGATATCGGATGTCATGTGGTCACATGTTGATGTAAATCACAACCCTTGGCAGGGGGGCTGTATGTATAATGGCACAGCTCACAAGGCCTGCGCTTGCCTGCTGGGCAACTGCTTGAAAACGAATGAAAATTGGTAGTAACAACTGCTCACCTAGAGTGTTGCTGCAAGCGGTTGTAAAAGTGCTCGTAAAGTGCCCGTAAAAGTATAGCGGCACCGCGCAGCCAAACATGAATATGTCCGTCTGGAGAACCGGTGAAAGCATTGGCAATCGACATCCACCAATTGGCCTGCGAACGTGATCAACGCTCGCTGTTCGAAGGGGTGTCCCTGCGGCTTGAGCCGGGTGAGGTGCTGCAGGTTGCCGGACCCAATGGCTCGGGCAAGACCAGTATGCTGCGCATTCTCGCTGGGCTACTACCTGCTGCGGGTGGTGATGTGCGCTACGCCGAGGAGTCGGTATTCGGCGGCGCCGGGCGTGAACGCTGGCGCCAGAGTCGGCTGTTTATCGGTCATGCCCCTGCGGTCAAGGGCATGCTCAGCGCCGAAGAAAATCTGGCCTGGCTCTGTGCGCTGAATCAGCCAGTCAGCACCGATGCTATATGGCAGGCGCTGGAGCAGGTCGGTCTACGCGGCTTTGAGGATGTGCCCTGCTATCAGTTGTCCGCAGGACAGCAGCGCCGGGTCGCCCTGGCGCGCCTGCGCCTCGAGAGCCAGCCGGTTTGGATTCTCGACGAGCCCTTTACCGCCATCGACCGTGCTGGGGTCAGTGTGTTGGAAGCCCAAGTGCTGGAGCATGCCGAACGCGGCGGTATTGTCATACTCACCACCCATCACAGTCTTGACCACCTGGATAGTCTGCGGCGGCTGGATCTGGGACAGGTGGCCTGATGCGCAATGTCGTCTGGTTGCTGTTTTGCCGTGAATGGCGTCTGGCCTGGCGGCGTCCGGGCGACCTGTTGAACCCGCTGGTGTTCTTTGCCATTGTCATCAGCCTGTTTCCGCTGGCGGTGGGCCCCGAGCCCGGCATGTTGCGCGTCATGGCGCCCGGAGTGATCTGGGTGGCAGCACTGCTGGCCACATTGCTGTCGCTGGATGGCATGTTCCGTAGCGACTATGAGGATGGATCCCTTGAGCAATGGGTGTTGTCGCCACATCCATTGGCGCTGATGGTGCTGGTCAAGGTACTGCATCACTGGCTGGTAAGCGGTCTGGCGCTGGTACTGCTGGCGCCGCTATTTGGTTTGATGCTGTCACTACCGCCCTCGGTATTGCCGGTGCTGTGCCTGAGCCTGTTGCTCGGCACGCCGGTACTGAGTCTGCTTGGCGCCGTCGGCGCAGCCCTGACCGTGGGGCTGAAGGGCGGGGGTGTTTTGCTGGCCCTATTGATCCTGCCCCTGTACATTCCGGTGCTGATTCTGGGTACCGGTGCAGTCGAAGCAGCGATGCAAGGACTGCCGACCGCAGGTTACGCCCTCTGGCTGGGCTGCCTGGCGATGCTCAGCCTGAGCCTGGCGCCCTTGGCGATTGCTGCGGGCCTGCGCATCGGGGTAAGCGAATGAATTGCGGAGAAGGTCGACGATGAACTGGAGTTTTTTCCACAAATTGGGTTCGCCCAAATGGTTCTATGACATCAGCGGCCGCTGGCTGCCCTGGTTCGCCCTGGCCAGCATTGCGCTGTTGCTGGTAGGCGGCATATGGGGGCTGGTGTTTGCGCCCCAGGACTATCAGCAGGGCAATAGCTTCCGCATCATCTACATCCACGTCCCTGCGGCCTTCGTCGCGCAGTCGGCCTATATCATGCTGGCGGTCTGTGGCGTGGTGGGCCTGGTATGGCGCATGAAGCTGGCCGATGTCGCGCTGCAATGCGCCGCACCCATTGGCGCCTGGATGACCCTCCTGGCCCTGATTACCGGCGCCATCTGGGGCAAGCCGACCTGGGGTACCTACTGGGTCTGGGATGCGCGCCTGACCTCGATGCTGATTCTGTTGTTCCTGTACTTCGGCATCATCGCCCTCGGGCATGCCATCACCAATCGCGAGACCTCGGCCAAGGCCACCGCAGTGCTGGCGATTGTTGGCGTGGTGAATATTCCGATCATCAAGTATTCGGTGAACTGGTGGAACACCCTGCACCAGCCGGCCACCTTCAAGTTGACGGAAAAACCGGCCATGCCGATCGAGATGTGGTTTCCGCTGCTGTTGATGGTGCTGGGTTTCTACGCCCTGTTCGGACTGTGCCTGATGCTGCGCATGCGCCTGGAAGTGCTGCACCGTGAATACCGCACGCGCTGGGTGCGCGACATGCTGGAGAAAACCCCATGAGTGCCTTTTTCGAGTGGTTCGCCATGGGCGGCCATGGGCCCTATGTCTGGGCCGCCTACGCCATCACCATTGTTGTGCTGGTACTGAACGTTGTCGAGCCGCTGATAGCCAAGCGGCAATTGATCAAGTCGTTGACGCGCCGTCAGCGCCGTGGAGGATTGTGATGCACCCGCAGCGCAAGAAAAAACTGGGTCTGATCATGCTGGCCCTGCTCGGGGTGGCTACTGCCGTCGCCCTGGCGCTTATGGCCCTGAGTCAGAACATCAACCTGTTCTACACCCCGAGCCAGATTGCCAATGGCGAGGCGCCAGTGGATACCCGTATCCGTGCTGGCGGCCTGGTGGTTGACGGCAGCGTGCAGCGCTCCACGGAAAATCTGGACGTGCAGTTTGCGGTAACTGATGGCGACAAGCAGGTGCTTATTGCTTTCAGCGGCATCCTGCCGGATCTGTTTCGCGAAGGGCAGGGCATCGTTGCCCTGGGTCGGTTGAATGAGGATCGCATGCTTATGGCCGACGAGGTGCTGGCCAAGCACGACGAGGAGTACATGCCGCCGGAAGTGGCCCAGGCGATGGAAAAAGTTAACCAGATGAGACTGGATGCCGAAGCGGCATCCAGTTACTGACATGGAGGCGAGATGATTCCCGAACTTGGGCAAGTTGCCCTGATTATTGCGCTGATACTGTCGGTCCTGCAGTCCACTCTGCCGCTGTATGGAGCCTGGCGCGGCGACACCCTGGCGATGGGCTTTGCCCAGCCTGCGGCAATCGCCCAGTTCCTTTTTGTGCTCTTTGCCTTCCTGTGCCTGGTGCACGCGTTTTTGACCAACGACTTCAGCGTTACCTACGTAGCACTCAATTCCAACTCGGCATTGCCCTGGTACTACCAGATCAGTGCGGTATGGGGCGGCCACGAAGGTTCGCTGCTGCTGTGGGCACTGATCCTCTCGGGCTGGACCCTGGCGGTGGCAATCTTTTCCCGCGACCTGCCAGACGAAATGCTCAGCCGCGTCCTCGCAGTAATGGGCATGATCAGCATCGGCTTCCTGCTGTTCATGCTGATGACCTCCAACCCCTTTGACCGTCAGTTGCCGTTCTATCCCGCCGATGGCAACGACCTCAACCCGCTGCTGCAGGACTTCGGGCTGATCGTGCATCCGCCGATGCTGTATATGGGCTATGTCGGCTTTTCCGTGGCCTTTGCCTTTGCCATCGCTGCGCTGCTTGGCGGCCGTCTGGATGCCGCCTGGGCGCGCTGGTCGCGGCCCTGGACCATCATCGCCTGGGCCTTCCTGACCCTGGGCATCGCCCTGGGCTCCTGGTGGGCCTATTACGAGCTTGGCTGGGGCGGCTGGTGGTTCTGGGACCCGGTGGAAAATGCCTCCTTTATGCCCTGGCTGGTCGGCACCGCGCTGATTCACTCGCTGGCGGTCACGGAAAAACGTGGCGTGTTCAAGAGCTGGACGGTACTGCTGGCCATCGCTACCTTCTCCCTGAGTCTGCTGGGTACCTTCCTGGTGCGTTCCGGGGTGCTGACCTCGGTACACGCCTTTGCTACCGATCCTGAGCGCGGGGTATTTATCCTTGCCTTCCTGCTGATTGTTACCGGTGGCTCGTTGCTGCTGTATGCCTTGCGCGCACCGGCAGTCAAAAGCCAGATAGGCTTTGCCCTGTGGTCGCGGGAAACCTTTCTGCTGATCAATAACGTGATTCTGGTGGTGTCGGCGCTGATGATCCTGCTCGGCACCCTCTATCCGTTGGCGCTGGACGCCATCAGCGGCACTTTGGTGTCGGTTGGCCCGCCGTACTTCAACGCGTTGTTCATCCCGCTCATGGCCCTGCTGATGGCCGCCATGGGCGTCGGTATGCTCAGCCGCTGGAAGGATACCCCGGTACGCTGGCTGTTCGGTCAGCTCAAGTGGGTACTGGCGGGCTCCGCTGTTGCAGCGGTAGTGCTGGCGGTCTGGATTGGTGAGCACCATCTGGCGGTGGGCAGCATGTTACTGCTGGTGTTCTGGGTTACCGGCATGAGCCTCAAGGACATGTACAACAAGACCCGGCACAAGGGTCTGCTCAAGGGGCTGACGGGATTGCAGCGCAGTTACTGGGGCATGACCCTGGCGCATATCGGCATGGCCGTATGCGCCGTCGGTGTGGTGGGCGCCAGTCTGTTTGATAGCCAGCGTGACCTGCGCATGGGGCCAGGCGACCGCCTGGACCTAGGCGGCTACACCTTCGTCTATCAGGGCGTGGCCCACCGCGAGGGCTCCAACTGGGTCTCTGACAAGGTAGTGCTGGATGTCTACAAGGGCGATCGACAGATCACCACCCTGCGGCCGGAGAAGCGTCTGTACACGGTACAGAATCAGCTGATGACCGAGGCTGCCATTCACGCAGGCTTTACCCGCGACCTGTTCGTCGCCATGGGTGAACCGCTGGGAGAGGATGCCTGGGCCATGCGCGTACACATCAAACCCTTTGTTCGCTGGATCTGGTTGGGTGGTCTGTTTATGACCTTTGGCGGTCTGCTGGCGGCCAGCGACAAACGCTATCGTCTGCGTAGCCGCGAACGCCATGCGGCCAAGCTGGCTGGGGAGGCAAGCCCATGAGAAGGGCATTGATGCTGGTGCCACTGGCACTGTTCCTGATGATGCTGGTGTTCCTGTTCAAGGGCCTGTATCTGGACAATGAAGATCTGCCCTCGGTACTGATTGGCAAACCCTTTCCGGTGTTTGCCCTGGAATCGGTGGAGGAGGGCAAACCCGCCATCACCATGGATGACCTCAAGGGCCGCCCTTCGCTAGTGACCGTCCGGGCTACTTGGTGCGTAGCCTGCCGGGTCGAGCATCCGG